>SLSW01000343.1 GCA_007130245.1 Micromonosporaceae bacterium
CACGGACGCGGGCCGCCGGCCCTTCCCGTACACCCTGAGCGACGGAATCGAGAGGACCGGGCATGGACCTGACCGCGTACGACCACCACGCCATCGAGACCCAGGCGCGCGCGCTGTGGGAACAGCACGACATCTACCGCTTCGACCGCGACGCCGCCGGGCCGGTGTTCAGCGTCGACACTCCCCCACCGTTCGTGTCCGCCGGCCACCTGCACGTCGGCCACGCCATGAGCTACGCCCAGCCGGACTTCGTGGTCCGGTTCCGGCGCATGCGCGGCGAGCGGATCTTCTACCCGATGGGCTTCGACGACAACGGCCTGCCCACCGAACGCTACGTGGAACGCGCCCACGGGGTGCGCTCGGTCGACATGGCCCGCGCCGAGTTCGTCGACCTGTGCCTGGCCGAGACCCGGCGGCTGGCCGTCGGGTACGAGCAGCTGTGGCGCCAGCTCGGCCTGTCGGTGGACTGGTCGCTGCGCTACTCGACCATCTCGCCGCAGGCCCAGCGCATCGCCCAGGCCAGCTTCCTCGCCCTGTACGAGCGGGGACACATCGCCCGGGTGGAGGACGCGATCCTGTGGTGCCCCGAGTGTCGCACCGCGCTCGCCCAGGCCGACGTGGAGGACCTGTTGCGCACCGGCCGGCTGCACCGGATCGCGTTCCGGGGCCCCGGCGACGAGCCGCTGGTCATCGCCACCACCCGCCCGGAGCTGCTGGGCGCCTGCGTGGCCCTCTACTGCCACCCGGACGACGATCGCTACCGGGCACTGGTCGGCGCCACCGCCACCGTGCCGCTGTCCGGCCACCAGGTGCCGATCATGGCCGACGCCGACGTCGACCCCGACTTCGGCACCGGGCTGATGATGGTGTGCACGTTCGGCGACGGCGAGGACGTGATCCGCTGGCGCCGCGACGGGCTGGACCTGCGGCTGGTCGTCACCGCCGACGGCCGGCTGGACGAGCGCGCCGGTGCGCTGGCCGGCTTGCCGCTGACGGCCGCCCGCACCGCCGCGGTCGAGCAGCTCGCCGAGACCGGCGCGCTGGTCGACAGCACGTCGCTGAAGCAGACGGTGGGGGTGCACGAGCGCTGCGAGACCCCGGTGGAGTTCCAGATCCGGCCACAGTGGTTCCTCAAAGTTCGCGACCTGCGCGAGACACTGCGGCAGCGCGCCGGCGAGATGACCTGGGTGCCGGAGTTCATGCGGCGCCGCCTGGAGGACTGGATCGACGGACTGAGGTGGGACTGGAACCTCAGCCGCCAGCGCCACTACGGCACCCCGTTCCCGGTCTGGTTCTGCCGCGCCTGCGCCACCCCGGTGCCGGCAGCCCCGGACGCGCTGCCGGTCGACCCGCTCGCTGCTGCCCCGCCCGCCGCGTGCCCGCGCTGCGCAGCGACCGACCTCGCACCCGACCCGGACGTCATGGACACCTGGATGACGTCGTCGCTGACCCCGCAGATCAACGTCGAAGCGGGCGCCCCGCCGGGACCGATGAGCCTGCGGGTGCAGTCGTTCGAGATCATCCGTACCTGGCTGTTCTACACCATGGTGCAGTCCGAGCTGCACCACGCACGGGTGCCGTGGACGACCGTGATGATCTCCGGGCACGGGCTCAACGAGCAGGGGCGCAAGCTCGCCAAGCGGGACCTGGAGAAGGCGACGACACCGGACGGGTTCAACCGGTACGTGCCCGACCACGCCATCGACCGGTACGGCGCGGACGCGTTGCGGCTGTGGGCCACCAAGGCCCGCGTCGGGGCCGATCTGCGATTCCACGAGAAGGACGTGCGGGCCGGGCGCAAGCTCGCGGTCAAGCTGTTCCACGTGGGCCGGTTCGTCGAGCTCCACCTCGACGGCGACGCTGCGGCCGGGCCGCCCGCGCCGCCGGGCGAGCTGCAGGCTGGTGAGCTGACCGCGGTGGACCGGTGGATGCTCTCGCACCTGGCCGAGACCGTCGACGAGGTCACCGCGCACCTGGAGGCGTACGACGTGATGTCCGCGCACCAGTCGGTGGCGCGGTTCTTCTGGTCGATCTACTGCGACCGCTACCTGGAGATGATCAAGGGCCGGTTCCTGCACCCGGGCGAGCACGACGAGAACGAGCGCGCCAGCGCCCGCCACGCGCTGTGGCGCTCGCTGCGCACCGTGGTCGGGCTGTTCGCGCCCTTCGCGCCGCACGTCACCGAACACCTCTACCAGCGGTTCTACCGGGCGTACGAGCAGGCACCGAGCCTGCACGTCACCGCCTGGCCGACCGCCGAGCCGGGGTGGCGTACCGACCGGCGCGCGATCGACCGGATGGCCACCGTGCTCGACCACGTCCGCGCGCAGCGCACCGCGCTGCGGCTCGGCGGCGGCGCCCGGGTGGCGGCGGTGGTGCTGCACGCCACCACCGCCGAGGCCGCCGCCCTGGCCGACGAGATCGCCGAGCCGCTGCGGGCCGCCGCCCGAGCCGAGAAGATCCGGTACGGCGAGGCGACCGGCGAGTCCGGCGTGCCCGGGCTCGCGGTCGACGTCGTCGCCTGACCAGGCGGCGCAAGTCCGGCCCGGTTATCCGTCGGCGGTTCCCGGTTCGCCGACCAGCTGGTGGTCGACCTCGAGCGCGCGGTACGTCGACACGGCGCGGCAGTCGCAGGTGGCGAGCGCCACGCCGTGCTCCTTGGCAGCTGCACCGACCAGCGCGTCGTAGACCGAGCCGCCGGCGATGCCGTGCGCCGGCACGGCGGCCAGCAGCTCCGCGGCGCGCTGCGGATCGAGAAAACGGGTGTGGGGAAAGTTCGTACGCAGCAGCCTCAGCGCCGCCGCCGCCGTCAGCCTCGCCGGCGGCGGCAACCTTGTCAGCACCGAGAAGGTCTCGAAGGCCGCGTGGCCGGCCAGCCCCAACCGCCGGCCCTTCAACGCGGCCCACACCGCCTCGTGCTGCCCGTGGTCGGCCACGGACAGGGCCACCGCCACGCTGGTGTCGACGAGCAGGTCCGGGGCGTCACCGCTGGTCGGCATCGCGCAGGGTCCTCACCGTCTCGGCATCGATGCCGAGACCCGACGGCGCGACCACCAGCCGGCCGTCGCGCTCTTCGAGTGCGTCGGCTGCGATGGGCTCGACCCGCAGCCCGGTGCCGTCGACGAAGACATTGACCTCACCGGGACGCAACCCGATCTGGTCGCGCAGCGCCTTCGGGAGCACCAGGCGACCTGCCTTGTCAATGGTTGCGTGCATACCATCAGGCTACCGCCCCGATGTCACTGCTGGTCTACCGACGCGCCGCGGTGTGCCGAGCCGCCGGCACGGGTACGGACATGTCCGGGGACCGGGGTGGACACGAAGGAGGCGGTCATGCAGCACGACGAGCTCATCGGGCAGGTGCAGGCGAAGGCGAAGCTGGCCAGCCGCGGCGACGCGGAACGCGTGGTCCGTTCGACGCTAGAGACCCTCGGCGAGCGGCTGCCGGAGGGGCTGACCGACAACCTGGCGGCGCAATTGCCGCATGAGGTTGGCGAGCACCTGCGGCGCACCGAGGTGCTCAGCGGCCTCGGCACCGGGGAGCGTTTCAGCCGCGAAGAGTTCATCAACCGGGTGTCCGAACGCTCCGGCGCCGACCGACCGCAGGCGGTCTACCAGGCTCGGGTGGTGTTCGAGACCCTGGACGAGGCCACCACCGGTGGGCTGATGGACCGGGTCCGCGACGCACTGCCCGACGACGTACGCGTGCTGGCCGAAGCCGGCAGCACCGGCGAGATGTCCGGCTAGTTCGGCGACCGCGATCGAACTGTCAGCACCGCCGGCGACCTACGACGGGTCGAGCGCCGGGCCGGGACTACTGATGTACACAGTTGTGCTGTTCGCTGCTTCACGGAGTCTGCTGGACCCGTCGTTCGCGCAGTTCGGTGAGGTGCTGGGCAGCAGTGACGAAGTCATTGTCGTCATGAAGGATGACCAGCCCTTGCCCTGCAGCCACCGCGCACATCAAAAGATCCACACACGACAGCGCTCGAAGCGCGCCAGCACGCAGAAGGCGGTACTGGGCGGCCTCCACCCACTGCCAGGTGTTCTTGGGCAGCGGTACGTCCGGATAGAGTTCCGTAAACATCAGCGACATCTGCTCGTAGTCACCCATGCTCCGGGCGGATCGACGGAACTCCGTCCGCTGTGGATGACATGATCCAATGCCGTGATCGATGATGATGTCGGACCAACCTGCGCGGATGGCGGGTTCCCGGAGGATGCGCCACAGTGCCGATGAGTCCACCAAAAAGTGGATCACGCGGCTGGTGACTTGTCGACCGCGCGCATCGCCTGCCACCCCTCGTAGTCCCAATCCTGGGCAGCGGTCGCGTGACGGTCCAGTGCCGCGATCCGCCGGTGGCGGGCCGCATACTCGCGCAGCGCGAGGTTGACCGTATCCTTCTTGCTCTTGGCGCCCGACAATCGCATAGCTTCAGCGAGGGCCTCATCATCAAGATCAACCTGGGTAACCGACACGAACCCTCCTCCTGATGTTGGCAATGTATAAGCATGACCAATACCATCAACATAGCACGCCGGCCCCAGTGGCATCCACCGCTGGCGGGCGTCCGTGGGCCGCCTCCCGCGCGAGGCGGTATGGCGTTGCTCCAGCCGCGCCAGCCAAACGCCGTCGTTCGACTCGGCCATGATCGCCAGATGGTGGGCAGCCCGCTGGGCCGCGCGAGAGGTCCGGAGGCCCGTGGAGTGCGAGCCGCAAACTGGTCCGGTCCTCATAACTTGGCCCAGTGTCCGGCGACGTACGCTCCTGCCACCCGTCCCCGTTCGGACGGCGAGCGAGGTGCATTCCTATACCATCGACCGGGTGCCGTCGCCGCCGAAGGACCTCATCCGTCCGGGTTGGATGGTTGAAGGCGGGCCTCGGTGAGCAGCATCAGGGCCAACAACCCCACGACCTCGCCGTCGGCCGGCATCAGGCCGCACACCGCGCGGGTCAGCCGGCGCGCGGCGAGGTCAGCCGGCGGGTGCGCGGGGTCAGTCGGGGACAACGTTGACCAGCCGGGGCGGGCGCACGATCACCCGCTCGACGCTACGCCCGGCCAGCGCGTCCCGCACCGCCGCCGACGCCAGCGCCCGCTGCCGCAGGTCGTCCTCGCCGACGTCCGGCGGCACCGGCAGGCGGTCGGCGACCCTGCCGGCCACCTGCACCACACAGGTGACCGTGTCCACCGCCGCCAGGGCCGAGTCGACCTGCGGCCAGCCGGCCAACGCCACCGTCGGCTCGTGGCCCAGCCGGTGCCACATGTCCTCGGCGGTGTACGGGGCGACCAGGCTCAGCATCACCGCCAGTGCCTCGACCGCCTCCCGCACCGCCGGATCGCCCGCGCCGGGGCCTCGGTCGACCGCGGACCGCACCGCCGAGGTCAGCTCCATCAGCCGCGCCACGGCCACGTTGAACCGGTGCCCCTCCACGCAGGCGGTGACCTCCGCGACCGCACCGTGGGTGACCCGCCGCAGGCCGGTGTCGCCGGCCGCCGGGTCGGCGCCCGGCGGCGAGGAGACCTCGCCGGTCAGCTGCCAGGCGCGGCGCAGGAACCGCTGTACGCCGGTCATGGACACGTCTGCCCAGTCGATGTCATCCTCCGGCGGGCCGGCGAACACGATCGCGGTGCGCACCGCGTCCACTCCGTAAGTGTCCAGCTGCTCAGCCAGGTCCACCCCGTTGCCCAGTGACTTGCTCATCGCCGCGCCGGCGTTGATGACCTGCCCCTGGTTCAGCAGCCGGGTGAACGGCTCGGTGACGTCGACCAGCCCCAGGTCGTACAGCACCTTGGTGATGAACCGCGCGTACAGCAGGTGCCCGGTGGCGTGCTCCACGCCGCCGACGTACAGGTCGACCGGCAGCCACCGCCGCACCTCGTCCGGGTCGAACGGCCCGCCGTCGAAGCCGGGCGAACAATAGCGCAGGAAATACCAGGAGGAGTCCACAAAGGTGTCCATGGTGTCGGTGTCGCGGGTGCCCGGCCCGCCGCAGGACGGGCAGGTGGTGTGCACCCAGTCGGTGGCCGCCGCCAGTGGCGAGCGGCCCTCCGGCGTCAGATCGGCGCCGCGCAGGTCCGGCAGCTCCACCGGCAGAGCATCGTCGCCCACCGGCACCGGGCCGCAACCGTCGCAGTGCACGACCGGGATCGGGCAGCCCCAGTAGCGTTGCCGCGACACCAGCCAGTCGCGCAGCCGCCAGCTCGCCGTGCCGTCATCGGCGACGTGGCGGCCGATCCAGTTGCGCTGCATGGTCAGCACCCGCGCCGGCCATCCGTCGGTCAGCTGCGTCATGTCGTCCAGCAGCCGCTGCGCGTACGCCGTGGTGCGGATGAACCACTGGGTCAGCTCCCACTCGGTCACCGGGGTGCCGCAGCGCTCGCAGGCGCCGTCGATGACCTGCTCGTTGGCCAGCACGGTGGCGTCGCGCGGACACCAGTTGACCGGGGCCTGTTTCCGGTACGCCAGGCCGTGGCGCAGCAGCCGGGTGAACAGCCACTGCGTCCAGCGGTAGAACGCCGGGTCGCAGGTGTCCAGCCGGCGCGACCAGTCGACCGCCATCGCGTACCGGCGGAACGACCCGGCCTGGGTGGCGATGTTGGCGCGGGTCCAGTGCGCAGGGTGGCTGCCGTCGGCGATGGCGGCGTTCTCGGCCGGCAGGCCGAAGGCGTCCCAACCGATCGGGTGCAGCACGCGGTGGCCGCGCTGGCACCAGTAGCGGGCGACGATGTCGCCGAAGGCGTACGCCTCGGCGTGGCCCATGTGCAGGTCACCGGACGGGTAGGCGAACATGTCCAGCACGTAGCGGGTTTCGCGCTGGTCGTCGCCTGCGGCGTGGTCGGCGCGGAACGGGTCCATCCGTTCCCAGACCGGCCGCCACTTCTTCTCGATGGCATGGATGTCGTACGTGGACACGGTGCTGCTCCTTCGGCTCAGGATTGTCGGCGGGGGAAACGAAAAGCCCCTCGGAAATCGAGGGGCGCCGCGCCGACGCGGTGCCATGGGCACCCGCTGGTGGTCAGCGCGGCCAGGTAAGGAGCAGAACCGCCCGCATGCGTCCACGGTAGCGCCGCGGGAAACCCGGTCGCATCCGGTTTTTGCGGCTGGCACCCTGATGGGCATGGACGATCCGGTCGCTGCCGCACGTGTCCTGGTGAGCGAGCGGTATGCCTCGGCCCGGTGGGCGATGCTGGCCGGCAGCGTGCTGACCGCTGAACGCACCGCGGGCTCCGATCTCGACATCGTAGTGCTGTGCGACCCGACGGACGGGGTTCCGCACCGGCGGTCGCTGCGGTGGCGCGGCTGGCCGGTGGAACTGTTCGTCCACGACCCCGACAGCCTCGCGCACTACCTCGCCACCGACCTGGCACGGCGACAGCCGAGCCTGCCGCGCATGTGCGCCACCGGCGTGACGGTGGCCGGGTCCGATGAGGAGGCCGAAAGGGTACGGCGGGAGTGTGCCGCGGCACTGGCGGCCGGCCCGGCGCCGTTGCCGGCGGCGGAGCTGGACCAGCTGCGCTACGCGCTGACCGACGCGCTCGACGACCTGACCCACAGCGCCGACGCGGGCGAGTCGGCGGTGACCGCAGCGGCGGCGTGGCTGCGCACCGCGGAACTGGCGCTGCACACGGCCGGCCGGTGGCTGGGCACGGGCAAGTGGCTGCTGCGCGAGCTACGCGATTGCGACCCGGCGCTGGCGCAGCGATGGCTCGCCGCCCGGGGCGATGCGGCGGCGGTGGCCGCACTGGCGCGCGAGGTGCTGGAGGCCGCCGGCGGCCCGCTGTTCGACGGCTATCACGCCGCCGGCGACCGGACCCGACCGTCGTAACATCCAGAGTGATGACCGAGTTGACGTACGCCCGCCGGACCGCGCGGGTGCTGCTGCTGGATCGGGCGGACCGGCTGCTGCTGCTGGGCTACTCCAACGGCGAGTGGTTCACCCCCGGCGGCGGGGTGGACGACGGCGAGCAGCCCCGGCAGGCGGCGGTGCGTGAGCTGTACGAGGAGATCGGCCTCACGGTCGCCGTCAACGACCTCGGCCCGCTGGTCGCGATCTCCGCCGGCCACGCCAACCTCGGTTGGGTCAACGGACTGCTGCGCGACGACTTCTTCCTGCACCGGGTCACCTCCCACGAGGTCGACTTCGGCGGGCTCGCCGCCCACGAGCGCTACACCGCGCACCGCTGGTGGACCGTCGCCGAGCTCGCGACCACCGACGAGGTGATCTACCCGTTCAAACTGGCGCCACTGGTGGCCGACCTGGTCGGCGGGCGCATCCCGGGCGAGCCGGTGCGACTGCCCTGGCATCACTGAGAGGTTGCCCCGTGAGTGAGGTTCGTCGGGTCGTTCTTGATCCGTCGCAGGTCAGGCCCGGGTCGACGTTGCGGCCGATCGCGCGTTTTGTGGTGGAACGCGATGGGGTGGAACAGGCGTCAGTGGTGTTTGGGCGGGCGGAGATCTTCGAGCGCGAGCCCACCGAGTACGCGTTGGCTCGCCTGCGCTGGGCAGAAGGCGGGCTGGAGGCCGCGCGGGCGGCGGTTACCGCGGCCGTGGAGTCGGCGCCGTCGGGCGCAGCGGTCTACCTGCCGGTCAACGCCGCGGTGAGTCCTGACCACGCTGCTCGCCGCGAGGTTGCCGAGGCGTGCGGATTCAGGTTGTTCCAGGAGAAAGAGGGCTTCTGGTGGGCCGACACCGGCCAACCGCTGCCCGAGCCCGCCAGCCTGCGACTGGAGCCGATGTCGCGGATCGGACGCGCGGCGTTCATAGATGTGATCGGGAGATGTCTGACCCAGACTCTGGACCGGACCGACTCCCTGGTACTTGCCAGGCACCGGCCCCAGCAGTGGGTCAACACGTTCCTTGACCACCATGCTGCTGCCGCAGAGGCCCAGTCGTGGTTGTACGCCGAGACGACCAGCAAGGTCCCGGTCGGGTTCGTCGGTCTGGCCCAACGGGATGGCGATCCGGCGGTTGGCACGATCGTGCTCATCGGAGTCCTACCGGAGCAGCGCGGTCACGGCTACGTAGACCAGCTCCTCCTGGCGGCCTACCGCGCCGCCCGCATGCGCGGCTTCGCGGCTGTGCTGTCCCTCGTCGATGTTGACAACCACCCGATGATGGCGGCGATGTGCCGCTCAGGCGCTGACGCCAACGTCTATCCGTGGCACAAGTGGCTCTACGCCACAACCCGCGACGCATAGGACTGTCTCGGCACCCAGTACCGGCCGGTGGAAGCCCAGTGCGTCGTGGGGCCGAGCCGGTGCGCCTGCCCTGGCATCACTGACCCGCGTCGCGCAGCGCC
>SLSW01000290.1 GCA_007130245.1 Micromonosporaceae bacterium
CATGCTGAGCCCGCAGCGTCGCCAGCGTGGACAGTGTGCCTGGCTCGAGAAGCTCCAACGGGCTCATCCCGAGGGCGCGGCCGAGCAGGTGAAGCATGTCAACGCGGGGAGACCGCTTACCGGCCTCATAATAGTTGATCTTACTGCGTACCGACTCGATCCTGCGGGACAGCTCGTGCAGCTGGTTGAGCGACAGGTCGTCTCGTCCAGCTGTCGCATGTTCACGGTGCACGGCGGTGACGAGTTGTTCGGCCAGCGCGCGCTGAGTCAGCCCGACACGTTCGCGAGCTGCCTCCAGGCGAGCCGGGTCAAAGCCTTCCACGCCGGTATTGCTCACTGTCGCAGTCTGCCCGGCCATGCCGACAGACCGCAGTGCCGTATGCCGTAGCGCTCCACTCCCGGCCCCGCATCCGTGTGTGCTGTGAATGTAATTGCGTGACTTCATGCTACGCTGACAACTGTGGACGCCGGCAACCCAGGAGAGTTCGTCATCAAGGTTCTGACCACGCGGCCGGAGGTAACTCGGTCGCACTCGCCTGCCGCTGTTGCCGCCTGCGCGATTTCGTCGTGCGCATCCTCAACGCTCGGACATCGCCCCACACGAGGCCGCGACGTCCCGATTGAGCCCGACTGCGCTGCGGCGCTACGGCAGAGGTCACTGGTTCGATCCCAGTACCGCCCACCAGTGTTACCGCAGGTAGAGAGCCTGACCGTCGCCGCCCGGCATTCACCGGCTCAGGGCAGCAGTGTCAGCGCGGAAGTGTGCGTGGGGCGAACGACATGGAAGTGCCGTCGATCGAGTGTCGCGATCGTCGTCTCACCCAAACGCTCCGCGAGGGCGACGAGCGACGCGTCGGTCCCGCTTCCCGCAGCGCATCCCCGGCGGCCGTTTAGCTCCGCCGTGCGCGGGTAGCGACCGCACAGGTCACGAGAGCACACCGGAGGCGGCACATGAACCTGAGCACCGCACTGCGCGCCACCCTGCTGGGCGCTGCGACCGGCATGCGCAGCATGACCGGCCTGGCGGCGGTCGCGCTGACCACGCCCCGTGGCGCCCGCCCGGCCTGGGTGGGCCGCCTGGGCGGGGGTTGGGGACGCGGCGTGACCTCGCTCGCCGCGGCGGGCGAACTGGTCACCGACAAGAGCGTGGACCTGCCCAGCCGGCTCGAACGGCCGGTTTTCGGGCAGCGGCTGACCATGGGCGCGGTCAACGCCACCGCCCTGGCCAAGCGGGAAGGCGCCCGGCCGGTCCTGCCGGCGTTGCTCGCGGTGGCCGGGGCGGCCGCCGGCACGTACGTGGGCGTGCGCTGGCGGGCGTACGCCCGGCAGCACGGGCGCGCCACCGCGGGCGCAGTGGTGGAGGATCTCGCTGCCGTCGGCCTGGCCGCCGTGGCGACGCGGCGCGCCGATTCGAAGGGGGTAGGCATGAACCCGGCGATCAAGCGTCGGGAAAGCCCGCTCCGGCCCGCGGGCAAGGGCAAGGGTGCCTGGCTCGCCAGCCTCGAGCAGGGCGCCGAGCTGTTGCAGCAGGCCACCCCGTTGAAGGACTTCGACGTGTACGTGGTCGGCTTCCATCCGGCCAAGGACGACCCGGACATGCAGATGGAAGCACACCACTACTGCCGGGTGGTCAACGACGACCTGATCCAGTGCGTGCTGTTCGACGGCAACACCCGGGACGCGAACCTGATCGGCGTGGAGTACATCGTCTCGCAGCGGCTGTTCGAGACCCTGCCGGAGCCGGAGCGAGGATACTGGCATCCGCACAACTTCGAGATCCTCTCGGCGCAACTGGTCGCTCCCGGCCTGCCCGACGCGGCCGAGAAGGCGCTGATGAAGAAGTTGCTCAACGGCTACGGCAAGACCTGGCACACCTGGCACACCGGGCGCCACGATGGCGAGCCGGGTCACGATCTCCCGCTGGGCGAGCCGATGCTGATGTGGTCGTTCAACCGCGAGCGCGAGTGCGACGAGTCGTTGAAGCGGCACCGCAACCGGGCCATGGGCATCGACGTGGACAAGAAGTACCGCGATCGGCAGGATCTGGTGCCGCTGGCTCAGCCGCAATGGGGAGTGGACGACCTCAAGAACGAGTTCATCGACACCGAGCCGGTCCCCGGTGTGGTGGACGTCTCCGAGGCCGGACAACTGGCCCGTTGACCGCTCCTCGGTGACGCGCCGGACCCGGACGCGCGCGGTCCTCTGATGGTCACGCCGGTGAAAGGGAGGTGCACACGCAGGCCTTGTTGCCGTCGTGGTCGGCGATGACCGTGTACGACGGTGCCTGGCTGTCGTCGACAATCGTCCCGCCGGCGGCGACGGCGGCGGCGATCCGCTGGTCGGCGACCTCGGGCGCGACCCAGACGTCGAGGTGGAACCGTTGGCGTGGCGTCTCGTGCTCGTCGGCGTCCTGGAACCACAGGATGGGAACCCGGCCGGTGTGATCGCGAATGTCGTCGCCGATGCTGCCGTGGCCGTGCGCGTCGGTGCTGCCCGTCAGCAGTGCCGCCCACATCGGCGCGATCCTGGTGGCGTCGGCGGTGTCGAGTGCCAGCTCGATCGTGGTGATCGACGCGGGGTCGGCCCGCACCGCCTGCTCGGCTGCGATCTCGCTGACCCTGCGGGCCAGGTCCACGTCGCGTTGGGTCACCCACTCCACCGTGTGCTCGGTGCCCTCCTGGTCGCGGAAGACCGCGTCGTCGCTGATGAGCTTGAGGTCGACGTACGCGTTGCCCAGCGTCACCCGGGGGTGGTGCCCCAGTGCATCGCCCGCCTCGGCGATGGCGCTGACGAAGCGTGCCGCGGCGGCGAAGTCGGCGACGAGGAAGCGGGCGTGCAGTCCCTGACCCAGCTTGCGCCAGTCGCTGAGGTCGGCGTCGGTGATCTGGTCTCTGCTGAGCATCTGCATTCCGCGACCGTAGCGGGCTATCCGGACGTTCAACTTCCGGAACGAAGCGCTGGACCACCGGGGCCGAGCGCGCCCTTAAGGTGGCAGGATGCACCACCCCGCCGAGCAGGTCCTTGTCAACTGCGCCGTCTACGACGTCGTCACCGGGGCCGCCCGACCCGACCAGGCCGTGTGGGTCGACGCCGAGGGGATGATCCGAGCCGTCGGTCCGGTCGACGACGTGCTCGCGGAGGCCGGTGACACCACGGTCGTGGACCTCGGCGGCGGCCATGTCATGCCCGGCCTGACGAACATGCACGTGCACCTCGCGCTCGGGCTGCCGGGCCACTACGGCGACGAGGTGCAGCGCTCCAATGATGCCGAACTTGTGCTGCTCATGGCCGACTCGGCCCGGCGTGCCCTGCATGCCGGGGTTACCACGGTGCGATTGGTCGGCGAGAGCCGCTATGCCGACTTCGCGCTGCGCAAGGCCATCGACCGGGGCGCCGTTGATGGACCGCGCATCTTCACCGCCGGACACGCACTGTGCTGCACCGGCGGGCACGGCTGGGATGCCGACGCCCTCGAGGCCGACGGTGCCGATGGGTTCCGCAAACTCACCCGCCTGCAACTGCGCGCCGGCGCCGACCTCATCAAGGTGTGCATCTCCGGCGGCATCGCCGGCCAACACGAGGCGATCGACACCCCGCAACTGCTCGACGACGAGATGGCCGCCGTCATCCGGGTCGCCCACGACTGGGGCCGGAAGGTCACCGCGCACGCCGGGCCCGCCGACTCCGTTCGCCGCGCCGTCGAGCTGGGCCTCGACTGCGTCGAGCACGGCTATGAACTCACCGACGAGGTCACCAGGCTGATGGCGCAGCGCGGCGTCTGGTACGTGCCGACGATCGTGGTCAGCCGCTGCGAGCAGTTCTTCCGCGACTCCGGGGTGCCGGGCTGGCTGATGGATCGGGCCCTGGCCGCTGGCCCCCGGCACTGGGAGAGCCTGCAACTGGCCATTGGCAACGGCGTGCCGATCGCGCTCGGCAGCGACATGCCGCCGCACGCCGCGTACGACGAGACCAGCGCCACCGTGCGGGAGCTGGAGTTCATGGTGGAAGCCGGGATGGGTGTCGCCGATGCGCTCAGGTCGGCCACCGTCCGTGCGGCGCAGTGGCTGGACGCCGGCGACCGGCTGGGCACCCTGGAAGCGGGCAACCACGCTGACCTGCTGGTGCTGCGCGACGATCCGACCCGCGACATCTCCGCGCTGCGCACCCTGCACCTGGTGATGAAGGGCGGGGTCGTGTACCGCGACGACAGGGGCATGGCCCGGAAGGCGCGACGATGACGACCATCACCGGCGTCGCCGACGCCTACCTCGCCGCGCTGGCCGCCGTCGACCCCCACGCCGCCGATGTCGTCGGACGACCGTCCGCGTCGCGCTTCGGCGACCTGTCCCCCGACGGGTACGCCGCCCGCGCCGACCTCGACCGCGGCACGCTGACCGCGGCCCAAGCCGCCACCGCGCACACCACCGCCGAGCGGGCGCTGCGGGCGGCGCTGCTCGACCGGCTCGAGAGCGATCTGGCGCTGCACGACTGTGGGTTCACCACGAGGCTGCTCGCGCCGCTGGCGACCCCGGTGCACCTGACCCGCCAGGTCTTCGACCGGCTGCCTCGCGCCACCGAGGATGACTGGACGGTCGTCGCCGAGCATCTGGCCGGCCTCGGCGACGCCCTCGACGCGTATGCCGCGACGCTGTCGGCAGCCGCCGACCACGGCCACGTCGTGGCCCGCCGCCAGGTGCTCGCGGTGGCCGACCAGGCCACGTCATGGATCACCAGCGACGACTTCTATGGCCGCCTGGTCGCCGGTTACCCCGGAGGCCGCCTTGGCGACCGTCTGGCGGCCGGTGCCGCTTCGGCGGTGGCGGCCACCGGACGGTTCATCGATTTCCTCCGCACCGAGCTCGCGCCGCGTGCGGGCGACCGGGACGCGGTCGGGCGTGAGCTGTATGCGGTGACCTCGCGCAGCTTCCTGGGCGCCGTGGTGGACCTCGACGAGCTCTACGCCTACGGCTGGGCGCAGCTGCGCGAGACCACCGAGGAGATGCGGCAGGTCGCCGTGCAGCTGGGCCACCCCGACACCGCCACCGCGATGGCCGCCCTCGACGCCGACCCGGCGTGGCGGGTGGCCGTGGGGGCCCCGCTGGAAAACTGGCTCCACCAGCGCATCGCGCAGGTCACCGACGCCCTGGACGGGGCCCACTTCGACATCCCGGTGGCGACCCGACAGGTGCGGTGCCAGATCAGCCCGGCCGCGTCCGGCGTCATGTACTACACCCCGCCCGATGCGGCGCTCACCCGCCCCGGCGCCATATCGTGGGCGGTGCCCAGCGGCGAGACCGAGGTGCCGGTGTGGAGTCACGTCGGCACCCTCTACCACGAGGGCCTGCCCGGACATCACCTGCAGCACGCGATCACCATGACCACCGCGCAGCTGCACCCCTGGCAGCGGCACCTGTGCCACGTCCACGGCTACGCCGAAGGCTGGGCGCACTATGCCGAACGGCTGGCCGACGAGCTCGACCTCTACGCCGGGCCGGCCGAACGCCTCGGGATGCTCTGTGGCCAGATGTGGCGCGCCGCGCGCATCGTGATCGACATAGGACTGCACCTGGACGTGCCCATCCCGGCCGGCAACGGCATCACCGACGTGACACGGTGGAGCCCGCAGTTCGCGGCGGCGTTCCTGTCCGACGTCGCCGGAATCGACCCGCAGACGGCCCGGTTCGAGATCGACCGCTACCTCGGCTGGCCCGGTCAGGCGCTGGCGTTCAAGGCCGGCGCCCGGCTCTGGACGCAGGCGCGACGCGAAGCCGAACGGCGGGCAGGGGCGTCGTTCGACCGCAAGAGGTTCCACGCCGACGCGCTACGCCTGGGCCCGATGGGCCTGGATCCGCTGCGCACCGTTCTTCTGCAGGCCAGCGGGCGGGAGCGCCCATGAGCACGTCCCACCCACCCGACCCTGTCACCGAGGTGTACGACCTGCGTGTCGTCGTAGAACGCATCGAGGGCCGCTCGGTCTGCGGGATGCAGGTCGGGGACTACATCGAGCTGACCGAGTCCAGCCGGTTGTCCATTCCCGAGGGAGGACACTTCTGTCTCTATGCCCTCGCCGCCTGCCTGCCGCTGCTGCCAGCCAAGCAGCGACCCCTGCCGGCGGGCGACTGGCTCGCCACCGACAGCCACGTCGCCTGCCCCGACCCGGACGAATGGCTGATCATGCGCATAGAACGCACCGGCCGCCGAATCGTCCCCACTGAGGACCTCACATGACACGGCGCCTGATCGGGCTCGGGGTCCAGTCCGACAAGAGCGCCGCAGAGTACGCCGCCATCGCGGAACTGGCCGAGGAGCGCGGCTTCGACGTCCTGTCCGTCTTCGGCGACCTGATGTACCAGCCGCCCCTGTTTCCACTGCTGGTGGCAGCCCACCACACCACACGCATTGCCCTCGGGCCGGCCTGTCTCAACCCGTACACCACGCATCCGGCGGAGATCGCGGGCCAGGCGGCGGCGCTCGACCTGGCCTCCGGCGGCCGGGCCTATCTCGGGCTGGCCCGCGGCACCTGGCTGGACCAGGTCGGTGTGCCGCAGGCACGGCCGCTGCGACGGCTGCGCGAGACGGTCGAGGTGGTCAACCTGCTGCTCGGCCGGGACCCGGCAGGCTATGCCGGACAGGAGGTGACGGTCGCACCCGGTACCACGTTGCGCTACGCGCCGCTGCGCCCGCGGCTGCCGCTGCTGATCGGCACCTGGGGACGGCGCACCGCCGAACTCGCCGCCGCCGTCGCCGACGAGGTGAAGGTCGGGGGATCGGCCAACCCGGCCATGGCCACAACCATGCGCGGCTGGCTCGACGCCGCAGCCGTCGCCGCCGGACGGGCGCCGGCCGACGTCGGCGTGGCACTCGGCGCGGTGACCGTGGTGGACGAGGACGGTCCCGCAGCCCGCGCGCTGGCCCGCACCGAGGTCGCGATGTACCTGGCCGTTGTCGCCGAGCTCGACCCCACCGTCCAGATCGAACCCGATCTGCTCGCCCGCGTCCAGGAGCACGTCACCCGGGGTGACCATGCCGCCGCCGGGGCGCTCATCAGCGGCGACCTGCTGGACCTGTTCGCGTTCTCCGGCACCCCGCGGCAGGTGGCCGAACAGGCCGAGGCAGTCTTCGCCGCTGGGGCGTCGAGGGTCGAGTTCGGCACGCCGCACGGCGTTACCCCGATGCGGGGCATCGACCTGATCGGTCGGCGAGTGCTACCGCTTGTGCGCGCGAGGACCCGGTAGGTTTCTGCAGCCGGCTCGGTCGGTAGAGAGCGCCGCCGGATACCACACCCTGGAGGAATAACCTATGCGGCGGTACATCATCACCGGCGCGCCAGGTGCCGGTAAGACGACGATCCTGACGGCGCTCCGGGATTGCGGGTACGCCGTGGTTGACGAGGCGGCCACCGACGTCAACGTCCGTCTGCGAGCCCTGGGCCGCGACGAGCCGTGGCGCGATCCGGGATTCGTCGATTCGATCACCCTCCTGCAGCGGGAGCGCCTGATGCAGCCCGCACCGCCGTCAACCGCCGTACAAATCTTCGACCGGTCGCCGATCTGCACGCTCGCGCTGGCCCGCTACCTCGGGCTGCCGGTGACGCCGATCCTGGGGAACGAGATAGGCCGGGTGGTCAACGACGGGATCTATCAACCTCGTGTCTTCTTCGTCCATCTCCTGGGGTTCGTCACGCAGACAGCGGTGCGCCGGATTAGCCTTCTGCAGTCGGTCACCTTCGAGCGTTTTCACGAGCACGCGTACCGGAACCACGGCTTTGAGCTGGTTGAGGTACCCGCGGGAACCGTCGAGGAGCGGGTGAGACTCATCGACGGCTGTATCCGGTCATGGGCTGAATAGTCCGCTCGCCTTGGCGAACGGCATGCCGGCGCCCGGTGCAGTCATTCAGAACGCGTTGGCTGGGAGACGGAAGGCCATGAGCGAACGCTATTTCGCCACAACGGCGAAGTGGGCCGGCCTGTCCGGTGGTGCGGCGCGTCACCGATCGAGATCACGCAGTGAGGTGGGGGAGAGCAGCGGCTGAAGTGGGCCGTCGTCGATGATTCCCGACGACCGCCGGGCTACGCCCGCGAGCAGGTCGGCGACCTGGACCCGCGGATCGTCCCGGGAGTCGACCATCACCAGCCCCGCCAGCGGCGACACGCCTGCCGGCGAGGATTCGGCGCTGTCGGCCAGGGCCTGCTGGAGGCGGCGTAGCCGGCCGGCCGTCAGGGCGCTCTGCTCGTCGTGGATCACCAGCACCCGGCGCCGTCGGTCGCTCCAGAACAAGATGGTTTCGGCAAGGGCAGGCAGCATCGGCTCCAGCGGCGGGGGGATCGACCGGTCCCCATTGCTCAGCCTGGTCAACACGGCGCGCACCCGGGCTGTGGCAAGCCTGTTGAGAACAGCCTCGGCCTGTGCACCGAGACCGTGCCTCACCAGCGCGTCCCGCGCATGGAGGAAACACTCCACGCCCCGGGGATCGGGCCGATGCCGTCGCGTGCTGCGGACCAGGGCAACGAAGGCCGCGAGGAAGGCACCCCAGTCGCCGCCAGCTATGTGCCTGGCCCGGTACAGGGTGAGGGCGGCTGGACGATGGTCCAGGGTCAGGCGGGTACCAGCCGCGTACGACGGTTCGGCCAGGAACATGTCCACGATCCGGGTGACGAGGAACAACTCCTTGTCGACCAGGTGCACGTGCGCCCGGCCGCGCAACGCCGCCAGGAACCGTTCCAGCGCCTGACCCGCGTGCCGGCCGCGGAGGAACCGGCCGGACTTCAACTCCTGCGGTGAGAAGCGCGAGCCTGAGCGCAGCTGCGCGATCAGCCCGGCCGCCTCATCGGCGTACAGGTCGACGCTCGCGTGGGCGATCAGCGGGGTGGCCGGATCGAGGAGATTGGTGCCGGAGAACCCAGACTCGTCACACGCGATCTCCACAATGGCGCCTGCCGCCGTGTCCACCGGCGGCAGTCCGCCCTGCAGCGGTGACCTCAGCTCGCCCGCCATGCAGACCATGGTCACCGACCCACCACGATCGGACCACCGAATTGCATTCCTGTCGCGCCAGCCGCCATCTTTGATAGCTCACGGGTGGGCGATTTCGCCCGTATGCCCAGCGCAGTGTTCAGCATCGACGGGAGCTAAGCCTGGATCCGTGGACGGATCCGGTCCACTGTGCTCGTAAACGGTGTGGAGACGTTGAAAGTGCCCTTCCTGCTGGGATAATCAGGTCTGCGAAGAATTTGATCAACCAGGCAGAG
>SLSW01000108.1 GCA_007130245.1 Micromonosporaceae bacterium
CCTAGTCGGGGCGGCAGCCGGTGCGGAACGTCACCGCCACCCGGCCGGGCTCGGCCACCTCGCCGACCACTGCCACGAAGTCGCCGGCGTCGGCCCGCAGCCGGCTGCTGCCGCGGAAGTGGCGCGGATCCCACTCCGGCGGCAACCGTTCGGCCAGCCGGTCCAGCAGCGCCGGCTCCTGCCCTTCCGCCACGGTCAGCGTCAGCGTACGGTCGATCTCCGTACCCTGCCGGGCCAGCGTGAGGCGGCACCCCTCGGTGATCTCACGCGCGCTCACCTCGGCACGTACGCCCGGGCCGGCCGCGGCCACGACCGTGTCCACCGCGTCGTCCAACGTCGCCGACCCCTGCGCGAGGGTGCTCTGCTCGCGCACCGTCGCCGGACCCTGGTGCGCGGACCAGCCGGCCGCGATCGCGAGCCCGACCGCCCAGGCCACCAGCAGCCCGGCCACCACCCAGCGACGGCGGCTGCGGGCCGGGCGTGCGGCGCCCGCGCCGGCAGGAGAGGAGACCACGTCGTCACCCTACCCGCGCGGGCGCCGCCGGAGTCACTCCGCGGCGCCCGGTTCGTCGCCGACGGCCACCGGAACCCCCACCAGCGAGCCGTACTCGGTCCACGAGCCGTCGTAGTTCTTCACGTCCGGGTGACCGAGCAGCTCGTGCAGGGCGAACCAGGTGTGCGAGGAGCGCTCGCCGATGCGGCAGTACGTGATCACCGGCCGGGAGGTGTCCAGCCCGGCGTCGGCGTACAGCTTGCGCAGCTGGTCGTCGGACAGGAACGTGCCGTCGTCGTTGGCGGCCTTGCTCCACGGCACGTTGACCGCCGTCGGCACGTGGCCCGGCCGCTGGGCCGCCTCCTGTGGCAGGTGCGCGGGTGCCCGCAGCCGGCCGGCGTACTCGTCCGGTGAGCGGACGTCGACCAGTCCCTTCGATCCGATGGCGGCGAGCACCTCGTCGCGGAACGCCCGGACCGACCGGTCCTGCTCGGAGGCGAGGTAGCTGGTGCGCGGGCGCTCCGGCACCTCGGTGACCAGCGGTCGCCCGTCCAGTTCCCACTTCTTGCGGCCGCCGTCGAGCAGCCGCACGTCGCGGTGTCCGTAGAGGGTGAAGTACCAGTACGCGTAGGCGGCGAACCAGTTGTTGTTGCCGCCGTAGAGGATCACGGTGTCGTCGTTGCTGATCCCCCGCTCCGACAGCAGCTGTTCGAACTGCTGCCGGTTGACAAAGTCCCGGCGTACCGGGTCCTGCAGGTCGTGC
This sequence comes from Micromonosporaceae bacterium, assembly GCA_007130245.1. GTDB lineage: Bacteria > Actinomycetota > Actinomycetes > Mycobacteriales > Micromonosporaceae > Natronosporangium. Next base: position 1,257 of record SLSW01000108.1, read on the forward strand.
TGCCAGTCGAGCGTGACGGCGCCCGGGATGTGCCCGGCGTCGTAGGCGGTGGTGTCCTCATCAACCTCGACGAAGACCACCCCGGGTGTGTTGAGGTTCTGCTCGGCCCAGTCGGCCGTGACGAGTGCGGTGTCGCGACTCACGATGAACTCCTTAGTGGATTGGTTACCGCGGAAGAGTCCCCGTACGGCGCGAACTGCGTGGTCACGCCGCACGGGACCCCGGACAGGGTGGGACCGGTCGGCGGGACCGAACCACGAGATCGGAAACGATCGGACAGATCCGATGGATCTACCGAAGGGCAGCGCTCAGCCCGGCTCCGCCGTCAGGTGGCGGGCTGACACAGGCAGGTGGCCACGCGGCACAGGTCGACCGCGCGCCGTTTGGTGAGCAGAGTGCCCATAGCGGTCGACCTTAGCACCGCCGCCGGCCGGCTCCCAGCGCCGTCCACAGTCCGGGATCAGCGCGACAGCGGGACGTCATGCGCGCGCACGCTCACCACCAGCCCGGCGCGCTCGGCGCGCACCGACTCCACCGACAGGTCGTACGGCAACGGCGGCAGCGGCACGTCGACCGACAGCTGTGCGGCGATCTGGTCCACCAACGGCTGCACCCCGTCCGGCAGCGCGTCCGGCTCCGCCACGGTGAGCTCGCGGACCCGCACCTGCACGCTGTGCCCGCTGACCGCCACCTCGGCGGTGCCGACCAGCGTCACCTGCTGCTCGAGCAGCTCCACCGGCAGCCGGATCGAGACCTCGCCGCCGTCCGCGCCGAGGACCAGATCCTCACGATCGGTCAGGCCGCGCACCTGGCCATAGCCGACGGTGGCCTCGCCGGCCACCTCGGCGGCGTGGATCGGACCGGCCCCGTCGATCAGGGTGTCCGCCGCGGCGGTGACCCCGGAGGCCGTCAGCACCACCTGCGGCAGCCGCAGCGGGCCGGAGCCCACGTCGCGCAGCCGCAGGGTCACCTGCTCGTACTCGCCGGCCGCGACCTGGGTCAGGAACGGGAACCCGCCGATGCTGACCTCCGGTGGCGCGCTGTCCACCTGGTAATTGGACAGCTCCTGGGCGACCTGATCGGCGACGGTGCGCTCGGCCGCCCACGCCGCCACCCGGTCGGCCACCACCAGCAGGCCGACCACCACGACCACGATTACCAGCGCGCGACGCCACCCCCGCATCGGCCGCCCCCTGTCAGCTAGTAGCGATGGACGAAGAACGCCACACTCAACGCGTAGACCAGCGGCGCGGCCAGGGCGAACCCGGCCAAGGGACCCTGCATATGCCGGGCGATCCACATCGTCGGCAGCTCCCCTGCCATCCGCCGGCCGGCCTCGGCGTAACCGACCGACAGGTCGGCCAGCAGGGCACCGATCACGGTCGCCAGCCCCACCAGTGCCGCGCTGGTCGGGGTGAACCCGACGATGTAGCCGCCCAGCACGGCCGAGGTGAAGGTGCCCAGCATCGCGCCGAGCACGATGCCCAGCGCTCCGCGGGGCACCTGCGGCGCCAGCCTGGGCCACGGTGCCACGGTGTCGACAATTCGCGCCGTCACCAGCGCCACTCCGGCTCCGGACAGGCAGACGGTGATCGCCTGGGTGCCGATGGGCAGCCGGGTCAACACGATCAGGGACGCGAACGCGATGACGCCGACCACGATCACCAGCGTGGCGCCGAGCGACTCGGTGGCGCGGATGCGGCCCTCCCGGCGTACGAGTTGACCGATCACGCCGGCGGCGAAGCCGGCGGCGGCCACATACCCCAGCGGCGCCACGGTGGCCTGCTGCGGCCAGACCGCGGCCACGTCGGCGGCCACCGCGGTGGCCAGCCCGACCCCGGCGACCTCGCGGATCCCGGGGGGATGCAGCGCCATCGTGAACGCGAGCACGAACAGCATCTGAACCCCGAAGATCATCACCGCGTACGGCAGCCGCGCCAGCCCGACCCCGGCGGTCTCCGCACCGAAGATCAGCCCGATCGCAATCAGTGCGGCGAACCCGGCGATCGCCAGCGACAGCAGCCGCCGCACCGGCGTGATTGGCACCGGGCGGGCACGTGCCGCCGGCTGCTCCCCAGTCGTGGGTGGCGGTCCCGGACGGTTGCCGGACGGTGCCTGCGGGCCGCGCTTCTGCGGGCCACCGGGCGGCGGTGGCCCACCCGCCTGCTGCGGCCCGCCTGCCTTCGGCGGCCCGCCTGCCTTCCGCGGCCCGCCTGCCTTCGGTGGCCCGCCTGCCTTCGGTGGTCCCCCCGCGGACGGGGGCGGCGAATCGGGGGCGGGTTTGCCGCCCTGACGGGCCGCCCGGCGGGCTGCGGCGCGTTCACGGGCGGCCGCCCGGTCGTCACCGCCGTCGCGGCGGCGGGGATCGGCGGGGCCCCGGTCATCGGGGGTGCTGGGCGACACGCTCCGATCGTGCCACCTACCCGGCGCGCTGTCGCCGCGTACCCCGGGTAACGGCCGGGGCGGAGGCCCGTTCGGCTACGCTGGGGTGGCCTACCCGCCCGTCAGTGTCGCCGGGTCAGCGACCTGCGGAGGACGACGTGGACATCCTGCTCCTGGTGCGCGACCGCGCCACCGAGGCCGCTGCGGTGCTTCCCGCGCTGGACCTGCTGCCGCACGCGGTGCGCACCGCTGGCCGCGACGTGCGGGCGCTGCTGTGCGACCCGAGTCCCGACGCGGTGCTGGTCGACGCGCGTGAGCAACTGGCGGAAGCCCGCGCGACCTGCCGGATGCTGCACGCCACCGGACTGGCGGTGCCACTGATCGTCGTAGTCACCGAGGCCGGGTTGATCGCACTCACCGCCGAGTGGGGCATTGACGACCTGGTGCTGGCCGGCGCCGGTCCGGCCGAGGTGGAGGCGCGGCTGCGGCTGGCCACCAGCAGGCGGCCCGGTGGCGCCGACGACGGCGGCCTGATCCGCGCCGGCGATCTGACCATCGACCCGGAGACCTACGCCGCGAAACTCAAAGGTCAGCCCATGGACCTGACCTACAAGGAGTTCGAGCTGCTGAAGTTCCTGGCCCAACACCCGGGCCGGGTCTTCTCCCGCGACCAGCTGCTGCGGGAGGTGTGGGGATACGACTATTTCGGCGGCACCCGCACCGTGGATGTGCACGTGCGACGGCTGCGCGCCAAGCTCGGCAACGAGTACGAGTCGATGATCGGCACGGTACGGCAGGTCGGTTACAAGTTCGTGCTGCCGCCGGCGCGTCCGTTGCCCGACTCCGCACCGGCGCCGGCGCCTGCGTAGGGCGGCCGCGGGCACCGCCACGCCCCACCGTGGGGCACCGGGACCGGAGCCGTGGATCATTGCGATATGACGGTGGAGCGCGTCGAGCAGCTGACGACCGACGAGGTGGCCGAGGTGCTGTCGCTGGCGCAGGCGGCCGCGGACGCCGACGGCGCCTATCCCCTGGCCGAGCATGTGGTCCTGCATCTGCGCCAGGGTGGGGATCCGCCGGCGGTCCACCTGCTGGCGCGTGACGACGGGCGGCTGGTGGGTTACGCGCATGTGGACACCACCGACCCGGTCGATGGCGCGGCCGCCGAGCTGGTGGTGCGCCCGGACGCGCGCCGCCGCGGTCTGGGTCGCTCGTTGGTGACCGGCGCCCTGGCGGTGGCCCGCGAGCGGGATCCCCGCGGCCGGTTGCGGCTGTGGGCTCACGGTGATCATCCGGGCGCCGCGGCGCTGGCGGCGTGCCTGGGTTTCCGCCGCACCCGGGTGCTGCGGCAACTGCGGCGCTCGCTGTTCGCCCCGATCCCGGAGCCGGTGCTGCCCCCGGACGTACGGCTGCGGTCGTTCCGCCCCGGCGTCGACGACGAAGCCTGGCTGGCACTCAACGCCCGCGCCTTCGCCGACCACCCGGAGCAGGGCCGGTGGACCGCGGCGGACCTGCGGGCGCGGATGGCCGAGCCGTGGTTCGACCCGGCGGGGTTCCTGCTGGCCGAGCGCGACGGCCGGTTGGTCGGCTTCCACTGGACCAAGATCCATGGTGGCGGTGACGGGCACCGGCACCAGCACCAGCCGATCGGTGAGGTGTACGTGCTCGGGGTCGATCCGGACGCGCACGGCCAGGGACTGGGCAGCGCGCTGACCCTGGCCGGGCTGCGGCACCTGCGACAGCGGGGCCTGGACCAGGCGATGCTGTACGTGGACGAGTCCAACAGCGCCGCGGTCGCGCTCTACACCGGGCTGGGCTTCGCGCGCTGGTCGGTCGACGTCACGTTTGCCAACACCGGGTGACCGGGCGACCAGCTGTCAGTCGCCGCTGGCCGCCCGGTAACCACACCGCGGTCCGTTGTTCATCTGTCGTTAACCTGATGACGTTGCGTCGGCCACCTCGGCCCCCTAGCTTCAACGACGGGTCGGTAACCGGCGGCCGAAACCCCGACGCACAGGAGGACGACCTGAGGTGAACCGCACCGTGCGCGCACGGCTGGCTTGTCTGTCCGCTATCGCGCTCGTCGTCACCCTCGCCGGATGCGCCACCCCGACCGATCGGATCGAGGGCGCCGGCGCGACTTTTCCCACCCTGCTCTACCAGGACTGGATTCACAGCTTCGCGCAGCAGGACCTTGGTTTCGGGGTGGACTACCAGAGCATCGGCTCCGGCGGGGGCATCACCCAGTTCATCCAGCAGACCGTGGACTTCGGCACCTCCGAGCGGTACCTGCGCGACTCGGACCTGGCCGACGCCGAGGCGGCCCGGGGCTGCCCCGCGATCCAGGTGCCGTCCGTGTTCGGCGCGGTGGTGATCGCGTTCTCGGATCCGGACCTGGACGGACTGGTCCTGGATGCGGCGACCATCTCCGGGATCTTCCGCCGGGAGATCACCCGCTACGACGACCCGGCCATCGCGGAACTGAACCCGGACCGGGAACTGCCCTCGCGGGAGATCATCGCGGTGCACCGCTCGGACGGCTCCGGCACCACCTCGGTGTTCACCACCTGGCTCGCCGACGAGGATGAGGCCTGGGCCGAGGAACTGGGCGCCGGGGTGGAGGTGGCCTGGCCGGCGGGGACCGTGGGCGGGCCCGGCAACGAGGGCGTCACGGCGAACATCCGGCAGAGCCCCGGCGGCCTCGGCTACGTCAACCAGTCGTTCGCCATGGTGCTGGAGATGCCGCAGGCCAGGGTGGTCAACGCCGACGGCAACCCGGTCTACCCGACGGCCGAGTCCACCGGCGCGGCCCTGGCGGAGCTGGACATCCCGGACGGCTTCCAGTTCGACATCCTCGGCGTCGGCGGCGAGGGCTATCCGATCCTCGGCACGGTGTGGAACTTCTTCTGGGAGTGTGGCTACGACCCCGACACCGCGGAGCAGCTACGCACCTTCTGGGGGTGGACGGTGTCCGAAGGCGATCAGGCCGCGACGGAGCTGGGCTACACCCCGCTGTCGCCCGAGCTGAAGGAACGGGTGCTCGCGGCCATCGACCGCATCGGCATACAGGACCGACCGGAGCGGCCGTGACCCTGATCACCGGCCAGACGCGCAGCCAGCTGCGGGGCACCGCCCGCGGCCGGCTGGCCGACCCGCTGTTCAAGGCGCTGGTCACCACTGCCGGCGTGTTCGTGCTCGCGCTGCTGGCGTTCATGATCATCCGTACCACCGCCGATTCCTGGCCGATCTTCGAGAAGGAGGGGTTGCGGTTCTTCACCGGCACCGAGTGGACCGCCGGGCAGACCCGCGACCTACCCAAGATCCGCGGCACGTACGGCGCCCTGCCGTTCGTGTACGGCACTCTGGTCACCTCGTTGATCGCCCTGGTGATCGCACTGCCGATCGCGATCGGGGTGGCGCTGTACATCACCCAGTTGGCGCCGCGGCGGCTGCGCAACTCCCTGTCGTACACGGTGGAGACCCTGGCGGCAGTGCCGTCGATCGTGTACGGGCTGTGGGGGCTGCTGTTCCTGCTGCCGGTGTTCATCCGGCCGCTGATGGAGCGGCTGCACGCGTGGTTCGGCGACTTCTTCCTGTTCGAGGGTCCGGTGTTCGGGCTGAGCTACTTCGCCGCCGGTATCGTGCTGGCCATCATGATCCTGCCGATCATGACCGCGATCATCCGGGAGGTGTTCGCCGCCGCGCCCGCGTCCGACCTGCAGGCCGCGTACGGGTTGGGGGCCACCCAGTGGGAGGTGATCCGGAAGGTGCTCATCCCCCGCAGCTACTCCGGCATCGTGGGCGGCAGCATGCTGGGCCTGGGTCGGGCGATCGGTGAGACGGTGGCGGTGGCGATGCTGGTCGGAAGCTCCCAGCGGATGGGCTACAGCCTGTTCTTCAGCGGCGACACCATGGCCGCGCACATCTTCAACACCTTCCAGGACGCGGTGCCCGAGACGGTGCTGGGGCTGATGGCCATCGGGGTGGCATTGTTCGTGTTCACGTTCGTCGTCAACGTGCTCGCCCGCCTGCTCGTCTGGCGGATGGGCCGGCTGACCGGGGACGCCGCCGTATGAGCACGCTGCTGACGCCGCGCCCGACCGCCACCACCAGCCTGCGGGTGGTGGATCCGCGCACACGCCGGCGCAAGTTCACCAGCGCGTTGATGAAGGTTGTGCTCACCGCCACCATGGTGGTGGCGGCGGTGCCGCTGTTCCTGATCCTCTACGTGGTGGCCGAGCAGGGCTGGTCGGTGATCAGCCTGCAGTTCGTCACGCAGGACACGGTGCCCTACCGGATGGAAGGCGGCGGGTTCCGGCAGGGCTTCGTCGGCACCGGGCTGATCATGGCGCTGGCGATCCCGATGGCGGTCGGGCTGGGCATCGCCGCCGCGGTCTACCTGGTCGAGTACGGCAAGGGCAAGAAGCTCGCCAGCCTGGTGCGCTTCGTCACCGACGTCATGACCGGTGTGCCCTCCATCTTCGTGGGCCTGTTCGTCTACGCGGTGCTGGTGGTGGGCACCATCGAGATCGGCTTCGGCACGCTCGCGGCCGCGATCGCGATCGCGATCGTGATGCTGCCGATCGTGGTGCGCTCGGCCGAGGAGATGCTCAAGCTCGTGCCGGACAGCCTGCGCAACGCCTCGCTCGGGCTGGGCGCCCGGCGGTGGCATACCACCACCAAGGTCGTCCTGCCGGCGGCGGCGCCGGGCCTGGCCACGGGCTCGATGCTGGCGGTCGCCCGCGGCGCCGGCGAGACCGCCCCGCTGATCCTCACCGGCCTGGGCACGCTGACGATGACCCTGGTGCTGGTCGGCGAGCGCCAGTCGTCGCTGCCGCAGCTGATCCACGAGCACGCGGTGCAGCCGTTCCCGGAGGGAATCGAGCGCGCCTGGGGTGGGGCGCTGAGCCTGGTGTTCATCACGCTGCTGATCACCGTGATCGCCCGCGTGATCGCCGCCCGGTTCGCCAGACAACGGGAAGGATTGTGAGCAGAACGATGAGCGAGATCGCGCGCACCACCACGGTCGCCCCGCGACGGCTGCAGCTGCCGGAACACGGGTCCCGCGCCTCGACACCGGCGGACAAGCAGGTGGTGTTCCAGCTCAACGACGTGAGCGTCTACTACGGCGCTTTCCGGGCCGTGCGCGACGTCACGTTCGACGTGGCTCGGCATGAGATCACCGCGCTGATCGGCCCGTCCGGTTGCGGTAAGTCCACGTTGCTGCGCTCGCTGAACCGGATGAACGACCTGATCCCCGGCGCCCGGGTGGAGGGCACCGTGTCCTACCACGGCGAGAACATCTACGACCCCGACATCGACCCGGTGGAGGTGCGCCGCCGCATCGGCATGGTGTTCCAGAAACCCAACCCGTTCCCCAAGTCGATCTACGAAAATGTCGCCTTCGGCCCCCGCCTGGGAGGTATCCGCGGCAGCGAACTCGACGGGTTGGTGGAGCAGGCGTTGCGCGACGCCGCCCTGTGGGACGAGGTGAAGAGTA
>SLSW01000032.1 GCA_007130245.1 Micromonosporaceae bacterium
GCCGGGTCGCTGGCCGCTGCCAGCGTGGCGCGCATGGACGAGACCCTGCCGTGGTTCCGGGAGTTGCCGCCCGATCAGCGCTCCTGGGTGATGCTGGTGGCCCAGGCCGGGGTCCGGTCGCTGGTCGAGTGGCTGCGCCGTGGTGACGGCGAAAACCAGGAAGTGTCCGACGAGATCTTCGACGCCGCGCCCCGGGCGCTGGCACGTTCGATCAGCCTGCAGCAGACCGTGGCGCTGATCAAGGTGACCATCGACGTCACCGAGGAGCACGTGCCGAGCCTGGCCGCGCCCGGTGAGCGGGACGCGTTGCACGCCGCGGTGCTGCGGTTCTCCCGCGAGGTGGCCTTCGCCGCTGCCCGCGTCTACGCGCGCGCCGCCGAGACCCGCGGCGCCTGGGACGCCCGGCTGCAGGCGCTGCTGGTCGACGCGCTACTGCGGGGAGACTCCTCTGACGTGCTTGCCAGCCGCGCGGCCGCACTCGGCTGGGTGGACGCCCCGCCGGTGGCGGTGGCGGTGGGCCGCTCCCCCGGCGGCGAGGTCACGGTGGTGCTGCACGCGGTGCACCGCGCTGCCCGCCGGATCGGGGTGGAGGCGATCGGGGGCGTGCACGGCGACCGACTGGTGGTGGTCATCGGCGGGGCCAACGACCCGGTGGCGGCGACCGCGAAGCTGCTCAGCGGGTTCGGCGACGGGCCGGTGGTGGTCGGCCCGGCCGTCCCCCGGCTGGACGACGCCACCGAGTCGGCCCGGGCGGCGCTGTCCGGCTTCCGGGCGTGCGCGGCCTGGCCGACCGCCCCCCGCCCGGTGGCGGCGGTGGATCTGCTGCCAGAACGGGTCCTGTCCGGCGACGTCGAAGCCCGGCGGACGCTGCGGCAGGAGGTCTACGGCGCGTTGACCCGTGCCGGTGGCGAGCTGCTGGAGACGCTGGACGCGTTCTACGCCACCGGCGGGGTGCTGGAGAGCGCCGCCCGCACGCTCTACGTGCATCCGAACACGGTCCGGTACCGACTGAAACGAGTGGCCGAAGTGACCGGTCTCACTCCGGCGAACCCGCGCGACGCGCTCGCGCTGCGGGTGGCGCTCGCCGTCGGGCGGTTGGATCCGCCCAGCCCAGCCCACACCTGAGTGGATCTTTTAGAGGATTTCCACAAAGAACGTAGTAGACTTTGGTGCTAGGCAACAACCACACGACCAGCCAGTAACCGGGACAGTCATAGACGTGCTCGCCCTACTGTCACCCGGTCAAGGTTCCCAGAAGCCCGGCTTCCTGACGCCGTGGTTGGCCGACTCCCCCGCCGCCACCTCCCGGCTGCGCTGGTGGTCGCTGCTGGCCGGCGTCGACCTGGTGCACCTGGGCACCGAGGCGGACGCGGACGAGATCAAGGACACGGCCAGGACCCAGCCGCTGCTGGTGGCCGCCGCGCTGCTGGCCGCCGAGGCGCTGACCGGCCCACGCACCGACCGCCTGCACGACGTCGGGGTGGTCGCCGGGCACAGCGTCGGCGAACTGGCCGCCGCGGCCCTGTCCGGCGGCCTGACCAGCGAGGCCGCGATCGCGCTGGCCGGCGTGCGCGGCCGGGAGATGGCCGCGGCCTGCGCCGTCGAACCCACCGGCATGGCCGCCGTGCTCGGTGGCGACGAGACCGAGGTGCTGGCCGCGATCGAGGCACACGGACTGCACCCCGCCAACCGCAACGGCACCGGCCAGATCGTGGCCGCCGGCGCAGCCGACCGGCTGGAGAAGTTCACCTCCCAGCCGCCCGCCAAGGCGCGCGTGATCACCCTGCAGGTCGCGGGCGCCTTCCACACCCCGTACATGACCCCGGCCGAGCAGGCGCTGGCCACCGTGGCCGCCGGCGTCACCCCCGCCGACCCGCAGCGGATCCTGCTATCCAACCTCGACGGCGCCTCGGTCAACCACGGCCGCGAGCTGCTGACCCGCCTGGTACGCCAGGTCACCGCCCCGGTGCGCTGGGACGTGTGCATGCGCACCCTGGCCGACCTCGGCGTCACCGGCGTGATCGAACTGCCGCCTGCCGGCACCCTGGCCGGGCTCGTCAAGCGGGAGCTCAAAGGCCCCGGCTGCCCCGAGATCGTCACCCTCAACACCCCCGAGGACCTCGCCGCCGCGCGCGACCTGATCGCCCGCCACGGCGCCGCCCCCAGCCACGAGCCAGCCCCCCAGTTCCGGGTGGTGGTCGCCGCCGGCGCCGGCACGTTCGAGCCCACCGCCGGGCTCGCCGAAGGCGACGAGATCACCGCCGGGCAGGTCATCGGCCATGTCGCCACCCGGCAGGGTCAGGTGGAGGTGGCCGCCCACGATGCGGGGGTGCTCACCGAGTGGCTGGCACACCACGACGACCCGGTCGCCCCGGGCCAGCCGCTCGCCCGCATCGGAGGACACCTGACATGACCACCGGCAGCGCAGGATCGCGCATCGTCTCGCTCGGCCACTACCAGCCGTCGACGGTGCTCACCAACGACGACCTGGCGCAGATGGTCGACACCAGCGACGAGTGGATCCGCACCCGGGTCGGCATCGTCGAGCGGCGCATCGCCGAGAAGGAGAGCGTCGCCGACATGGCCACGGCCGCGGCCGAGAAGGCCATCGCCGGCGCCGGCATGACCGCCGCCGACATCGACCTGGTGGTGGTCGCCACCTGCTCGGCGGTGGACCGCGTGCCCAACGTCGCCACCCGGGTGGCCGCGGCGCTGAGCATCCAGGCCCCCGGCGCCTACGACATCAACACCGCCTGCTCCGGCTTCTCGTACGCCCTGGCCACCACCGACCACGCCCTCCGGGCCGGCGCGGCCCGCCACGCGGTCGTGATCGGCGCGGAGAAGCTGACCGACTTCACCGACTGGACCGACCGCTCCAGCTGCATCCTGTTCGGCGACGGCGCCGGCGCGGCCGTGGTCACCGCCGCCGCCGACGGCGAGCCGGCCGGCATCGGGCCGGTGCTGTGGGGCTCCGCCCCGGAGCGCGGCGACGTGGTCGTGATCACAGCCAACCACCCGTACATCACGCAGGAGGGCCAGACCGTGTTCCGCTGGGCCACCACCGTGCTGCCGGGGCTGGCGAAGCAGGCCTGCGAGAAGGCGGGTGTGGACCCGAGCGAACTCGCGGCCTTCATCCCCCACCAGGCCAACCTGCGCATCATCGAGCCACTCGGACGCAAGCTCGGCGCGCACGACGCCGTGGTGGCCCGCGACATCACCGAGTCCGGCAACACCTCGGCGGCCAGCGTGCCGCTGGCCTGGTCCAAGCTGGTCGAGCGCCGCGAGATCCCCTCCGGCGCGCCGGTGCTGCTGTTCGGCTTCGGCGGCGGCCTGACCTACGCCGGGCAGGTGGTCCGCAGCCCGTAGAGACGTCCCGCGCGCACCAGCGCGGCACGAACCCGTCAACCCACAAGGAGAGGACCCGCACAATGACCCGTGACGAGATCACCACCGGCCTGGCCGAGATCCTCGAAGAGGTCGCCGGGGTCAGCCCCGACGACGTGGCCGCCGAGAAGTCGTTCACCGACGACCTGGACGTCGACTCACTGTCGATGGTCGAGGTCGTGGTGGCCGCCGAGGAGAAGTTCGGCGTCAAGATCCCCGACAACGAGGTGCAGAACCTCAAGACCGTCGGTGACGCCGTCGGCTACATCGAAACACACGCATGAGTCGTACGGACGTCGTCGTCACCGGGCTCGGCGCGACCACCCCGCTGGGCGGGAACGTCGCATCGACCTGGGATGCCATGCTCGCCGGACGCTCCGGGGTGGGTCCGCTCACCCAGGAGTGGGCCACCGACCTGCCGGTGCGCATCGCCGCGCAGCTGCAGGTCGGCCCGGAGGAGGTCATGGAGCGGGTACGGCTGCGCCGGCTGGATCGCTCCGAGGCCATCGCGCTGATCGCCGCCACGGCGGCCTGGGCCGACGCCGGACTGGCCGACGCCGGCCCGGACCCGGAACGGCTGGCCGTCAGCGTCGGCTCCGGCATCGGTGGCGCGGTCACCCTGCTCAACCAGGACGACATCCTGGAGGCCTCCGGCCCGCGGCGGGTCTCGCCGCACACCGTGCCCATGCTCATGCCCAACGGGCCGGCGGCCTGGGTGGGGCTGGAGCTGGGCGCCAAGGCCGGGGTGCATGCCATGGCCAGCGCCTGCGCCACCGGCGCCGAAGCGCTCGCACTGGGGCTGGACATCATCCGCGCCGGCCGCGCCGACGTGGTCATCGCCGGCGGCACCGAAGCGGTCGTGCACCAGCTGCCGATCGCCGGGTTCGCCTCCATGCGGGCGATGTCCACCCGCAACGACGACCCGGAACGGGCCTCCCGGCCGTGGGACAAGGCCCGCGACGGGTTCGTGCTCGGCGAGGGAGCCGCCGCGGTGATCCTGGAACGCGCCGACCACGCCGCCGCCCGCGGCGCACGGGTCTACGCCCGCCTGGCCGGCGCCGGACTCACCTCCGACGGCTTCGACATCGTGCAACCGGACCCGGAAGGCCACGGCGCCGCGCGCGCCATCGCCGCCGCGCTGCGCGACGCGGACGTCGACCCCACCGACGTGACCCACGTCAACGCCCACGCCACCTCCACCCCGGTCGGGGACATGGCCGAAGTGGTGGCGCTGCACGCGGCGCTGGGTGACCACCCGGTGCTGACCGCCACCAAGTCCATGACCGGGCACCTGCTGGGCGCGGCCGGCGCGCTGGAGGCGATCGCCACCATCCTGGCCATCCACCACGACCTCGTACCGCCCACGATCAACCTCGACGATCCGGACGACGGCCTGGACCTGGACGTGGCCGCAGGCAAGGCACGGCACATGCCGGTGCCGGCGGCGCTGAACAACTCGTTCGGCTTCGGCGGCCACAACGTGGCCCTGCTGTTCACCCGTGACTGACCGCCTGACTGCCCTGTGAGGACTGCCATGACCACCACTGCTCCCGCTCCCGCCGCCCCCGCGGACACCGCCGCGGTCGACTACCGCGACCCGGAACTGCGACTACGGTCCCTGTTCGACGACGGGTCGATGCGCCTGATGATGACCCGTGACAGCTCCGGTGTGCTCTACGCCCGCGGGGAGGTCGACGGCACGCCCGCGATCGCCTACGCCACGGACGGCACCAAGATGGGCGGTGCGATGGGATACGACGGCTGCCGCCACATCGTCGACGCCATCGATGCCGCGGTGCGCGAGCGGGTGCCGGTCATCGGCCTGTGGCACTCCGGCGGCGCCCGGCTGGCCGAGGGCGTGGTGGCGCTGGACGCGGTCGGGCAGGTCTTCGCCGCCATGGTGCGCGCCTCCGGCCGCGTACCGCAGATCTCGGTCGTGCTCGGCCCCGCCGCCGGCGGTGCCGCCTACGGCCCCGCCCTGACCGACATCGTGATCATGAGCGGCGGCGGTCGCATCTTCGTCACCGGCCCGGAGGTGGTGCGCTCGGTCACCGGCGAGCAGGTCGACATGGAGCGCCTCGGCGGCCCGGAGCCGCACGGCCGCCGCTCCGGCGTCGTGCACGTGACCACCTCCGACGACGAGTCGGCGTTGCGCACCGCGCGCGAGCTGACCGCGCTGCTCGGCGGCCAGGGCCGCGTGTCACCGACCGATGCCGCCGACGGCACCGACCTCGCCGCGGCGCTGCCGTCCGAGGCGAACCGCGCGTACGACGTCAAGCCGCTGATCAAGAAGCTGCTGGACGCCCCCGGGGTGGAACTGCACGCCAAGTGGGCGCCGAACGTCGTCACCACCCTGGGCCGGCTGGGCGGCCGGACCGTGGGCGTGATCGCCAACAACCCGCTGCGGCTCGGCGGCTGCCTCGACGCGGCCAGCGCCGAAAAGGCGGCGCGCTTCGTGCGGATGTGCGACTCGCTCGGCGTGCCGCTGGTGGTGCTCGTGGATGTGCCCGGCTACCTGCCGGGCCTGGGCCAGGAGTGGGACGGGGTGGTGCGCCGCGGCGCCAAGCTACTGCACGCGTTCTCCGAGGCGGTGGTGCCGCGGGTCACGCTGGTCACCCGCAAGGCGTACGGCGGTGCCTACATCGCCATGAACTCGCGCGCGCTCGGCGCCACCGCCGTGTTCGCGTGGCCGGACGCCGAGGTCGCGGTCATGGGTGCCAGCGCCGCGGTCAACATCCTGCACCGCAAGAAGCTCGCCGCCGCACCCGCCGAGGAACGCGAGACGCTGCGGCAGGCGCTGATCGAGGAGCAGACCCGGGTCGCCGGTGGCGTGAACCGGGCGCTGGAGATCGGCGTGGTCGACGAGGTCATCGAGCCGGACAAGACCCGTGAGCGCATCGCCGAGGCGATCGCCGACGCCCCGGCCGCCCGCGGCGCCCACGGCAACATCCCGCTCTGATTGTTTTTGAGGAGGGGTCCCCTCTCACAGCCTGAGCTGGATGAGGGGACCCCTCCTCAGTGAACGTTCCCAAGAGGGGAGCCCTCTTGGGGCTCCTCGTTTGAGGAGGGCGCCCCGCTTGGGTACCCCTGATTGAGGAGGGCGCCCCCCTCACAGCTATAGCCGGATGAGGGGCGCCCTCCTCAATCAGGGGTGGTGAGTTGAACCCAGCTGTCTGAGCCGGCGGGCGGCACGATCACGCAGAACTCGTTGCCCTGCGGATCGGCGAGCACAGTGGTCCAGTAGCCGTCGTCGTCGTACGGCCCGACCAGCACTGCGGCCCCGAGACCTGTCAGCCGGTCGATCTCGGCGGTCGCCCGCACAGCGTCGGTGACCTGCATGTCGAGGTGCATGCGGTTTTTGACCGACTTCGCTTCCCGCACCTGCTGCAGCAGCAGATCGGGCCACCGTCGGTCGGGATCGGACAGTCTTAGGTAAGGCGAATGGAACCTGTGACGCCGGAAGCCAAGTGCCTGGCCCCAGAAGTCGGCCAGGGCCTCGGGGTCGGCGCAGTCGAGCACGTAGACCAGCCGCATCCACTGACTCTATCCCCCTCCCACTTTTGCGATCTTGGACGATCGTGGCCGCCGTTGGGGCCCCCGACGTCCAAGATCCGCGTGGGCGGGCCGCGTGGGCAGGCCGCGTGGGCAGGCCGCGTGGGCAGGCCGCGTGGGCAGGCCGCGTGGCCAGGCCGCGTGGCAGGGGCGGCGGGAGCGTGGGACGGCGGGGTCAGCCGACGGCGGGTAGGGCGGTGACCGGAGCGCCGTCGCCGGCGTGCCGATAGGGTTCCAGGTCCTCGTCCCACGCCGTACCAAGTGCCTGCTCCAGCGCGTGCGCCAGCGCCTCCGGGCCGCGCGCGTCGGCCAGCAGCGAGCGCAGCCGGTCCTCCCCCAGCTGGATGTCACCGGCGGCGCCCATCGGTGCCCGGAACAGGCCACGACCGGGTACGTGCATGAACCGCTCGCCGTCGACGCCGTCGCTCGGCTCCTCGGTGACCTCGAACCGGATCATCGACCACTGGCGCAGCTCGGCGGCCAGCCGCGCGCCGGTGCCGACCGGCCCGGTCCAGTCCAGTTCGGCGCGGCGGGCCGCCGAGTCCAGCGGCTGCACGCTCCACTGCAAGGTGACAGGGACCGTGAGGGCACGCGTAATCGCCCACTCGACGTGCGAGCACACGTTGAGCGGGGTCGAGTGCACGTGCACGACACCACGTGTGGGCACGATGACCTCCCGGAGACGACAGGTGCGTCTTCCCCTACGACCTGTGCGACCCCGTCGAGGCCGGTGCTGCCCCGATCAGTTAGATCACCATGATGACGGTTGTGACGCGTGTGACGCCAGAGAAACGCCGAACAAATTCTGCCCCGGGTCGGGATCGGTGACGTGCGGTGCACGCCACGCCACCCGGCCAGGCCCCACCGCCACGTCGTCGGGTACAGTAGCCACGGCTATTTCTGCCGTGACAATCTCCGATCCCCGCGTTGTGCAGGAGTTCCCGTGGCGAGTAACACCTCCAAGACCGCGCGTGCCTCGGTCCGGGCCGGGCAGTCCGGCTCCGGTGGCGCGCTCAGCGTGCTCGGCGAGTTCAAATACCTGATCCCGCTCAACGGCGGTAAGCACGCCTACGTGCGCAACCTCACAAACGGGCGCACCTCGCGGCTGCCGACGGACTCGGAGCGGTTCGTGGAGGAGATCCGGGCGCTGACCAGTGCCGGCCACAGCGCCAAGATCCGCGCCGAGCTGGCGGCGTTGGCCGAGGCGCACCCCGCCCACGGCTGGGACACCGTCGAGAAGCGGCTCGTCGAAGCGGGCGTCTTCGACGGCTGAGTCAGTCCAGCGGGCTCACCCGGCCGGTGTCCAGGTCGTACACCGCGCCGGCCACGGCCATCGTGTCACCGTGCGGCAGGTGCACCGACCGGCGCAGCCTTTCCACGGTGAGGCGTACGTGCTGGCGTATGATCTCGTCCACCGGCGCATGCTCACCGGCTTCGCGTACGGCCGGCGCGATCTGCTCGATGACGTGGCCGGCGGCACCGTCGGGCCGGTGACCGGAACGCAACGCGTCGACCGTCTCCCGCACCGCGGCGCAGTCGGTGTGGCCGAGCACCAGCACCGCGTTGACGTTCAGCACCGTCACCGCGACATCGACCGAGCCGAGCATCGCCCGGTCGAGGGTGTGCCCGGCGGAGCGGATCACCGCGACCGCCCCGACGTCCTGGTCGAAGGCTGCCTCCACCGGCACCCGTCCGTCCATGCAGGCGACCACCGCCGCGAACGGGGTGCGGCGACGTCCTTCCCGCGGGCGTGGCCGGTCGTGGCGGAGGTTGTCGCGCACAAACCGGCGGTTGCCTGCGAGCAGTTCGGCGATAGCGACGGCAGGGCCGCCCTGGTCCGTCCCCGCCGTGTTCACAACATCAACTTTATCCGGTCCGGAACCGGCCCCGCATCCGGTGGCGGGAGGATCTTTCCGGGGCGCCGCCGGCGTACTCTCGCGGAGCCAGCCTCCCCCACCACCAGGAGATACCGCCGTTGAGAGGTAGCGACACGACCGGGTCACACGCCGAGGGCACCACCCACCAGGGCACCACCCACCAGGGCACCACCCACCAGGGCAC
>SLSW01000055.1 GCA_007130245.1 Micromonosporaceae bacterium
ATCGCGAGCAGGATCATCCCGGCGTACCCGGTCGGCAGCACCGGTGACTCCTGGTAGTCGCGCAGC
Source organism: Micromonosporaceae bacterium (assembly GCA_007130245.1). Classification (GTDB taxonomy): domain Bacteria; phylum Actinomycetota; class Actinomycetes; order Mycobacteriales; family Micromonosporaceae; genus Natronosporangium. Next base: position 67 of record SLSW01000055.1, read on the forward strand.
GTCTGGTAACGGCGGGTGGGGTTGGCGTGGTGGTCGCTGTGGCGCTGCAGGTGGTAGAGCAGCACGTTCGTGGCGATGTTGTTCGAGTTCCAGCTGTGGCCGGGGTCGACCTGCTCGTAGCGCGTCCGGCCGCCGGTGGTGGCCACCTTCTGGCGCCGCATGCCGTAGTGCTCCATGTAGTTGACGACCTCGAGCAGCGTGAAGCCGACCACCGCCTGGATGAGCAGGTAGGGCAGGATCCCGATGCCGAGCCACGCCAGCATGCCGCCCCACAGCACGGCCGACATCAGCCAGGCGTTGAGCACGTCGTTGCCGAGGCGGAACGGGTGCTGGCCGCGGCGGGCGTAGCGGCGTTTCTCCAGCCGCCACGCGCTCTTGAGCGACCCCAGCACGGTGCGCGGCCAGAACTGGTAGAAGTTCTCGCCGACCCGGGCGCTGGCCGGATCCTCCGGCGTGGCGACCCGTACGTGGTGGCCGCGGTTGTGCTCGATGTAGAAGTGGCCGTAGAAGCTCTGCGCCAGCGCGATCTTGGACAGCCACCGCTCATGGCTCTCCTTCTTGTGCCCGAGCTCGTGGGCGGTGTTGATGCCGATACCGCCGATGCAGCCGATGCTGACCGCGATGCCGATCTTGTCGGTAGTGGACAGCACGTCCCAGTTGCTGATCAGCCAGAAGGCGGCGAGGAAACCGGCGTACTGGATGGGCAGGTAGAGGTACGTGATCCAGCGGTAGTACTTGTCCTTCTCCAGCGCTTCGATGACGTCGTCCGGCGGGTTGGAGCGGTCCAGGCCGGCGATCAGGTCGATGGCGGGGACGATGCCCAGGATGACGATCGGTCCGAGCCAGAACCACAGACTCCAGCCGGTCAGCGAATGCATCCCGATCCCGATGAACGCCAGGGACGGCACCACCAGGCCGAGCAACCACAGGAACCGCTTCTTGTCGCGCCACTGCGCGGTGGATCCTTGCGGGACGGTGCCGGTGGCGCTGCCGTGGCTGGTCATGACCGCCTCCTGCCGTCGCGGTTTACAAGACAGTACAACTTGTAAACTGGCGAGGCAAGAGGGCGCTGCCGGAGTCAGGACGTACGGCGCAGGTAATGGTCTTCAGCTGCGTAGTCGAGCATCGCGCCGAAGTACGGGTCGTCCGCACCGGGTAGCTGGTCGGCCGTGCCGCTGTCACCCGCGGTCGCAACCAGCCACTCAACCGTGTCGGCCACGGTAGTGGCGTAGTCGCCGACCGGGGTGTAACCAAGTTCGACGGCCGCGGTCGTGTCCAGCACCACCGGATGCGGCACATCCCACGGATGCCGCCCGAGTGGGCTGTCGGCATCATCGGCGAGCAGCACCTCCTGCCACCGGTGGTCGAGCAGGCGGGCGATCGTCCGCGAGATTTCCAACGCGGTCGGGGCGTCCGGGCCGGCGCTGTTGAGGACCCGCCGGCCCGGCGTGGCTGCCACCGTCTCGATGAGGGCGGCGACGTTGGCCGCGGCGGTCGGCTGGTCAACGCCGCGTCCCTGGCGGGCGAGGAACACCGCGGGCCTCCGGTCGAGTACGCGCTTGACGAACACCCACTCGCGTGGCGTGGACGCGCCCGGGCCGTGGACCTTGCCGGGCCGCAGCACCGTGACCGACGCACCGCTGTCGAGCAGCACCTGCTCAGCCGCCACCTTGCTGGCGCCGTACCCGTCCCGGGTGCGGTAGTCGGTGTCCGGACCGGCCGGTGCCATCGTCGGCTGTGACTCCCGGACCGGGCCGTCGAAACGCGGTGGGGTAGGGGAGTTGGCGTGGTTTCCGGCGCCGTCGCCGAAGGCGACGCGCACCTGGCCGGGATCCTCGCGCTCGGCCGGAATGAAGGTCGCTCCGGCGGTGGCCAGGTCCGCGGGCAGGCGGGCGGGATTCCGGCCGGTCACGTTGACGCTCCATCCGGCCGCCAGCAACCGTCGGGCGGTAGCGAGTCCGATCGCGCCGGTGCCGCCGAGGATGAGCGCACGTGGCATCGCGCGAGCGTAACCCACCGTACCCCTGATCCGACTGTTTATTTAGGTGGGTGCCACCTGCCATCATCAGCCGATGACCATTGATGACGTACGCATCCGGCGCTATCAGCCGGCCGACCGGGGCGCGGTGATGGCACTGGCAACCCGATTGATGATCGGTGTTGCTCCATGGCGCGATCCTGACGCCGTCCACCGGGCCGTGACCGCGTGGGTGCGCGACTCGCTGGGCGCCTGCGACGCCGATGACCGCGCTGTCTTCGTGGCCGAACATGACGGTGGCGTGGTCGGGGTCGTCACCGTGGGAAGGCGGCGGCACTTCACCGGTGAGGTCGACGCCTACGTCGGGGAGCTGGTGGTGGCCGAGCACGCGCAGCGGCGCGGGGTCGGAACGCTGCTGATGCGCGAGGTCGAGCGCTGGGCGGTCCGGCACGGATACCCGCATGTCACGCTGGAGACCGGGGCCGCCAACGACGCCGCCCGATCGTTCTACCGCTCCCGCGGCTACCGGGAGGAGGAGGTCCGGCTCACCAGACCGCTCGCCTCTGAGCGGGCGTACGGCGGGCCTGGTTGACGGATCGACTGATCTAAACGCACCATGTGCCCATGCGGGGACGATCACAGGGTGACCCCTCCACCTCACGCTGGTCCCGCAGCGACTGGTGGGGCGTGGTGCTGGACGCGCCGGACGCGCAGGAGTTGGCGAGCTTCTACGCCGACCTGCTCGGCTGGAAGATCGCGAAGGAGGAACCCGGTTACGTCGTGGTCGGTCCACCCGACGGTGTGGCGTACCTGGGTTTCCAGACCGCACGCCACCACCAGCCCCCCGGTCTGGCCGCCGGTCGAGGGCGCCCAGCAGATGATGCTACATCTCGACTTCGAGGTCGACGACCTGCCGGTAGCAGTGGCTCACGCGGTTGAGCTGGGTGCGCGGGAGGCCGGCCACCAGCCGCAGGACAACGGCCGGGTGATGCTCGATCCTGCCGGTCACCCTTTCTGTCTCTTCGCCGGCGGATAGCCGGGCGGGTCACATGTGGCTCTTCCCGGATGGGTAGAACTACCGATGCCCGGCGCCGTGCCGCAGCGGCACGATCGCGGTATCGGTCACACCCGGAGGGAGATGGCTGCCATGACGGTCACCGACGACGCGACAGTGGTGCGGGCCACGTCGCGCGACGGCACGCCGATCGGCTACTGGACCAGCGGTGACGGCCCGCCGCTGGTGCTGGTGCACGGCACCACCGCCGACCACGTCACGGCGTGGCGCGCCCTGCGACCGCACCTCGAACCGCACGTGACCGTGCACGCGGTGGACCGCCGTGGTCGGGGCGCCAGCGGCGACGCCGCCGCCTACGCGCTGGAACGCGAGTTCGACGACATCGCCGCGGTGGTCGATGCGGTCGCCGAGACGTCCGGCTCGCCGGTCAACCTGCTCGGCCACTCGTACGGCGGGCTGTGCGCGTTCGGGGCCGCCACCCGGACGGCCAACATCGGCAAGCTGGTCCTTTACGAGGGCTGGCCGACGCGGAACCCGAACCTGTATTTTCCCCCGCCGGGGGTGGTGGAACAGTTGGACGGGCTGCTGGCCGCCGGTGACCACGACGCGGTGGTCGAGACGTTCCTGCGTCGGGTCGTCAGCATGCCCGAGGCGCAGGTCGAGGCGTTCAAGGCGCAGCCCACGTGGGGAAACCGCGTGGCCACCGCGCCCACGATCCCGCGGGAGCTGCGGGCGTTTCACGCCTCCGGCTTCGACGCCACCGATGCCTCCCAGGTGGATGCGCCGTCGCTGCTGCTGGTCGGTGCCAAGAGCGACGACTGGCGCGCTGAGGCCGACACCACCGCCGGCGCCATGCCCCGCGCGCGGGTCGGGCTGCTGGAAGGCCACGCCCACGTCGCCCACCTGCTCGCGCCGGAATTGTTCGCCGCCACCGCGCTGGCGTTCCTGCGGGAGTAGCCGCACGCCGCCGGGGGACCCGCGGTGGGACGTTCGGCCCTGGGTGCGGCGCCCGTCGTGCATGATGCTGGGGGCATGAGGCACTCTCGCAGGTGCGGCGACCCGGTGCGGCGGTCCCGATGGAGCCGATGATCCGCACGTACGGGCTGACCAAACACTACGGGCGTACGGTGGCCCTGGACTCGCTCGACCTCGAGGTGCCGCCCGGGCTGGTGTTCGGCTGCCTGGGGCCCAACGGTGCCGGCAAGACCACCGCGATCCGGCTGTTGGTGGGACTGCTCAAACCCACCCGCGGGCGGGCCGAGGTGCTGGGCATCGACGCCACGCGGCACTCGGACCGGGTGCAGGCCGTGGTCGGTTACCTGCCGGGCGACTTCCGGGCCTACCCGGATCTCACCGGCGAGCAGTACCTGCGCTACCTGGGCAACCTGCGTGGCGGGGTGGACTGGAAAGCGGTCACCGCCCTGGCCGAGCGCTTGGAGCTGGACACCTCCCGCCGCGTCGGCGCGTTGTCGCACGGCAACCGGCAGAAGGTCGGCATCGTGCAGGCGTTCATGAACGAGCCGGAGCTGCTGATCCTCGACGAGCCCACGTCCGGGCTGGACCCGCTGATGCAGCGGGAGTTCCTGACGCTGGTGCGCGAGGTCCGTGCGGCCGGCCGGACGGTGTTCCTGTCCTCACACATCCTGTCCGAGGTCGAGGCGGTCGCCGACGCGGTCGGCATCCTGCGCCGCGGCCGGCTGGTGGTGGTCGACTCGGTGGACAATCTGCGCGCCCGGGCGCTGCGGCGCATCGACCTGACGTTCGCCGCCGAGCCGCCGGTGGCGGTGCTGGCCGCCGTGCCCGGCGTGCGGGATGTGCAGACCAGCGGCGCCACCGCACACCTGGTGGTCGAGGGTTCCACCGCCGACCTGATCGCCGCGCTGTCGCCGTACCGGGTGGAGGACGTGGTGTCGCACGAGGCGGACCTCGAGGAGATCTTCCTCGCCTTCTACGACGGCAGGGAGGTCTGAGATGTTCGCCGACGTCTTCCGTAAGACCGTCCGCGACCAGCGCCGCGCCCTGGTCGGATGGGGCGCGGGTGTGGCGGTGATGGTGCTGCTGATCGCGGCGCTGTGGCCGTCGGTGCGCGACATGTTCGACGAACAGCTGCTGGCCGCGTTCCCGGAGGAGATGCGGCGGCTGTTCGCGATCGAACAGATGGTCACCGGCGCCGGGTTCCTCAATGTGGAGATCTTCAGCATCCTGATGCCGGCGTTGTTCATCGCGTACGGCATCGGCCGCGGTGCCCGGCTGGTGGCAGGGGAGGAGCAGGACGGCACCCTGGAGGTGGTCGTGGTCAGCCCGGTGTCGCGGACCCGGATCCTGCTGGACAAGGCTGCCGGTCTGGCGGTGGGCATCGTCGGACTCGGGGTGGTGCTGTTCGCGGCGGTGATGCTGGGCTCGTTCGTGGTCGACATGGGTGTCCCGGTGGGGCACGCCGCGGTCGGCGCGCTGGCGATGGTGCTCATCGGTGTCCAGCACGGCGTGCTTGCGCTGGCCGTCGGCGCGGCCACCGGCCGGCGGGGGCTGGCGATCGCGGTGGCCGCGACCGTGGCGGTGGCAGGCTACGTGCTGCACGTCATGGGCGCGCTGGTCGATGAGGTGGAGCCGTGGCAGCCGCTGTCGCCGTTCACCCAGGCGATCGCGGAGGGCCCGGTCAGCGGTACGGTTCCGCTGAGCTTCCTGTGGCTGGCGCTGGCAGCGGTGGTGTTCCTCGCCGCTGCGGTGCCGCTGTTCCACCGGCGGGACGTCGCGCGGACCTGACCGGTGCGGCCCGCCGAGTGTGGCGATCGTGTCCGCGTACGCCTGCGGACCAGGTGGAGCTGCGAGGTTCATTGCTCTGTTTGCGGTACGCCCCTTGGTAGGTTGCTCCCGTGGACTGGTGTGCTGCCCGGTCGGGTGCTGACGTGGTCGAACGCTGATGGGCGGCTACTGGTTGCAGCTGAGCATCATCGCCGTGCTGCTGGTGATCAACGCGTCCTTCGCGGGCAGCGAGATCGCGCTGATCTCGTTGCGGGAAGGGCAGCTGCGGCGCCTGGAGCACGAGTCGAGGGCCGGGCGGGTGCTGGTCAAGCTGGCTCGGGATCCCAACCGGTTCCTGGCCACCATCCAGATCGGCATCACCCTGGCAGGGTTCCTGGCCTCGGCCACCGCCGCCATTGCGTTGGCCGAGCCGCTGGTGCCGTACTTGGATTTCCTCGGCGCGGCCGCTCGCCCGGTGGCGGTCGTGTCCATCACGCTGGTGCTGACCTTCATCACCCTGGTGGTGGGGGAGCTGGCGCCGAAGCGGTTGGCGATGCGGCACGCGAAGCGGTGGGCGTTGCTGGCCGCCCGGCCGTTGCACGTGGTGGCGACGATCGCTGGTCCGCTGGTGTGGCTGCTCGGTAGGGCCACCAACGCGGTGGTGCGGATGCTGGGCACCGACCCCGCCATCGTGCGCGACGAGATCACCCCGGCCGAGGTCCGGGATCTGGTGCGGGCGCACCGCGGGTTCACCCCGGAGCAGCAGCTCATCATCTCGGGGGCGATCGAGATCACCGAGCGCCGGCTGCGGCAGGTGCTGGTGCCGCGTACGTCCGTGTTCACTCTGGACGCCGACACGTCGGTGCCGGCGGCACGCGGCCGGTTGGCGGCCTCCGGGCACTCCCGCGCCCCGGTGGTGCGCCACGGTGACCTCGACCAGACGCTCGGGGTGGTCAACCTGCGCGATCTGGTCGCCGCCGACGATGCCGCGCTGGTCGAGGTGGCGCGGCCGGCGGTGCTGCTGCCGGAGTCGCTGTTCGCGATCGAGGCGCTGCGTCGCTTCAAGGCCGACCGGCAGCAGTTTGCCCTGGTGGTCGACGAGTACGGCGGGGTGCAGGGCATCGTGACCCTGGAGGACCTCGTGGAGGAGGTCATCGGGGAGATCTACGACGAGACCGACCGCGAGGTGGAGGCGGTGCGCCGGGAGGGCGACGGCTCGGTGCTGCTGCCCGGCGTTTTCCCGGTCCGCGATCTGCCGGAGGTGGGGGTGGAGCTGGGCGAGCTGCCCCGCGGCGACTACGCCACCGTCGCCGGGCTGGTCATCGCGCTGCTGGGCCACCTGCCGGACCGTCCGGGCGAGATCGTGGCGCTGGACGGGTGGACGGCGGAGATCACCGAGGTGGACCGACGCGCCGTCACCGGCGTACGGTTGCGCGTCGCCGGCCACCGGCCCGACCCGGCGGCATCGCCGTAGATCGCACCGTCACCGCGGTGCCGCGCCGCCGAGTGCGGCCTCGATCGCGGCGCCGGTGGCGCACAGCAGGTCCTCGCGGTCCGGTGCGGCCACGAGCTGCAGGCTGGCTGGCACCGGCAGGCCCGGGGCCGGCATCGGCATCGCCAGTGCGGGCACCCCGGCAAGGTTGAACGGTGCCGTCAGCCGGGTAGTGGGAAACCCGCTCGCCTGGGTGAGCCGTGGCGGTGACGCGACCAGCGTCGGCAGCGCCAGGAGGTCGACGCCGGCCAGCGCGCCCATTACCTCATCGCGCCAGCGCCGCTGGGCCGCTCTGGCTTCACGTAGCTCCATCGCGCCGATCATCCGGCCCTTGTGGAGGCCACTGTTGATGTACCGGCTGACCCCGTCGGCGTCGACCAGGGCATGGTTGGCACGCCAGAACTCGCCGAGCACGACGGTCCCGAACGCCTCGATACTGTCCTCCCAGCCGGGCAGATGTACGGGGTGGACGGTCATGCCGGCGGTGTCGAGCGCGGCGTCGACCGCGTCCTCGACTGCCCGCTCGGCGCCGCGTATCCGCAGCCTGCCCACCACCCGGGCGGGCACCGTGCCCGAACCGGTCCAACCCGGTTCCAGCAGGCGCATGCCGGCGGACACACCGGCGACGTCGCGGGCGAGCGGTCCCACCGTGTCCAGGCTTGGCGCCAGTGGCCACACCCCGGCGGTAGAGATCCGTCCCCAGGTGGTCTTGAGCCCGACGATCCCGCAGCAGGCCGCGGGGATGCGCACCGACCCGCCGGTGTCGGTGCCGAGCGCGATGTCGACCTCGCCGTCGGCGACCGCCACCGCACTGCCGCTGGACGACCCGCCGGGGATGCGGTCGGGCACGGCCGGGTTGACGGGGGTGCCGAACGCGTGGTGGACACCGTTCGGGTCCAGGCACAGCTCGGTCAGGTTGGTCTTGCCGACGATGCGGGCGTCGGAGGACCGGATACCTGCCAGGCAGGCGGCGTCGGCGCCGGCGGCCTGTCCACGGTCGCGCACCGCCGCGCATCCGGCGCTGGTGACCACTCCGGCCATGTCGATGGCGTCCTTGACGGCAACTCGTACGGCGTCGCCCGGCGCGTCGGAGGGTGCGGGGAAGCGCACGAGCCAGGTGGTCACGTGGCCTCCCGGGTGGGGAACCGGAGGTGGTCGCCGAACACCGCACGCAGTGCCCGCGCATAGAGGTCGGCTGGCACCGCCTCGGGGTCGATGAGGTGTTGCATGCCGAGGCCGAGTTCGACCGCCAGATACAGCGTGGCGACGTGATCGGCAGGTAGGTCGCCGACCGGGCCGGCGCGGTCCGGTCGGCCCGCCCAGTTGTGCCGCACCTCGGACAGAGCCCGGTCGAGCAGCTGGCCCGCCTCGGGGTGGCGCATCCCGTAGAGCCACAGCTCGACGAAGAACAGCAGGAAACGCCGGTTGGCGGGTTGTCGCCACGCCGCCACGTACGCCTCACCCACGGCATGGAAGCGGTCGGCGGCACTGGCGCCGGGTTCGGCGAGGATGCCGGCCAGGTCGACGGGGGGATCGGCGGCGGCAGCGCGGCGACGGATGAGCTCAGCGAGCAGGTGGTCCTTGCTGTCGAAGTTGGAGTAGACCGCGCCCTTGGTCAGCCCGGCGGCCGCGGCGACTGCGTCCAGTGACACGCCGTTGATGCCGTGGTCGGCGAAGACCTGTTCGG
>SLSW01000135.1 GCA_007130245.1 Micromonosporaceae bacterium
CCCGTCGTAGGGCAGCCCGCGCTTGTTCAGAAACAGGCCCGCGTAATGCCCGACACAGGCCGCCAGGCCCGCCACGAACAGCTCCGTGGGGCTGGGACCGGCTTCCTCCCGGTCGCGGTGCGACTGGTCGACCACCACCCGGTGCCCGCGCGTGGTGATCTCGAACTGCTCGTCGGCCAGATGGGTCACGGTAATCGTCGCCACGGTGATCACCTCCTGCGCCCGACGCTACCGGGGACGGCGCCCGCCACAGCAGGGTCGACCGGTCCCCTGAACGGGGGTCGACCTGCCCAGGTCTCGCCCTATGCGTCGCCCTGCGCATCGCCCGGCCCGACCCGTCTACGACTGCTCCCAGTCGCGGAGGTCAACGATCGGGCCGTCGGCGGCGGTGGGCTCGCCCACCGCGCGGACATCGACGTCGAAGCGCAAGCCGTCGCGGACCGCCGACCGCACCGCGTCAGCGACCGCCGTGCGGTCGGCTCCCGCTGCCGTGGCCAGCTCACACCGCAGCACGTCGCGGTGGTCGACCCGGTCGATCACGAAGCGGTACGAATCGACCCCGTCCACCCCGCCCATGACGGCGCTCAGCTGCCGTGGATGCAGGAACATCCCCCGCACCTTCACGGCGTCGCCGACCCGGCCCAGCCAACCGCGGATCCGCGGCGTTGGCTCGGGCGGCGCGGCCCCACCGCTTGCCCACGCCGACAGGTCACCGGTGCCGAACCGCACCACCGGGGCGTCCGCGTCGAAGATGGTGACGACGACCTCCCCTTCCCGGTCGTCGTAGATGGCCTGGCCGCTCGACAGGTCGCAGATCTGTACGAGCGCGTCGTCGGGCACCCGCAGCCCGGCCGCGTCCGGGGTCTCGTAGCCCAGGTTGCCGGTCTCGGCGGTGCCGTAGCCCTGCAGCACCACCGGAACGCGCGCCGTCAGCCACGCGCGCAGGCTGTCCGGCAGCGGCTCGGCCGCGACGAACGCCCGCTCCAGCTGCCACCGCGACGGTCCCAGCCCGGCGGCCTCGGCCCGCTCCAGCAGTGTCTTGAGGTAGCTGGGCAGGCCGATGTACGCCGTCACGCCCAGGTCGACGCAGGTCTGCACCTGCAGGTCCAAGTTGCCGATCCCACCCGGGACGACGCTGCTACCCACCGCCCGAGCTGCCTCCTCGAACATCGCGCCGGCCGGGGACAGGTGGTAACTGAACGCGTTGAGCACGAGATCCCGGCCGGTGAAACCGGCGGCCCGCAGCGCCGGAGCCCACCGCCACGGATCGGGGCAGTCGAGCTCAGCCTCGTGCAACGGTCCCGGTGAACGGAAGATGCGCCGCACCGGGGCATCGGGGGCCACCAACCCGGCAAACGGCGGGTCGTCACGTTGCAGGTCGATCAGGCGGTCCTTGCTCAGCACCGGCACGCGGTCGAGATCCGCCACCCCGGTCAGCGCCGCCGGATCCACCGCGGCCTCCCGCAGGCGCCGGGCCAGTCCCGGGCAACGGCGGGCGGCCTCGGGCAGCACGGTCCGCACCCGGTCGTCGAACGAGCAGGCGTACGCCATCCGCGAGGTCGTGTTCACAGCCACCGCTTCCGGCGCTTGTAGTGCTTGACGTCGCGGTAGCTGCGGCGCTGGCCGGACTCGCCGATGCCCAGGTAGAACTCCTTGACGTCCGGGTTGTCGGCGAGGTCTGCGGCCGGTCCTTCCAGCACGATGCGGCCCTGTTCCATGATGTAGCCGTGGTCGGCGATGTTCAACGCACGCCGGGCGTTCTGCTCCACCAGCAGCACGGTAGTGCCAAGGTCGCGGTTGAGCCGCTGAACGATGTCGAAGATCTCGGACACCAGCATCGGGGCCAGGCCCAGCGACGGCTCGTCCAGCATCATGATCCTCGGCCGGGCCATGAGTGCCCGCCCGATCGCCAGCATCTGCTGCTCGCCGCCGGAGAGGTATCCGGCGGTGCGGCCGCGCAGGTCGGCCAGGCGCGGGAAGTAGCCGTAGACCATGTCCAGGTCGTCCGCGTGGCTGTCGCGGCGGGTGTGCGCGCCGGCGACGAGGTTCTCCGACACCGTCAAGTGGCCGAACACCCGCCGCCCCTCCATCACCAGCGATAGTCCCATGCGGACGATCTGAGCCGCATCGGTGTGGGTGACGTCGATGCCGCCGAAGGTGATCGTTCCGTCGGTTATCTCGCCGTGCTCACTGGGAAGCAGCCCGCAGATCGCCTTCAGGGTAGTGCTCTTGCCGGCCCCGTTGGAACCGAGCAACGCCACGATCTTCCCCTCGGGAACCTGCATGGACATACCCCGCAGCACGAGGATGACCTCCTCGTAGATGACCTCGACGTTGTTCAGCTCGAGCATCAGCGCGGTGTCGGCGGGCCCGCCGGGGGCAGGGGCGGAGCGCCCCTGACCCCCGGCGTCGCCATTACGGACAGAACTCATCGGCCAGCGAGGTCCACTCGCCACCGGAGACGACCCACATCGGGGAGCACACCATCCCCGTCCGGCGGCCGTCGTCGCGTGGCGTCAGCGTCATCGGCAGCGACACGCCCTGGGTGTCAAAGTTCTCGATCACGCTGAGCGCGTCCTTGATCGCCGGGCCGGTGACCTCGTCGCCGGCGTCGATGACCGCCTCGATGGCGTCGGCCAGCAGCGCCATCTTCCACCAACCCTGGGTGTAGTGCAGGCTGCGCAGGTCCTCGCCCTGCTCCTCCAGGTAGCCGCGCGCGTCCTCCTGACCCGCGCTCTGGTGGGCGACCGGCGCCCACGGCTGCACCGCAACCGCTCCCTCGGCGGCGTCGCCGGCGAGGTCGACAAACAGCTCGCCGCCGGCCCAGTTCAGCAGGATCATCTGCACATCCAGGCCCTGGTCCGCGATGTCGCGGGCCAGCACCGCCGCCGGGCTCTCGACGTTCTGCACGATGATGTAGCCGACGCCGGAGTCCTGCACGCGCCGCAGCTCGCCCACGAAGTCGGTGGCGCCGCCGGGCATCACGTACACCTGGTAACCCAGATCGAGGCCGTTCTGCTCGATGTAGGCCTCGCCGTCGGCGACCGGCGAGGTGCCGAACGGGCTGTCGTGGTGGAACACCGCGACCTCGGCGCCCGGGTCCTGCTCGTGGATCCAGCGCAGCGCGATCCGCAACTGGTCGGAGTAGCTGGTGGCGACCACGAAGTTGTAGGGCGTGTTCTCGGCGTGGGTCAGCTCCTCGGAGTAGGAGGCCGACATGAACGGGATCTCGTCGGCGTTCACCCGGCTGCGCAACGCCTCGGTGTCGGCGGTGCCCCAGCCCTGGATCGCCACCACGCCTCGCCCGACGTAGTCGCTGTAGAGGCGTTCGGCGACCGCCACGTCGTACTGGTAGTCCTCCCACAGCAGCTCGATCGGCCGGCCGGCGATGCCGCCCTGGGCGTTACGCCATTCGACGTAGCCACGGACGCCTTCGGAGTAGGGGGTGCCGACGTCGCCGGTGGGGCCGGACAGGTCGGCGATGTTGCCGATGACGATCGGCTCGGCGTCGCCGGCGGCGGGATCGCCGTCGCCGCCGCAGGCGCCCAGCGCCAGCGCCAGCGCGGCGAGCACGGCCACGGGTGTGGCGGCGCGTCTCCGTGTGAACAGGTGCATCTCTTTCTCCTTCATCAATCGGGTGTGGTCAGTAGCGGAAGGGCCATAGTCGGAAGTAGTCCTTGACGCGCTGCCAGGTCCGGTCGAGCCCGCGTGGTTCGAACAGCAGGAACAGCACGATCACGAGGCCGAACACGATCAGCTGGATGGCGGGGATCTCGCGACCGAGCATCGGTATCGTGTCGCGTACGTTGCGCGCCAGTTGCTGGATCGCCGCCGGCAGTACGGTCATGAACGTCGCCCCGTAGACTGCCCCGGCGACACTGCCGAGACCGCCTACGATGATCATCGCGAGGTAGAGCACCGAGACGTCGAGCGTGAAGCGCTCCCAGGTCACGATGGTGCGGTAGTGCGCGGTCATCGCCCCGGCCAGGCCCACCAGACCGGAGGAGATCGCGAACGCCAGCAGCTTCTGGCGGCCGACGTGGATTCCCATCACCGCAGCGGCGATGTCCTGATCCCGTACCGCGTGGAAGGCCCGTCCGAGGCCGGTGCGGAACAGGTTGCGGGCGGCGAACACCACCAGGGCCGCCACCCCGAAGATCACCCAGTACCAGTGGAAGTCGGTACGCAGGGTGAACCCGAAGATCTCCGGCGACGCCACCACGATCGCGTCGGTGCCGCCGGTGATGAAGTCCCAGTTGCGGAACGCGAACAGCAGGATGAACTGCGCCGCCAGGGTGGCCATGGCCAGGTAGAGGCCCTTGAGGCGAAGTGACGGCAGGCCGAAGAAGGTGCCGATCACGGTGGTGACCGCCACCGCCACCCCGATGGCGACCAGCGTGGGCGCCTCCAGCCGGGTGACCAGGATCGCCGAGGTGTAGGCGCCGACGCCCAGGAAGGCCCCGTGGCCGAGGCTGATCAGGCCGGTGTGCCCAACGAGGATGTTCAGGCCGACCGCGCCGATGATCGCGATGCCGATCTGGTTGGCCACGGTGAGCCAGAACGGATTGAGCAGGAAGGGCGCCGACACCACCAGCAGAACGATGAGACCGAGCCGGATCCACTCCGCGCGGGTCTTTCGTAGCGCGAGGTCGGCCTCGTAGCTGGTGTGGTAGACACCGGTCGCTGTCGCCATGGCGATACCTCAGACTCGTTCGATCCGGACCTCGCCGAACAGCCCGTACGGGCGGAGCAGCAGGATCAGGACGAGGACGATGTACGGGATGACCTGTTGCAGGCCGCCGCCGACATAGCCGGCGGTGTAGGACACGAGCAGGCCGATGATGGCGCCGGCGATCATCACGCCGGGCACCGAGTCGAGCCCACCGAGGATCACGACCGGGAACACCAGCAGGCCGAAGACCGCTACCTCTCCGGATGCCCCGAACAGGTTCGCCACGATGATCCCGGCGAGCACCGCGCTGGCCGCGGCCAGCGCCCAGGCGAGTGCGAACACCTTGCGCACGCTGATGCCCACCACCATCGCGGCCTGCTGGTCGTCGGCCACGGCCCGCATCGCGATGCCGTGCCGGGATCGCTGGAAGAACAGCGTCAACGCCGCCAGCACCGCGCCGGCGATGACGACCGCCCAGATCCGGTTCAGGGTGACCGGCACCCCGAGCAACTCGACGGTGCCACGGGGGATGAACGCCGGCATCGGGCGCGGCTCGGTGCCCCAGATGAACTGCACCAGGCCCTGCAACACGAACGCCAGCCCGATCGTCACCATGATCACCGAGATGACGTTCTCCCCGACCAGCGGGCGCAGCACGAACCGTTCGGTGGCCAGGCCCATCAGCACCGCCACCACCAACGCGACGATGACCGCGAAGAACCACGGCAGGTTGAACTGGACCATGCCGGCCCAGACCAGATAGGCGCCGACCAGCAGGAAGTAACCCTGGGCGAAGTTGATGACCCCGGTGGCCTTGAAGACGATCACGAAGCCGAGCGCGGCCAGCGACAGGATCGCCCCGTTGGCGAGGCCGGTGATGGTGAGTTGGATGAAGGTCTCCACGTACGCGCTCCCTACCTCCGCCTGCTCCACGCGAACCGTCGCCGTCTTGGCGCGGGTGCGAAGCCGTCCATGGACCAGACCTTGAGCCCGATGGTGCGCTCGGCGGTGGTGCCGTCCTGGTAGGTCACGGTGCTGGTGACCGAGACCGATTCGGCGTCGCCGTACAACGCTTCGATCAGCTCGCCGTAGCGGTCGCTGATCAGGCCGCGGCGCACCTTGCGGGTCCGCGTGATCTCCTCGTCGTCCGGGTCCAGCTGCTTGTGCAACAGCAGGAAACGTCGTACCTGGATGCTCTCGGGCAGATCCTGGTTGGCGCGGTGGATCTGCTCGGCGATGAGCCGGTAGACGGCCTCCTTCTGGGCGAGGTCGGTGTAGGTGGTGTAGGACAGGTGCGCCCGCTCGGCCCACGCGCCGACCGTCTGCATGTCGATGGTGACCATCGCGGCGATGTACGGCCGGGTGGACCCGCCGGCGTCGCCGCCGAACACCACGGCCTCCTCCACGTACGGACTGAACTTGATCTTGTTCTCGATGAACGCCGGGCTGAACCGGGTGCCGTCGGCCGACACCCGCACGTCCTTGGCGCGGTCGATGACCACCAGGTGGTCGTCGTCGTCGAGATAGCCGGCGTCGCCGGTGTGCAGCCAGCCGTCGGCGTCCATCGCCTCCTGGCTGGCGTCCTCGTTGAGGTAGTAGCCCTGGAACACCGCCGGGCTGCGCAGCAGGACCTCGCCGTCGTCGGCGATCCTCATCTCGGTCGCCGGGATCGGGGTGCCGACGGTGTTGAACTTGACGTCGTCGTCGCGGTGCGCCACCGCGATCCCGCAGATCTCCGTCTGCCCGAAGATCTGCTTCAGGTTCACGCCGATGGAGTGGAAGAACCGGAACACGTCCGGGCCCAGCGGGGCGCCGCCGGTGTAGCCGCGCTTGAGGCGGGTCAGCCCCAGCTGCTCGCGTACCGGCCGCAGCGCCACCAGCTCGGCTACTTTCCCGAGCAACCACTGCACCGGTGGCACCCGCTCGCCGCGGACCCGGCGGTCGGCGACCCGTTCGCCCATCCGGTGGCCCCAGGCGAACGTCGCGCGCTTGACCCAGCCGGCCTCGGCCACGCGCACCTGGACCTGGGAGACCATGTCCTCCCAGATCCGGGGCGGGCTGAACATCACGCTCGGGCCGATCTCGCGCAGGTCAGCCTTCACCGTGCTGGCCTCCTCCGGGAAGGACACGGTGAACCCGGCCTGCAGGCCGCAGGCGACGGTGAGCATCTGCTCACCGATCCAGGCGAACGGCAGGAAGCTCGCGTACCGGTCGCGACCGGCGATCGGGTCGATCGCCATCAGGCTGCGTCCCATGGACAGCAGGTTGTGGTGCGACAGCATCGCCAGCTTGGGCTGCGCGGTCGTGCCCGAGGTGGTGCAGATGACCGCCACGTCGCTGGAGCGGCCGGAGGCGATCTGCTCGTCGAGCCAGCCCGGGTGCGCCGCCTCGTACCGCCGGCCCTGCTCCTCGATGGCGGTGAACTCGACCAGGTAGTCCTCGTCGTAGTCCTCCAACCCGCGTGGGTCGTAGTAGACGACCGTGTCGACGGTGTCGAGCCGGTCCCACAGCCGGATCAGTTTGTCGACCTGCTCCTGGTCCTCGGCCACCACCACCCGCACCCGGGCGTGGGTCAGGATGTGCACGATCTCCTCGCCGACGCTGGTCGGGTAGATGCCGACCACGCAGGCGCCGATCGACTGGGAGGCCAGTTCACCGATCAGCCACTCCGGCCGGTTGTCGCCGAGCACCGCCACCACGTCCCCGGGACGCACCCCGAGGTGGGCCAGCCCGTGCGCGAAGTCGCGCACCCGCCGGCGGTAACCCGCCCAGGTGATCGGCTGCCAGATGCCGTACCGCTTCTCCTGCAGCGCCACCCCGTCATCCCCGAGACGCTCGGCCAGCTGGTCGAGCAGTTTCGGGAAGGTGGTGCCGTCCGGGACCGGCTCCGGCGTGGTCTCCCGTGGTCGCACCACCCGGTCGGCGCCGCTCACGGTCGCGGGCGCATCCGCCGTACTCATGAGACCTCCTCTCCGAGGTAGGCCTCGATGACCTGGGGGTGGGTCTTGACGTCGGCGGGCGGCCCGGTGGTGATCTTCCGGCCGAAGTCCAGCACGCTGACCCGCTCGGAGATGTCCATGACGACCTCCATGTCGTGCTCGATCAGCACGACCGTGACCCCGGCCAGGGCGTTGACATCGAGGATGAACCGGGCCATGTCCTCCTTCTCCTCGGTGTTCATCCCGGCCATGGGTTCGTCGAGCAGCAGCACGGCCGGCTGCAGGCACAGCGCCCGACCGACCTCGACCCGTTTCTGCACGCCATAGGGCAGCGCGCCGACGTGGGCGTGGCGCACCGCCTGGATCTCCAGGAAGTCGATCACCTCCTCCACCAGTTGCCGCTCGGCGATCTCCTGCCGCCGGGCGGGTCCGTAGTAGAGGAACGAGCGCCAGACCGAGTGCTTCATGTGCACGTGCCGGCCGAGCATCAGGTTGTCGAGCACGGTCATGTGCTTGAACAGTTCGATGTTCTGGAACGCCCGGGCCACACCGAGGCGGGCCACCCGGCTCGGGCGCGTCCTGGTCAGGTCATGCGGCGGGCCGTCGCTGCGGTGCAGCCGGATGTGGCCCTCCTGGGGCCGGTACAGCCCGCTGATGCAGTTCAGCAGGCTGGTCTTGCCGGCGCCGTTCGGGCCGATGATGGCGTGAATCTCACCCTGGCAGACGTCGAGGCTGACGTTCTGTAGTGCCTGGACACCCCCGAAGCGCAGCGCGACGGCCTCGATCTCCAGCTGTCGAGTGCCGGGCTCGAGGCTGCTGCCGTTGAGGTTGTGCCGGTATGCACGGGACACGGTAACGGTTCCTCCTGCGCACGGGGGCGGTGCGGGTATGGCGGCTGATGCTGCCATTCCACTAAGCGGAAGTCAATACCCTTAACCGCAATCCTGTTCTGGTGACCGAGAGTGGTTTACGATGTGGGACACCGCTGGGTCGAACTGGTCGAGGAGGATGGTTCGTGGCAGAGCCAGATGCTGCGCGTGGCACATTGGGCACGGTCCGTAACGCGTCGACGCTCCTCGAGCTGTTAAGTGAGGGTCCGGCGTACCGGCAACTGAGCGACCTGGCCGAACGGTCGGGTCTGTCGCTGGCCACGGTCCACCGGCTGCTGCGCAGCCTGGTCGCCGCCGGTCTGGTCGAGCAGGATCCCGCCTCGTCGCGCTACAGCCTGGGCCCGGAGGTGGTGCGGCTGTCCGAGCGCTACCTGGACCGGCTGCCAC
>SLSW01000137.1 GCA_007130245.1 Micromonosporaceae bacterium
CACCGAAGGAAAACTCGGCGGCCAGGCCCAGGTCAAGGGCGTCTCCGGCACCTGGCGCGACCTCACCGACAACGTCAACTCCATGGCCACCAACCTGACCAACCAGGTGCGCAACATCGCCGCGGTGACCACCGCGGTGGCCAGGGGTGACCTGTCGCAGAAGATCACCGTGGACGCCCAGGGCGAGATCCTGGAGCTCAAGAGCACCGTGAACACCATGGTCGACCAGCTCTCCTCCTTCGCCGACGAGGTCACCCGCGTGGCCCGCGAAGTGGGCCGGGAAGGCAAGCTCGGCGGCCAGGCCGAGGTCAAGGGCGTGTCGGGCACCTGGAAGGACCTGACCGAGAACGTCAACCAGCTGGCGTCGACCCTGACCACGCAGCTGCGGGCGATCTCGGAGGTCTCCACCGCGGTGACCCGCGGCGACCTCACCCAGGCGATCACCGTGCAGGCCCAGGGGGAGGTCGCGTCGCTGAAGGACACGATCAACCAGATGATCGGCACGTTGCGGGACACCACGTCCAAGAACGCCGATCAAGGGTGGCTGGACTCCAACCTGGCCCGCATCGGTGGCCTGCTGCAGGGGCAGCGGGATCTCGGTGAGGTCACCCGAATGATCATGGAGGAGGTGACGCCGCTGGTCAACGCCCAGCTCGGTGCGTTCTTCCTCACCGACTACGAGGACGCCACCCCGCGGCTGCGCCTGAGCGCGGCGTACGGGTACGTCGGGCACGACCGCCCGATTACCTTCGGCCCCGGGGAGGGGCTGGTGGGGCAGGCCGCGGTGACCCGCAAGACGATCCGGGTGGGCTCCGTGCCCGCCGCGTCCCTGACGGTGCGGTCCGGGCTTGCGGAGACGCCGCCCGCCGACCTGGTGGTGCTGCCGCTGCTGTTCGAGGGCGAGCTGCTCGGCGTGATCGAGTTCGGCTCGGTGACGCCGTTCTCCGACCTGCACATGACCTTCCTGGAGCGGCTGGTCGCCACCATCGGGATCGCACTGAACACCATCCAGGCGAACAAGCGCACCGAGGAGCTGCTGGCACAGTCGCAGCGCCTGGCCCACGAGCTGCAGGAGCAGTCGGCCGAGCTGCAGCGCACCAACGCCGAGTTGGAGGAGAAGGCGGCCCTGCTGCAGGAGCAGAAGGGCAACATCGAGACCAAGAACCGCGAGATCGAACTCGCCCGCATCGGGCTGGAGGAAAAGGCCCAGCAGCTGGCCCGCGCCTCGGCCTACAAGTCGGAGTTCCTCGCGAACATGAGCCACGAGCTGCGCACCCCGCTCAACTCGTTGCTGCTGCTGGCGCGACTGCTGGCGGAGAACTCGGAGGAGAACCTCACCCCGAAGCAGATCGAGTTCGCCCGCCACATCCACGACGCCGGCTCCGACCTGCTCACGCTGATCGACGACATTCTGGACCTGTCGAAGATCGAGGCCGGCCGCACCGAGGTCGAGCCGGCCGACGTGCCGTACGAGGAGGTCCGCGGCTACGTCGAGCAGGGCTTCTCGCCGCAGGCCACCGAGAAGGGCCTGCAGTTCCAGGTCGACGTGGCGCCCGAGCTGGCCGGTGGGTCGGTGTTCACCGACGGTCAGCGGCTACAGCAGATCCTGCGGAACCTGCTGTCGAACGCGGTGAAGTTCACCGACCAGGGCGCGGTGACACTGCGGATCGCCCCGGCCCCGCCCGATATCGCCTTCGACGTGCCCACCCTGGCCACCGCCCGGCAGGTGATCGCCTTCACGGTCACCGACACCGGCATCGGTATCTCGGACGACAAGCTGTCCGTCATCTTCGAAGCCTTCCAGCAGGCCGATGGCACGACCAGCCGCCGCTACGGCGGCACCGGGCTGGGGTTGTCCATCAGCCGCGACCTCGCCGCGTTGATCGGCGGCACGATCACCGTGTCGTCGCAGCCCGGACAGGGCTCGGCGTTCGTGCTCTACCTGCCTGACGTGCTGGTGCCGGAGGCGGTGGCCGCACCCGCCTCGAAGGTGCCGGTCGGCCGGGCGGGTGTCTCGATGCCGATGCTGCGTGATACCGACAACACGCAGAAGCGCACCACCCCGGCCGCGGGCCAGCTGGAGGGCGCCACGGTGCTGATCGTCGACGACGATGTGCGCAACGTCTTCGCCCTCACCAGCGCGCTGGAGCTGCACGGGATGACCGTCCTCTACGCCGACAACGGCAACGACGGGGTGCGGTTGCTGTCTGAGCACCCGGAGGTCGACATCGTTCTGATGGACGCGATGATGCCCGATCAGGACGGATACGAGACCACCCGGGAGATCCGGCAGAACCACCAGTTCGCCGACCTGCCGATCGTCTTCCTCACCGCCAAGGCGATGCCCGGCGATCGGGACTCCGCGCTGATCGCCGGTGGCAGCGACTACATCACCAAGCCGGTGGATCTGGACCAGCTGCTCGACCTCATGGCCGGTTGGCTCAGGAGCGGCGACGGCGGTAGCGCTGCCGCGGGCCCCGGAAAGGAGGACTCGTGACCGGTGCGGTGGTGGGTGCCGGGCGGTCCACGGTCGGTGCGGGCGGCGGCGCGAAGGCGCTGCTGGTCGACGACCGCCAGGAGAACCTCACCGCACTGGAGGCATTGCTGCAGGGCCTCCCGGTCACGCCGGTGTCGGTCACCAGCGGCGAGGCCGCGCTGAAGAAACTCCTCGTGGACGACTTTGCGGTCATCCTGCTGGACGCACAGATGCCGGAGATGGACGGGTTCGAGACCGCGGTGCACATCAAATCGCGGGAACGCACCCGGCACGTACCGATCATCTTTCTGACCGCGGCCGACCGGGACGCCCAACTGGCGCTGCAGGGCTACGCCGCCGGCGCGGTCGACTACCTCACCAAACCGTTCGACCCCTGGGTGTTGCGGGCGAAGGTGGAGGTCTTCGTCGACCTGTGGACCAAGAACCAGGAGCTGGCCGCACAGGCGAAGGTGGTGCGCGACCACGAGCAGCGCAGAGCGTCGACGGTGGCGGCGATCGAGGATGCCCTCACCGCGCTGCAGGGTTCCGACGGGGTCCGGGACGTGGGCCGGGCGATCACGCTGCTGCGACAGGCTCGCGACGCGTCGACCTGACCACCCCCACACCTCTCGTTGATCTAGGGATTGTTCACGTGGTTAGAGATCAAATCACGTGAACAATCCCTAGATCAACGAGAGGTGTGGGGGTCAGCGGGCGGCGGGCTCGTTGCGGATCATCAGCGCGGACCGCAGCCCGGTGATGTCGAGCACCCGCAGCAGGAAGTCGCCCACGTTGGTCAGCACCAGCACGCTCTGGGCGGTGCTCGCCTTGCGGCTGAGCACCACCAGGGTGCCCAGACCCTGGGAGTCGCAGAAGGTCACCCCGGCCAGATTGAGCACGATCCGCGGCGGCGGGTCGCTCAGGATGTCGTTCACCGTGTTCGACAGCCGGGTGGCCGTGAGCATGTCGATCTCACCGGTGAGGTTGACCGTCGCCTCCCCGGGGGTGCGGTGCACCGAGATCGTCAGCTCTGGGCGTTCCACGTTCGCCAGCGTAACGCGGTCTCGCCATCCCGGGTTGCTGGGAGTGACCTTGAACACCCCCTCCGAACAGACACACTTGGGTGGCGCTTCAGGGTGCCACCCACCACGCCGGGCGGGTGAGCGCTGCTGACAGAATGGGCGGCGTTGTGATCGACCAACCGCTGGCCGGCGCCGGCCCCTACCCGGCCGACGCGCCCGCCTCCTTAGAACTGTTCCGCCGCGCCCGCGACCTGACGCCGGGCGGGGTCAACTCGCCGGTGCGCGCGTTCCGCGGCGTCGGCGGCACTCCACGCTTCATGGTCCGCGGGCAGGGGCCGTACCTGATCGACGCCGACGGCCGCCGCTACGTGGACCTGGTCTGCTCGTGGGGGCCGCTGCTGCACGGGCACGCCCATCCGGAGGTGACCGCGGCGGTGCGGGCCGCTGCCGGGCACGGCACCAGCTTCGGCGCACCCACCGAGGCCGAGATCGAACTGGCCGCGGAGATCGTCGGCCGCACCCCGGCCACCCAGGTGCGCCTGGTCAACTCCGGCACCGAGGCCACCATGTCGGCGATCCGGCTGGCCCGCGCGGCCACCGGGCGCGCCAAGATCGTCAAGTTCGCCGGCTGCTACCACGGCCACGTCGACGCGCTGCTGGCGTCGGCCGGATCCGGCGTGGCCACCCTGGGCCTGCCGGACACCCCCGGCGTGACCAGCGCCGCGGCCGGCGAGACCCTGGTGCTGCCGTACAACGACCTCGCCGCAGTGGAGGCGGCCTTCGGCGCCGCCGGCGACCAGATCGCGGCCGTGATCACCGAGGCGGCGGCCGGCAACATGGGGGTGATCGCGCCGCGCGACGGCTTCAACGCCGCGCTGGCCCGCATCGCGCACGCCCACGGCGCGCTGCTGATCATCGACGAGGTGATGACCGGGTTCCGCGCCTCGGCGGCCGGCTGGCACGGCCTGGACCCGGTCGAGGCCGACCTGTGGACCTTCGGCAAGGTCATGGGTGGCGGGCTGCCGGCGGCCGCGTTCGGCGGCAACCCGGAGATCATGTCGCAGCTCGCCCCGGTCGGCCCGGTCTACCAGGCGGGCACCCTGTCCGGTAACCCGCTGGCCTGCGCCGCCGGGCTGGCTACCCTGCGGCTGGCCCACGACGACGCGTACCGCCGCCTGGACGCCACCGCCGCCACCGTGCGCACACTCGCCAGCGACGCGCTGACCGTCGCGGGCGTGCCGCACCGCGTGTCCACCGCCGGCACCATGTTCTCGATCTTCTTCACCGACGGCGACGTGCGCGACTACGCCACCGCCGCCACGCAGGACACCGCCGCGTTCGCCGCGTTCTTCCACGCCGCGCTGTCCCACGGCGTCTACCTGCCCGCGAGCGCGTACGAGGCGTGGTTCGCCTCCACCGCGCTGGACGACACCGCGCTGGAGCGCATCGCCGCCGCCATGCCGGCCGCGGCCAAGGCGGCCGCCACGGCCGCGGCCGACTCCGCCGCCGGGGGGCGTTGATGCGTACGGTGGTCCACCTGCTGCGCCACGGGGAGGTGCACAACCCGGCCGGCATCCTCTACGGGCGCCTGCCCGACTACCACCTGTCCGAGCTGGGCGTGAAGATGGCTGAGACGGTCGCCGAGGCGCTGGCCGGCCGGGACGTCACCCACCTGGTGTCCAGCCCGATGGAGCGCGCGCAGGAGACGTCCCAGCCGCTGGCGCGGCGGTTCGCGCTGCCGGTGGCCATCGACGAGCAGCTCATCGAGGGCGAGAACTACTTCGAAGGCGAGCGGTTCGGCGTCGGTGACGGCGCGCTGCGACACGTACGCAGCTGGTGGCTGCTGCGCAACCCGTTCCGCCCGTCCTGGGGCGAGCCGTACCGGCAGGTCGCCGCGCGCATGACCGCCGCGCTGCACGCCGCCCGCGAGGCGGCCGCCGGCTACGAGGCGGTCTGCGTGTCCCACCAGCTGCCGATCTGGACCCTGCGCCGGCAGCTGCAGGGCCGGCGGCTATGGCACGACCCGCGCCGCCGCCAGTGCGCGCTGGCCAGCCTCACCTCGTTCCATTTCCACGGCGACGCGCTCACCCGCATCGAGTACGCCGAGCCGGCCGCGCACCTGGTGGCCCGCTCCCCCGGCGCCGGCACCGCCAAGGGGGCCTAAGTGTCGCCGCCGCGCGCCCACGCCCCGGCGGACCCGGCGCAACGCCCGCGGCGGGTCGACCGGCGCGTGCTGGTCGGCACCCTGGCAATCCTGGCACTGGTGGCCACCGGGATCGGCATCACGGTCTTCGACGGCGACGAGGCCGACCGCGGGACCACGCTGCGCGAGTACGCCGCGGGCGAGCGCCCGCCGGCGCCGGAGATCGCCGGCGAGACCCTGCACGGTGAGCAGCTCGACCTGGCCGACCTGCGCGGCGACGTGGTGGTGATCAACATCTGGGGGTCCTGGTGCCCGCCGTGCCGGGCGGAGATGCCCGACCTGGAGGAGGTGTACCAGGGCACCCGCGACCAGGGGGTCAGCTTCGTCGGGATCAACATCCGCGACAGCCGGGACCGGGCGATCAGCTTCATGCAGGGGCGGGTGACCTACCCGAGCATCTTCGACCCCGCCAGCGAGTACGCGCGGCACTTCACCGACCCACCGCCACCGGTCGGCCCGCCGGCCACGCTGGTGATCGACCGCTCGGGTCATGTGGCGGTGGCGATCTACCGGGTGGTGGGCCCGATAGAGCTGGAGACCATCGTCGAGCGGGTGGCCGCGGAGGTGCCGGTCGATGGGTGAGACGTTCGCTGCCATCGTCAGCTCCGGTCCGCTGCTGCTCGGCATCGCCGTAGCCGCAATCGCCGGGCTGGTCAGCTTCTTCTCGCCGTGCATCCTGCCGCTGGTGCCCGGCTACCTGGCGTACGTGACCGGGATGTCCGGCGCCGACCTCGACACCGCCACCGGGGCGGCTCCGTCCGCCCCGGCCGGCGACGATGATGGCGGTGCCGCGGTGGCGGTGGCGCCCGCCCGGGCGCGCAGCCGGGTGCAGGGCCGGATCCTCGCCGGCGGGTTGCTGTTCATCGCCGGGTTCGGCGCGGTGTTCGTCACCGCCGGGGTGCTCGCCGCCCAGGCCGGGCGGATCCTGCAGGACCACCAGCGGGCGTTGGAGATCGGCGGCGGCATCCTCATGATCGTCTTCGCGCTCGCGCTGCTCGGCATGGTGCCGGGGCTGCAGCGCGAGTTCCGGCTGCGGTGGCTGCCGGCCGCCGGGCTGACCGGCGCACCGGTGTTCGGTGCCGTGTTCGCGCTGTCATGGATCCCGTGCATCGGCCCGACCATCGGGGCGGTGCTGGCGCTGGGCGCCCTCGGCGGCGAGACCGGCCGGGCGGCGGTGCTGGCCGGCGCCTACACCCTCGGCATCGGGCTGCCGTTCCTGGTGTTCGGGCTGGCGTTCCGCCGGCTGCTCGGGGTGTTCACCGCGATCCGCCGCCACGGCTACTGGGTCACCCGCATCGGCGCGGTCCTGCTGGTGCTGGTGGGCCTGGCGCTGCTGACCGGGGCGTGGGAGGAGTTCGTCTTCTGGCTGCGGGTCAGCGTCGGCGTGGGGGAGATCAGCATATGAGCCGCCCCGGCCGCCTGAACGCCACCCTGCGAGGGTTGTGGCGGCAGCTGACCAGCATGCGCACCGCGCTGGTGCTGCTGTTCCTGCTGGCGCTCGCCGCCATCCCGGGCTCGCTGCTGCCGCAGCGCAACGTCAGCATCGAGCGCGTCAACGAGTGGTACACCGACTACCCGCAGCTGGCGCCGGTGGTCGACCGGCTGGGCGGGTTCGACGTCTACGCCTCGCCCTGGTTCTCGGCGATCTACCTACTGCTGTTCGTGTCACTGCTGGGGTGCCTGATCCCGCGGTTGCGCGACCACCTGCAGTCGCTGCGGGCGGCGCCACCGGACGCGCCGCGCCGGCTGTCCCGGATGCCGCGGTACGCCGGCGATCGGACCGCCGCCGGCGCGCCGGCCGAGGCGGCGGCGGCGCTGCACACGCGGCTGCGCTCGCGCCGGTGGCGGTCGGTGGTACGCAGCCACGACGACGGCACGGTCACGGTCAGCGCCGAGAAGGGCTATCTGAAGGAGACCGGCAACCTGCTGATGCACTTCGCCATGGTGGCGGTGCTGCTCGGTGTCGGGCTCGGCGGCTGGTACGGCTGGCACGGCAACCGGCTGGTGGTGGCCGGCGAGGAGACGCGCTTCTGCAACGCGCTGGACCAGTACGACGAGTACGGGCTGGGCCAGCGCGTCGGCGCAGACGATCTGCCGGACTTCTGCTTCATGCTGACCGACTTCGAGGCGGATTTCACCGAACGCGGGCTGCCGACGAGGTTCCTGGCCCACGCCGAGGTCCGGGAGAACGACGAGCCGTTCCGGCCAGTGGAGTTCACCGTCAACGCCCCGCTGCGCCTGGACGGCGCCAGCGTCTACCTGCTCGGCCACGGCTACGCGCCGATTCTGCGCTACACCGACCGCTTCGATCACAGCCAGACCATCACGGTGCCGTTCTTCACGATGGAGCCGTTGGGCTCCGCCGAGGGCCTGGCCGCCTTCCCGGACGCCAATGTGGACCCCGATGGCGCGCGCGACTCCTCGTTGCAGGTCGCCTTCGAGGGCATCTACCTGCCGACCGCGCCCACCGACCTGGAGACCATGAACGAGATGGTGGAGGCCGGCATCGCGCCCTCGTCGCGGCATCCGCAGGAACAGGATCCGGTGGTCGCGCTGGCACCGTACCGCGGCGACCTGGGCATCGACGCCGGTACGCCGCAGTCGGTGTGGATGCTGAACCGGGACCAGATCGACACCGGCGCACTGCGCCAGGTCGACGACCCGCGGTTCCTCGGCGTGGGCGACAGCGTGACCCTGGATGACGGCACCACCCTGGAGTTCCTCGGCACCGAACAGTGGATCACCCTGTCGGTGCGGCACGACCCGGGTGAACCGGTGGTGCTGGCCGGGGCGATCGTGCTGATGGCCGGCCTGGTGACGTCGCTGTCCGGCAGGCGGCGCCGGGTCTGGTTCCGGCTGGCCGGCGCCGGACGCGGCAGCCGGGTCGAGGCCGGTGGCCTGCCGCGGTCGGACTACCCTGGCTTCGCCGACGAGTTCATCGGCCTGGTCAACGACCTGGTGCCCGGTGACGCGGCGCGGCCCGAGCTAGTGACGAGGAGCACGTGATGGCCAACGCCTCCTACCTGCTGCTGGTGTTCTCCATCCTGGGTTACCTGGCGGCGATGATCCTCTACGCGGCGCAGTACGCGTTCGGCGACCGCGGCCCGGTGGCGCGGGTGGCGACCCGCCCGGCGCGCGAACCGGCGCTGGCGGCCGCGGGCGACG
>SLSW01000171.1 GCA_007130245.1 Micromonosporaceae bacterium
GGATGTCGGGGGTGGCGGGGACATCGGAGGTAGCGGTCGTGGCGTGCGGGCTCGCCGGTACCACCGGCGAGATGGCGACGACCTCCCACCGGCCGCCCCGCACCCCGACGGTGACCGGGTAGGTCAGCGGCAGCGGTGTGCGGTCGGTGGTCACGTTGACGAGCAGCGGCACCGTGGTGCCGTCCGGCGGCACCTCGTCGCCGCGCGCCAGTGGGGCGCCGGCCGGCGCGCGCACCTCGCTGACGCCGACCTCGCGGTAGGGCGTCGGCGTCACCGCCGGGACGGACGCGCCGGGAGCGAGATAGCGTTCCAGGTCGCCCGCGCCGGTCAGCATCCCGGTGAAGAACGCCTCCAGGGTGGCGCCGAGGCCGCTGCCGGACACCGACAGCACCACCGGGTACGGTGGCGGCACCGCTGCGGCCAACGCCGGCGCCGTCACCTGCATCGGTGGCGTGACCGGGCTCCAGCCTCGGCACCCGCCGTCGGTGGCGACCATGGTGACGGTGAGATACTGCAGGCCGAGGTCGTGCCACTGCCCGCTGTCGCGGTCGCGTTCCTGCACCCGGGCGGCCACCAGGTAACCCCACCGGTCGGACGAGTCCGCGGCGGTGACGTCGACGGTGTAGGTGCGCACCGCGCGCCGGTCGGTGTCCGGCGGTGTGCCGGCGGCGACGGTGGCGCCGTCGAGCACGTCCGCGTCGCCGGCCACCCAGGCGGACACCGCGAGCTCAGCGCACCCACCCGGCGGTGCCACCGGTGGCGGGGCACCGCCCGCGGTGTCCGGCGCAGTCACACTCACCGGTTGCTGCGCCCAGTTGACCAGGCCCAGCACGAGTGCCAGCGCCAGCGCGGCCCACAGCCCGACGGCGAGCGCGCGGCTGGAGGCAGCCTGCAGGCGGGTGCTTCCGCCCAGCGGGCCGGTCGGCCGATATGGCTCGTCGCTCTCGTCCAACGCTGCTCCTCCTTCCGCGGGGTAGGTTCCTCCGGGTTCCTCCCCTGACCGGATATGCGCATCGGGGACATCCGCGGGTCCGTCATCGTGGGCGCGGCTCCTGCCGGTGGCCGGGGCCGGCTCAGTGCCCGCGGTCGGTATCGGTCGCGGCGGCCAGGGCGTGACGCAGGCGCTGCTCGGCGGCCGAACGGGTCGCGAACAGGCCCGAACGGGAGCGGCCGAGCGCCTCGGCAAGGCGTGGTATGGGGATGTCCTGGACCCGGCTGGCCAGCAGCAGCCGGCTCTCGAACTCGTCGATGACCTTCGCGCGGCGGGCCCACGTGAGCAGCTCATCCACCGCAAGGCACGCCTCGGCACGCTCCACGGCGCCACGGTCGGGCTGCTCGGGCACGTCCGGGTGCAGGCCCACGGCGGACTCGTGGCGGTGCCGGCGTTGGCGCCGGCAGATGCGCTGCCGGCAGTCCAGCAGCAGGTTGGCAGCCACCCGCCGGGGACGGCGCCGCCACGGGTAGGTGGCGATGCCGATGGCCAGCTCCGAGAAGACGGTGGCCTGCGCGGTGGTGGCGTCCCCGAGCAGCGGCGCCAGGCTGCGGGCCAGGTGCACCGCACCCGGGACGAGTAGTTGGAGGACGACGCGGGCGGCGAGCCGGTCGTGGTGGGTGTCGGCTGCCGCGTGGCGCACGAGTGCGGCCAGGATCTGGTCCGCCCGCTCCGGACGGCTGCGGTCGTGCACGGCGTTGCGCAGCGCGTGCAGGTCCGGCCAACCGGCCAGGGCCGGCTCGGTGCGGGCCCAGTGTCGCAGCGCCCGGACGGTCGAGGGCGCGGTCGCCAGGTGGTCCCACTCCTCGTGGAGGCGTGTGAGCAGGCTCGGTGGGGCCTGCCCGCGGTCGCTGCTCACGTCGGGAGCTGGGCCGGTCGCTGGCCACGGGTGCACACGAACTGCCAGGACCGCGCCGCGAACGCCGGGTCGGCCACCACCCGCCGGAACCGGGCCAGCTCCGCCTCGGTGATCCCGGCGGCGCGCAGGTCGTCGTGCTTCTGCAGGGAGTTGACGTGGTGGAGATAGGCGCCGACGCTGCCGCCGTGACAGCTCTCGGCGTGCTCGGTGGTGTGCACGTTGATCAGGCCGGCGTCGACCATGCCCGGGTGGACGGCGTGCGCCCAGTCGAGGTCGGCACCGTGCGCGGTGAGCACGTCGATGAGCGTGTCGATGACCCGGATGAACACCGCGGCGTCGTCGTCATCGGCCGCGGTGAACACGGTCAGCGGACGGCGGCTGAACTCCCCTACCACCAGCCATCCGCCGGGTGCGAGGGAGGCGACGAGCTGGTCGAGCAGGCGGCGGCGACCCGGCAGGTGGAGCAGCACCAGCCGGGTGTGGATGAGGTCCCACGGCCCGCCCGGCGGCGGGCCGTGGCGGATGTCGTGACGCCGCATCTCGACGCCGTCGCCCGCGGCCAGCCGGCTGGTGTCGACGTCGGTGGCGAGCACGCGGGCGCCGGGACCGAGATGGCCGGCGAGCCACCGGCTGACCGATCCCCCGCCGGCGCCGACGTCCAGGCACCGGGCGTACGGAGACAGCGTCAGTTGTTCCAGTACCCCGGTGGTGACCGGGTCGAGGAGCTGCTCAAGGCAGGCCAACTGGTCGGCCGCGTGGGTGCTGCTGTTGTCGAACGCGTACCGGTCTCCGGGTCCCGTTGGTGCGGGGCAGTTCATGTGCTACCTCCGATGAGAGTGGATATCCGCCTGGTGCGCTCGTGCCCGGTGGCGTCGGCGCTTGCCGGTGGGGTGGCGGTGGTCGTCCGGTCCGCCACGGCGCCGGTCGTGGTGTGGTGCAGCGCCCGGTGCAGCGGGGTTGGGTCCGCGGCGATCTCCGGGCCGGTGGCGGTGGCCCGCTGGCGGCCGGCGGCCAGGATGGTGATGTGGTCAGCGACCGCCAGCGGAAGCGCCGGCTGCGGGGAGGTGACAACGACCCCCAGGCCGCGACCGGCCAGCGTGGTGATCAGGTCGTGGATGTGCGTGGCCAGGCGCGGCGCGAGCCCTTCGGCGGGCTCGTCGAGCAGCAGCAGGCGCGGCTGGGTCAACAACGCCCGGCCGATGGCGAGCATCTGCTGCTCGCCGCCGGACAGGGTGTGGCCGCGGTGGCGCAGGCGCGACGCCAGCTGCGGCAGCAGCCGCAGGACCTGCGACGGGTTCCAGGTGCTGACCGGATCTCCGCGGTGACGACCGGACCGGTGGGCGATGGCAAGATGTTCGGCCACGGTCAGCGAGGCGAACACCCGCCGTCCCTGGGGCACGAGCCCCACCCCGGCGCGGGCACGCCGGTGGCTGGGCAACGTGGTGATCTCCTCCCCGTCCAGCAGGATGCGACCGGCGCTGACCGGCACCAGCCCGGCCACCGCGTGCACCAGGGTGGTCTTGCCGGCGCCGTTGGCGCCGGCGATGGCGTGGACCGTGCCGGCGGCCACCTCCAGGTGCACCCCGTGCAGGGCGGTGCCACCGGCGTACCCGGCGCGTAGCGAGTCCAGGCGCAGCATCAGCGGCCCTCCCCGGCGGGTGGCGTGCCGAGGTAGACCTCGGCTACGGCGGGATCGGTGGCGACCTGTTCCGGGGTGCCGCTGGCCAGTCGCTGCCCGTGGTGCAGCACGGTGACCACCTCGGCCACGGCCGCCACCAGCGCCTGGTCGTGTTCCACCAGCAGCACCGTCACCGCCGCCGGCAACCGGCGCAGGCACGTGACCAGGTGCGGCAGATCGGAATCGGACAGTCCCGCGGCGGGCTCGTCGAGCAGCAGCAACCGGGGATGGGCGGCCAGCGCCACGGCGATCTCAAGCAGCCGCCGCTGGCCGTGCGACAGCGTGTGCACCGGGTGGTCGGCCAGGTGCCCGATGCCGAGCCGGTCGAGCTGGCGCAGGCACCGCACCGCCAGCCGCCGGTAGCGTCCGGGCCGCCACTGACCGGCGGTGGGGCGGGCGTGCCGCCACGCCCCGAGGATCAGGTTGTCCAGCGCGGACAGGCTGGCGCACAACGCCGGGGTCTGGAAGGTCCGCGCGATCCCCAGGCGGCTACGCCGCGCGGCGCTGGTGGCGGTGATGTCGTCGCCGTCGAGGAGGATACGGCCGCTGCTGGGGCGCACGGTCCCGGCGATGAGATTGAGCAGCGTGGTCTTGCCGGCGCCGTTCGGGCCGATCACCGCGTGGCGCGCACCGGGTGCCAGTTCCAGGTCGACACCGGCCAGTGCCCACAGATGGCCGAACCGCCGGTGGAGTCGCGACGCCGACAGCAGCGCACTCACCGGTCCTGCCCCCTCCGGGCGGACCACGGCGCCAGCCGACCTGCCGCGCGCCTGAGCCGGTGGGCACCGGACCCCGGCCGCCAAGCACCGGACCCCGGCCGCCAGGCGCCGGCCAATCCGTTCGGGAGTGCGTATACGGCGGCGATGAACACCGCTCCCAGCAGCAACGGCCCGTGACCCGGCACTGTCGCGGCCGCCCAGTCGCGCACGGTGACCACCAGCGCGGCGCCGACGAACGCACCGATCATGGAATGGGCACCGCCGACGATCACCGCCAACAGCACCAGCGCGGAGATGTGGAAGCTGACGTCGGCCGGGGACACGTAGCGCTGGGTCGCCACGAGCAGGCTGCCGCCGACGCCCGCGAGAGCGCCGGCGCCGACGTAGGTCGCCAGCAGGACTCCGGCGACATGGTGGCCGCTGGCGTGCATACGCGCTTCGTTGTCGCGGATGCCGCGCAGCACCATCCCCATGGGTGAACGCAGCCACCACCACACCAGGGCCAGCGCCGCGGCGGTGGCGCCCAGCACGAACCAGTAACGGCCGGTGACGGTGAGCGCGTCGCCGCCGGTGGTGAGGGTGACGGCCGGGATACCGGCGAGCCCGTCGGTGCCGCCGGTCACGGCGCGCCACTGGTCGGCACCGACCGCGGCCAGTTCCCCGACCGCGAGGGTGACCATGAGGAAGACCACGCCGCGGGTGCGCACCAGCGGAATCCCCACCAGCACCGAGAACAGACCGGCGGCCCCGGCGGCGACCAGCAGCTGCACCGGGCCGGTGGTGTGGCCGGCCTTGGCCAGCAGGGCGGTGGTGTAGGCACCAACCGCGTACGGCGCGACCTGGCCCAGGGTCGGCATTCCGGCGTGGCCGGTGAGCACCGCGACGCTGACGGCGAGCAACCCGAGCGCCATGATGCGCGCCAGGGTGGTCAGCGTGTAGGGCTCCACCAGCCACGGCAGGCCGGCGGCCAGCAGTACCGCTGCCGCGGCCGCTACGGCCCACGGTGGTACCGGCGGGCCCGACAGGCGGTCGTCACCCGCCCACCGGAGCGTAGGTGCGGTCACCGGTGACCTCCCGGCAGCACTCCGGACGACCGGCGGTGGCGGCCCAGCAGCACCACCGCCATCGCGGCGAACAGCAGGTAGGGCGCGAGTCCGGGCAGCAGCACCACGCCGAGGCTCTGCACCTGCCCGACGAAGATCGCCGCGACGAACGCACCGGGCACTGAGCCGAGGCCGCCGAGGACCACGATCACCAGCGACAGCAGCAGCACCATCTCGGCGGTGCGGGGGCCCGCACCGATGATCGGCGCGCCGAGCGCGCCGGCGAACCCGGCGGCCGCCCCGCCGGCGGCCAGCACCGCCGCCAGCACCGCGCGGGGGTTGGTGCCGACGGCAGCGAGCATGTCCGGGTCGTCGACCATCGCCCGCAGCCGTGCGCCGGCGCGGGTGCGGGTCAGCACCGCCCAGCCCGCGACGGCCAGCACGGCGGCGACCGCGATGAAGGCCATC
This sequence comes from Micromonosporaceae bacterium, assembly GCA_007130245.1. Lineage (GTDB taxonomy): Bacteria > Actinomycetota > Actinomycetes > Mycobacteriales > Micromonosporaceae > Natronosporangium. The sequence goes on from SLSW01000171.1 coordinate 5,759, forward strand.
CGGTAGCCGGGATATGCCCGTCCCGCGAGCGACACCGGCTGGTCCAGCACCGGCGGGACGACCGGTCGCAGGTCGTCGGCTCCGAATGCGAGCACCAGCAGCGCCCCTGCCACCAGCGCGATTCCGAACGTCAGCAACGCCTGTGACAGGTGCCCGCGCGACGCCAACGGCGCCACCGCTACCGCCAGCCCGGCGCCGGCCGCGGCACCCAGCGTGGTGCCCGCCGCCACCGCTGCGGCCAGCGCCAGCCAGCTGCCGTCGGTGAGCACGGCGGCGGCGTAGGCGCCTACGGCGTACAGGGTGCCGTGGGCCAGGTTAAGCACTCCCGCGGCACCGAACGCCAGCGTCAGACCGGCGGCGACGACGAACAGCAGCAGTCCGTACGCCACCCCGTTGACGGCCGGGATCAGGTACGTCTCGACCGGGCCCACGGCACACTCCTCCCCAGGTTGCTGCGATGCGGGAACGGATCAGTCGCCGATGGTGGCCAGGTCCTGGACCAGCACGTTGGTCAGTTCGCCGCCGTCGTGGTCGACCACGCGCAGGTACCAGCGCTGGATCGGCGCGTGGGTGGTCTGCGAGAACTGCCACGGCCCGCGTGGTGAGTCGATGCGTCCCAGGGCCCCGATCGCCTCGTTGACCGCGCGCGGGGTGACCTCGCCGTCGATGGCAGCCAGGGCGCGGTCGAGCACCATCGCGGCGTCGTAGGAGGCCATCGCGAAGGTGGTGGGCACGCGGTCGTGTCGGGCGGTCCACTCGGCCACGAACGCGCGGTTGGCCGGATTGTCGAGATCGGGCGAGTAGTTGAGAACATTCCAGACTCCCTCAGCGGCCTCTCCCTGGGCGTCCAGGACGGCCCCCTCGGTCAGGAACGCGCCGTACAGCGGCAGGTCGGAGATCTCCGACTGCGCGTACTGGGTGACGAAGTCCACTGCGGCTCTGCCGGCGTAGAAGGTGTACACCGCCTGCGCGTCAGTCGCGGCGATCTCAGCGAAGTACGGGATGAAGTCGGTGGTGTCCGGGAACGGCGTCCACCGGGTCTGCCCGTCCAGGTTGGCCAGCTCGCCACCGAGGGCGGTGAAGGTGTCCACGAAACCGCGCAGCTCGTCGTGGCCGCCCTGGTAGTCCGGGCCGATCGCGTACACCGGGCCGCCGACCTGCTCCCGCACGTACGGCGCGATCGCTTCTCCGGGTTCGTCACTGATGAAGCTGGTGTGCCACAGCCATTCCACCTCGTCCGGCTCCAAGTGCGGCCGGCCGTTGGCGCCGACCAGCGGCACCTCATACTCGGTGGCCAGCGGGGCGATCGCCGCGTACGAGCCACCGCCGACCACGCCGGCCAGCGCGACCGCCTGTTCCTGGGCGATCAGGCGCTCGGCCGCCGGCAGGGCGGTCGCCGGCCCGTCGCCCTCGTCGGCGATGACCAGGTCGACCTGGTGTCCGCCCAGCATGCCGTCGTTCAGTTCCAGGTACAGCTCGAAGCCGTCGCGCATGTCCTCGCCGACGGTCTGGTAGATGCCTGACAGGCTGGCGATGAACCCGATGGTGACGCGGTCCGGTTCCTCGTCCACGCCGGCCTGCGCACCGCATCCGACTGCCAGCAGCAGCAGCGGTGCGGCCGCTGCGGCGACGATGCGGGGCCGGGTCCTGACTCGACTCATCTGTGATCTCTCCAAACGGGGTAGGGTCGATGTGCGGTAGGGACGTGTCACCGGCGCCACAGCGGCGAACCTGCCGGCACGGCCCCGGTGCGGTGCTGGGGGGTCAGCGCCGGGCCGACCCGGTTGATCAACTCGGCGAGTTCGTGACCCACCTGCCCGATGTCGCAGTGCCTGGATGCCAACACCAGCAGCGATGCCCCGGAACTGACCGACATCGAGAACATGAACCCGCCGTCCATCTCGGTCACGTTCGAGATCACGCTGCCGGCGCCGAAGAACGTCGCCGCGCCCCGCAGCAGGCTCACCAGTCCCGCGCCCACCGCCGCGAGCTGATCGCGTGACTCGGCCGGAAGCTGCGCGGTGGCGGCCATGACCATGCCGTCGGCCGAGACCGCCACCGCGTGGGTGACCTGCGGCACGCGGGCGATGAAGTCGTTGAGCAGGAAGTCGAGGTCGACGGGTTCACTCACGGTGTCCTCCGTTGCGCGGTTGCGGTGGCGTGCTGGTGACGTGCCCGACCGGCAGCTAGGCCGCGGGAGTAGGCGGCCAGGGCGGCCGACACCTTCGCCGGGTCGCGCCAGTCCCCGGTGCCGGCTCCGGCTCCGGTTCCGGTTCCGGCTCCGGAGCCGGCTCCGGCGTCGGCACCGGCGATGGCGGGTTCGTCGACGCCCCCGGGAACCAGCTGGGCACCGGGCCGGCGCTTCGGCAGGCCGGTCCGGGTGGTGTCCGTCACCTCCGGCTCGGCGGCGCGCGCGGCGGCGCTCCAGCCGGCGTCGGCGGCGGTACGCCAGCCACCCTCGCGGGATGCGGCGGGCGCGGCGCCCGGCACGCCGGTCGCGGTCTCGTGACCGGTGAGGAACCATCGCGACCGCACCTGCTCGTACACGGGTAGGTGAAGCTCCTGCGTGGCCGCTTCCGGTCCGACACCCGGCACCGACCGGACCGGCTCGGGCTCCGGTGCCGCGGGGCCGGTGGGAACCGTGGCCAGCCGGAACACCGGCGGCGGCAGGGTGACCTCGGCGACGGTGCCCGACAGGTGCCCGGCACGAAGTTCCACGCGGATGTCGTGGCGGGCGGCGATGTGACCGACCACGGTCAGGCCCATGGCCCGCACCGCGGCCAGGTCCAGCCGCGGGCGGCTGGCCAGGCGGGCGTTGAGTTCGGCGCGGCGGGCGGCCGTGATGCCGATCCCCTCATCCCGGACCTGCACCACCACCCGGTCCGACAGCCACCGCGCGTCTGCGTGGACCATCGTGTCCGGCGGCGAGTAGCTACAGCCGTTGTCGAGCAGTTCAGCCAGCAGCTTGACCACGTCGTCGACGGCAGCCGCCCGGATGACCACGCCGGTGTCGACCACTCCGATCTCCACCCGCGGGTAGTCCTCCACCTGACTCTGCGCGGCCGCGAGCACCGCGGACAGCGGTTCGTCGCTGGTGCGCACCTGTGCCGGGGAGGCGCCACCGAGCACCAGCAGGCTGTCGTTGGTACGTCCCAGCAGCGTCACCAGCAGGTCGACCTCGAACAGCCGCGCCAGCCGTTGCGGGTCGTGCTCGTCGCGTTCGGCTTCGTCGAGGGCCGTGGTCAGCCGGCCGGCCAGGGTCTGGCCCCGCCGGGCCAGGTTGACGAACATCGCCGCGATGTGCACCCGGAGCAGCGCCTGCGCCGCGGCGGTGCGCAGCGCCTCCTGGTGCACCGCGTGGAACGCGGCGCCGACCTCTGCGAGCTCGTCCCGCCCGGTGAGCGGTACCGGTGGGGTGGCCCGCTCGGCGAACTCGTCCGGCGTCAACCCGCCCAGCGCCTCGTGGTCGTCCAGGTGGGACACCACCGCGGGCAGCTCGTCGTAGGCCACCCGGTGCGCGGCGTCGCGCAGCCGTCGTAGTCCGCGGACGACCGGGCGGCCGAGGCCGACGGCGAGTCCGATCGCAATCGCCACGGCGGCGGTCACCGCCACCGACTGCCCAATGGTGAGCTGCCGTTGCGCGTCCCGCAGCGCCACGACCCGTTCGACGATCTCGGTGTCGACCCGCGCCTCCACCTCGCGCAACCGTCGCATGCGTGCGTCGAGCGCCTGCGTCCATGTGCCGGCGTCCAGTGCCAGTGCGTGCCCGGCAGGGGTACGGGCGACCTGGTCCTCCATCCGGCGCGCCGCCAGTGCCTCGGTGCCGGTGGCTGACTGCTCCCACCACTGGCGCCACCGTTGGCCGGCCAGCGATTCGAAGGTCAGGCCCGCGTCGACGTGCCCGGTACGGGCAGCGGTGATCTCCTGGGCCGCGGCCGGGGTGATGCTGCCGTGGGCCAGGGCCCGCAACACGGCCACCTGCTGGCGCCCTATGTGTTCGGTGGCCTGGGACAACGCGGCGGCGGCCCGCAGCTGGTCGGCGATGTCGGCCGGGGCTGCTCCGGCCTGCGGCAGGGACTCCCGGAAGGCGAGCAGGTCGGCGATGACGATCCGGTAGGTGAACGCCACGGCCGAGGCGGCGCCGCGCCTGTCGGACACCTGGTCGCGTACGCCGTCCAGCTGCGCAAGCTGCGTGCCGGCGCGTTCCAGCAGGGCGGTGGTGCTGTCGGGCAGTCCCTCCAGCCGCGCGCGCTCGCGCTGCCAGGCGTCCGTGGCATGGCGGGTGGCGCGCAGCGATCCGGTGAACGCCTGGCGTGCGTCGTCGGTACGGGCGGTCAGCGCCAGCACGGCGGCCGCCCGCTCGATCCGCAGCGCGTGGGCCAGTTCGCCGGCGGCGGCTCCGGCTGCGACGAAGTGCCGCAGCTGTTCGGCCCGCAGGGTGCTACCGGCGGACGTGACCACCGCCAGACCTGCGAACGTGACTGCCGCGACCAGCGGCACCGCCACGAGCACCGCCAGCTTTCGTGTGATCCTCACCCGTCCGTGCCCCCGGGGGTCGGCCGCGGCCTCGCGTCGGGCGCGTCGGGCGGGGCACCGGTGACCGGGCCACCGTCACCTACCGGCGCAGCCCTTCCGGCGGTACACCGGCAGGGACCCACCAGCCCGGTCACCGGCCGGCCGGACGTGCCGGCGCGCACCATGCCCCCCGGGGTCACTGCCATCCCGGCGCTGAGCCGGATAGCATGATCCACAGCCCGTACCTCCGTGACGGGTCAGGCCCCTGCGCCGGCCGGTATGGCTGCCTCCGGCGCGGGGGTCGTTGTGATTCCTGCGGTCCTGCGGTGGATCCACTCTAGCGCCACCTGTATACCTTGTCTACCCCAGGTTAGACAGGTATTACGTCGGCCAGGGCGTGGCTGTCGCCGATGATGGGTTAATGACCGTTGACCAGTGGAGCACCGAGCCGATCTACCGGCAGATCGCAGCGATCCTGCGCGCCAAGATCGAGTCGGGCGAGTACGCTCCCGGGGACAAGCTGCCCAGCGAACCGCGGCTGCAGCAGGAGCACGGTTTCGCGCGGGACACGATCCGGCACGCGATCAAACTGCTCCGCGAGGAGAACCTGGTGGTCACCCTGCCCGGCCGCGGCACCTTTGTGCGCCCGCGGTCGCAGTGACCTGACCGCGGCCACCCGGGCGGCGGCGGCTCACGGTGCCGGGTGGATCAGAACATACCCCGCACGAGGTCGGTCAGCACCGCGCCCAGCAGCACCGCGACACAGGACACGATCGTGCCCACGATCAGTGCGGCCACGAACCAACCGAAGAAACCGAAGAAGCCGGCCTTGAACGCGGTGCCGGCCGAGATGGTGACGCGTTGCGGTGACGGCGTCGCCCGGTGCTGGGTGGGCTCGTACGCCTGCGACGGAGGTGGCGCAGACTGGTACGGCTGCTGCCCGCCGGCGTACGGCTGCGCCTGTCCCGGCTGATACGGCGGCTGGGGCGTGGTGTCGTCGCTCATCGCACTGATCGTAGGCCCACCGGTGACCGGCGCGGGCACGGACCCGCGTTTAGCGCCACCGGGCGGGGGAAGTGCCACCCGGATGCGGATCGGCTACTTCCTGTCCACCGAAGAGTTCGGCCCGGCTGACCTGGTGGCGCAGGCACGCGCCGCTGAGCGGGCCGGTTTCGACGCATTGTGGATCTCCGACCACTACCATCCGTGGAACGACACGCAGGGACACAGCCCGTTCGTCTGGTCGGTGATCGGCGCGATCAGCCAGGTGTGCGAGCTGCCGGTCACCACCGCGGTCACCTGCCCGACGGTACGCATCCATCCGGCGGTGCTGGCCCAGGCCGCCGCCACCAGCGCGGTCATGTGCCGTGGCGGGTTCACGTTCGGCGTCGGCACCGGTGAGGCCCTCAACGAGCACATCCTGGGCGACCCGTGGCCGAGCACCGAGGTACGGCTGGAGATGCTCGCCGAGGCGGTCGAGGTGATCAGGAAGCTGTGGTCGGGCCGGTTCGTCAACCACCGCGGCAAGCACTACACCGTCGACCACGCGCGCGTGTACACCCGGCCGCAGCGCCCGCCGGAGATCTACGTGTCCGGGTTCGGCCCGAAGTCGACCGCGCTGGCAGCCCGCATCGGCGACGGCTACATCAACACCACCCCGGACCCGGACCTGGTGCGGGCGTTCCGCGACGGCGGCGGCGGCGACAAACCGGTGCAGGGCGCGTTCAAGGCGTGCGTGGCGGCCAGCGAGGCGGATGCCGTACGGATCGCGTACGAGCGCTGGCCCAACTCCGCACTGCCGGGTGAACTCGCCCAGGTGCTCGCCTCTCCCCGCCACTTCGAGCAGGCTACCGGCCTGGTCACACCGGACGCCGTGCGTCAGGCGGTGGTCAGCGGGCAGCGCGTCGAGGATCACCTGGCGAAGATCGACACCTACGCCCGCGCCGGTTTCGACGAGGTGTACGTGACAAACATCGGTCCGCACCAGGCCGAGTTCTTCCGGCTCTACGCCGAGCAGGTGCTGCCGGCGCTGCGGTGACCGGGCATGCCGGCCACCGCCGACCGGTCAGGCCTCGCCCTCGGGTGCGGGCTCCTGCCCACGCGGCTCGTCGTCGCGCCCTCGGCGCCGGAACAGCGTCCCGCGCTGCCACGGCGTGCCCAGCCGGGGCAGCATCCAGCGGTCCAGCCCGTACCATCCGGCATTGCGCCACGCCAGGATCAGCAGCACCGACACGATGATCATCGCCGGGTTGACGCCGGCCGTTCCGGCGAACACGAAGCTGAAGTTGAGCACGGCCCCGAGGAACGCCGCGAGGCCGGTGAACAGTCCCAGGATCAACAACACGCCGAGGACGACCTCACCGATGGCCACCACCGGCCCGAACACCGGGTGCGCGGTGTCGCGGATCCACTCCAGGAAGGTCACATACCAGCCGTACGCGACATCCGGGTGGGGGCCCTCCGCCGACTGGATGGCGCGGTCGGCGAACCCGGCCACCGCGTCGCCGACGCCGACCTCGCCCTCCGCCCGGACCCAGCCGATGTTGCCGTCGCCGGTGAAGGAGTATTGCGGGTCGCCCCAGTCCCAGAACCGCAGCGTGATCTCGCCACCGAACACCTTGCTCCAGCCGGCGCGAAGCCACTCCCAGCCGAGCCACAACCGCGCGATCAGCCAGATCCACGCTGCCCCGCTGGAGGCGAACAGCCACCGCGCGAACGGTGGCTCCTCCAGGTAGGCGGGTCCAGCGGACTTCGTTCGTGCCATGACAGCCTCCGTCAACGTCCGACCCAGGTTATGGGCCTCGCTCATGATCCCATACACCCGGGCGGTGCCACCACCAACGGTGTGCACCGCGACCCGCTACGGCGACTGGCGGCCACCCCACGGTGGTGGTGGGGTGGTGCCATAGCCGGCACCACCCCACCACCTCACACCGCGAACGGTGTCGTGATCAGGAGTGGCGGTGCTCGAAGCGGTCCAGGCAGTAGGCCAGGATCGCGTCGGACTCACTCGGTGCCGACTCCTCCTCGGCGAAGTAGTAACCGAGGCTATCTTCGTAGCCTGCGGTGAAGTACGAGCACGTGACGCTGTCGGGACGGTTGCGATTGACGTGGACGGTGGCCTCGATCTCGCCGTTCTGGCCGTCCGGCAGAACCACGTCGTTGAAGGTGTGTTTGGGGCTGTTCGCGGCCGCGGGCGCGGCGGCCAGGGTCGCGCCCAGCAGGGCGGCGCCGAGGACGGCGGCGGCGGTCTTACGGGACATACATCCAACCTTCCATGTAGGTAGATGGGACAGATCTACTCTGTACCACGTCCGGCCGTTCAGTGGCGGTTCACAACCGGGACAGTTCCGGGACGGCCGGTGCGGCCCTGGATGACAGGGCCGCTGGTCCCGACCGCGATGACCTCCGGCCGTGGCGCGTGACGCCCGGTGCCGGCGAGGCTGGAGATGACCAGCCCACCCGAGGAGGTGCCGGATGACCGCACGACCGGTCGTGGCAGGAGTCGACGGGTCCGACCCGAGCGTGGCCGCAGCCCGGCACGCGGCCGAGATCGCCAGCGCGCGGCTCGCGCCGCTGCTGCTGGTGCACGGGTACCTGCACCCGGGCGGCTACGGCAGCGCGCCGCTGGAGCCGTACGTCGGGTATCCCCCGCCGCCGCCGCCGCACGCCGACGTGATGCTGGACGACCTGGCCACGACGCTGCGCGAGGCGCATCCGGGCCTGGAGGTAGGTCACAAGCAGGTGCTCGGCGGCGGCGCGGCCAGCCTGATCGAGGAGTCGCGCGAGGCGCAGCTCGTCGTCGTGGGCTGCCGCGGCCGCGGCGGGTTCGCCGGCCTACTGCTCGGCTCGGTCAGCGCCCAGGTGGCCGCGCACGCACACTGCCCGGTGCTGGTGGTACGCCCGCCGGAGCCGGTGCCCGCGGCCGCTGACGCACCACTGGTCGTCGGTGTGGACGGGTCCACGGGCAGCACCGCCGCCCTGGAGTACGCCGCCGCCGAGGCGGCACGACGCCGGCGGGGTCTTCACATCGTCTACGCCGGGGTGCCCGCCACCGAGGAGGGCACCGCGCCGGCGGAGCCGCTGCTGGCCGAAGCGGTGCACGAGGCCCGGTCGCTGCATCCGGACCTGGTCGTCGAGGGCCGGATCACTCCCGGGCGCGACGCCGCCGACAGCCTGATCGAGGCGAGCCGCGACGCCGCGGTGCTCGTCGTCGGCTCGCGTGGTCGCGGTGGTTTCACCGGCCTGCTGCTCGGCTCGGTCAGCCAGGCGATGATCCACCACGCCCACTGCCCGGTGCTGGTGATCCCACCGCGGGCCACGGCCACGCCCGCCACGGAAGAGGAGGAAGTGTGATGATGTTCCAGGTACGCGTGCACGGTCGGGGCGGTCTCGCCACGGTGACCACCACGGAGTTGCTGGCGATCGCCTGCTTCCTCGAGGGACGGTACGCCCAGGTGCTGCCCCGCTTCCCGATCGAGGCGGCGGGCGAGCCGGCCGAGGCGGGCTGCCGCATCGCCGATGTTCCCATCCGCGGTCGCGAACGGGTCCACCACCCGGACGCGGTGATCGTCCAGGACACGACGGTGCGCACGCAGGTCGACGTATTCGCCGGCCTGTCCCCCGGCGGTTACGCGCTGATCGACTCGCCCGAGGACAAGCCCGGCGTGGAGTGGTACGACGAGCGGCTGTCGTTGAGCCGTACGGCGATCGTGCCCGCGACCACGTTGGCGCTGGCCTACACCGGACGGGCGCAACCGGCCCCGGCGCTGCTGGGCGCGTTCGCCGCGCTCACCGGGCAGGTCAGCCTCGCCGCGGTCATCGCGGCAATATACCGGCGCTTCCCCGCCCGGTTGGCCGAAGGCGATGTGGTCGCCGCCCGCGCCGGCTTCGGCCACGTACGGGCCACGCGCCGGCAGCTGGCCGCCGCATAGTCGCGGGGCGGTGGGCGATCCGGCCACGCAGGCACGGACCGCCCACCGCACGTCTGCGCACGGCGCCGCGAGGCTCAGGCGTGTGCCAGCTCGCCGTGCGGGTCCAGCACGTACTTCTTCGCCGCCCCCCGGTCGAACTCCTGGTAGCCCCGCGACACGTCATCGAGCGGCATCACCGCGGCGTTGACCGCGTCGGCGATGTGCGCCTTGTCGTGCAGGATGCTCATCATCAGCCCGCGGTGGTACTTCATCACCGGGCTCTGCCCCGTGGTGAAGCGGTGGCTCTTGGCCCACCCCTGACCAAAGTTGATTTTCAGAGTCCCCTGCTGGGCGTCCGGGTCCGACGCACCGGGGTCACCGGTGACGTACAGGCCAGGGATACCCAGAGCGCCGCCGGCGCGGGTCACCGACATGGTCGAGTTCAGCACCGTGGCCGGCGCCTCGCCCCCGTCGGGTCCGTGGCCGGTGGCCTCGAAACCGACCGCGTCCACCGCGCAGTCCACCTCGGGTGTTCCGAGGATCTCGGCGATCTGCTCCTCGACCGGCGTGTCCGAGCCGACGTTGACGGTCTCGCAGCCGAAGTGGCGCGCCTGCGCCAGCCGATCCTCGTTCAGGTCCCCGACGATCACCACCGCGGCACCGAGCAGGAATGACGAGTACGCCGCCGCCAGACCCACCGGGCCCGCGCCGGCGACGTACACGGTGGAGCCGGTGGTGACGCCGGCGCTGTAGGCGCCGTGGTAGCCGGTCGGGAAGATGTCCGAGAGCATGGTGAGGTCCCGGATCTTCTCCATCGCCTGGTCCCGGTCCGGGAACGGCAACAGGTTGAAGTCGGCGAACGGCACCATCACGTACTCTGCCTGCCCGCCGGCCCAGCCGCCCATGTCCACGTAGCCGTACGCGGAACCGGCCCGGGCCGGGTTGACGTTCAGGCAGATGCCGGTCTGGCGCTCCTTGCAGTTGCGGCAGCGCCCGCACGCGATGTTGAACGGCACCGTGCACAGGTCCCCGGTGTTGAGGAACTGGACGTCGCTGCCCTTCTCGATGATCTCGCCGGTGATCTCGTGTCCCAGCGTCTGCCCCACCGGCGCGGTGGTCCGGCCACGGACCATGTGCTGGTCCGACCCGCAGATGTTGGTGGAGATCACCTTGAGGATGACCCCGTGGTCGGCCCGGCGGTTCATCCCCATCGCGGAGGCGACGTCCGCGGGCACCTCCAGCTTCGGGTAGTCGTGGGTCTCGACCGCGACCTTGCCGGGCCCCTTGTATACGACGATCTTGTTTCCAGCCATTCCAGTCTCCCCTTCCACACGCCTGGCGACCGCCGCCCAGCAGCCACCTCGCCTGTCTGCCTGCCCGTTCGCGGGTCCACCAAACCCGTTGTGTCACAGCGGAGGCGCGCCCCGACGGGCCAGGAAGTCGTAGCAGAGCGCCCCGAGAATCCCGCCGAGCGCGGGTGCGATGAGATACACCCACCAGCCGGGAAACTCGCCAGCGATGATCATGGGACCGAAGGTGCGGGCGGCGTTGAACGAACCGCCGGAGACGGTCAGCGTCACGTAGATGCCCGCCGCGATCGTGAAGCCGATCGCCAGCCCCGCCCCGGCGGGGATGCTGCGCTCATCGGTGGCGGTGGCGAGCACCACCACCACCAGCAGGAACCCGAGGATCACCTCCGCCAGAAACGCCAGCCCGGCGCCCCGCTCCCCGGGGGCCGTGGCGCCGAGCAGCACCTCCTCCCGCGCCGCGTTCCCGAACAGCGCCCAGATCACCAGGGCCGCCAGTAGTGCCCCGACCAACTGCGCGATCAGGTACGGGGGCACCGCCCGCCACGGGAACCGCCGCACCACGGCCAGCGCGAGCGTGACCGTGGGGTTGATGTGCGCACCGGAGACATGCCCGAGCGCGTATACGGCGACCAGCACCGCCAAGCCGAACGCCACCGCGATGGCGGTGACGTTGGCGGGCGCGTCGGGCGCCGCCAACGAGACGGCCACCACGGTCCCGGCGCCGATGAAGACCAGCAGGAAGGTCCCGATGATCTCGGCGACCACCGCCCCGAACAGAGTTCCTCCGAACCGGGGCACGGCCTCCGGCGTGGTACCTCTGACGTCCTCGCTCATGGTCCCAATCGGTTCCCTGGCCTGCGGCGCCCAAACCTCGCCGTAGGGATTCAAGCCGCGTAATTCTGATAAGCGAAAAAGCCCCAAAGACCTACTGAAACCGGATAAAGTTCCAACCGGAGATCCGCGCCCGCGGCGATGGGCGTGCACGCCGGTACGACGTTCAGGGGGCTCGGTCATGGCGGTGTCGACGCCCGGGCGGCCCACGCCGCAACCGATCGAGCCCCGCCCCTGGCCGGTCCACGAGCCCCCCAGGGGTTCACGGCTGGCACGGCTGCTGCGTACGACCGACGCCAAACAGGTCGGTCTGCTGTACCTGGTCACCGCGTTCGGCTACTTCTTCGCCGGCGGGGCGATGGCGCTGGTGATGCGTGCTGAGCTGGCCCAGCCCGGGATACGGTTCCTGTCGACGGAGCAGTACAACCAGCTGTTCACCATGCACGGCACGATCATGCTGCTGCTGTTCGCCACCCCGATCGTGTTCGGGTTCGCCAACTACCTCGTGCCGATCCAGATCGGCGCCCCGGATGTGGCGTTCCCGCGGCTGAACGCGCTGGCGTACTGGCTGTTCCTGCTCGGCGGCCTGATCGTACTGGGGGGATTCCTTGCGCCGGGCGGGGCGGCCGACTTCGGCTGGTTCGCCTACGCGCCGCTGAACAGGGCCGAACACACCCCGGGGACCGGCGCCAACCTGTGGGTCACCGGGCTGCTGGTCTCCGGTCTGGGCACCATCTTCGCCGCGGTCAACATGATCACCACGATCGTGACCCTGCGCGCGCCCGGCATGACCATGTTCCGGATGTCCATGTTCACCTGGAACATCCTGGTGACCTCGGTGCTGGTGCTGCTGGCGTTCCCGATCCTGGCCGCGGCCCTGGCCGCGCTGCTGATCGACCGGGTCTTCGGCTCGCACGTGTTCAACCCGGAGACCGGCGGCACCCTGCTGTGGCAGCACCTGTTCTGGTTCTTCGGGCACCCCGAGGTCTACATCGTCGCACTGCCGTTCTTCGGCATCATCTCCGAGATCATCCCGGTGTTCAGCCGCAAGCCCCTGTTCGGGTACAAGGGCATGGTCGCCGCCACGATCGCCATCGGCGGCTTGTCGATGACCGTGTGGGCGCACCACATGTACGCCACCGGCCAGGTGCTGCTGCCGTTCTTCGCCTTCCTGTCGTTCCTGATCGCGGTGCCCACCGGCATCAAGTTCTTCAACTGGATCGGCACCATGTGGCGGGGACAGCTGAGCTTCGAGACGCCGATGCTGTTCGCGCTCGGGTTCCTGGTCACGTTCCTGCTCGGTGGCCTGTCCGGGGTGCTGCTGGCCAGCCCACCGGTGAACTGGCACGTGAGCGACACCTACTTCGTGGTGGCCCACTTCCACTACGTGCTGTTCGGCACCATCGTGTTCGCGGTCTTCGGAGGGTTCTACTTCTGGTTCCCGAAGGCGACCGGCCGCATGTATGACGAGCGGTTGGGCCGGGTGCACTTCTGGCTGACCATGATCGGCTTCCACACCACCTTCCTGGTGCAGCACTGGCTGGGCAACGAGGGCATGCCACGTCGCTACGCCGACTATCTGGCCATGGACGGCTTCACCACCCTGAACATGATCTCCACCATCGGGTCGTTCATCCTGGGCGTGTCGACCCTGCCGTTCCTGTACAACGTGTGGAAGTCGTACAAGTACGGTCCGACCATCGAGGTGGACGACCCGTGGGGCTTCGGCAACTCGCTGGAATGGGCGACCAGTTCGCCGCCGCCGCTGCGCAACTTCGACCGGATGCCACGCATCCGCTCCGAGCGCCCAGCGTTCGACGACAAGTTCCCGCATCTGGCGCCGCACGCCACCCCGGCGGCGCCGCCGCCGGGTGGCGCCAAACCGCTGACCAGCGAAGCCGACTCCGGTGCCACCTACCAGGAGGACACCTCCGGCAACATCGACCAGCAGGACACCGACAGCGACGAGCGGTAGCACCGGCGGCCGGCCGCCGACGGGCGGCCCGACACCGGAAATGCCCCGCCACCGGAAATGCGTGGCGAATGCCCGCGGTCCGGGTCACACTCGTCGGATGCCTGAATCACGTGCGGGAGCGGATCCGGGTGAGGCGGAGATCGAGGCCGAGCGGCGGTTCCTCGCCGCCGCCCGGGCAGCCCTGCGGGGCATGCACGCGCAGGTGGTCGCCACCGACACGCCGCTGAGCGACGGGGAGGAGAAGGACGAGGTCTGGCACAACACCGTCTACCAGCAGGCGCGTCAGCGGCGGGCCGCGGCGCTGGTCGACCTGTCCGGGGTTCCGCTGTTCTTCGGCCGGCTCGACTACGCGCCGGGGACCGTGTTCGACGAGCGCTCCGCCGGGGCCCGCGACGCCGAACGCATCCACGTGGGCCGACGGCACGTGCGCGACGCCGAGGGTACGCCGCTGGTCGTCGACTGGCGGGCGCCGATCTCCGCGCCGTTCTACCGCGCCACCCCGGCCGACCCCATGGGCGTGCAGCTGCGACGCCGCTACGGCTTCTCCGAGACCGGCGGTCTGACCGCGTACGAAGACGAGCCGCTGTCTGGTCCAGAGGCTTCCGATGCCGGCGCCGTGGCCGGCAGCGCACTGGTCGCCGCCGAGATCGAACGTCCGCGCTCCGGGCCGATGCGCGACATCGTGGCCACCATCCAACCGGACCAGGACGACCTGGTCCGGGCACCACTGCATCCGACGCTGTGCATCCAGGGCGCACCCGGCACCGGCAAGACCGCCGTCGGGCTACACCGGCTGGCCTATCTCCTCTACACCGAGGGCACGCGCCTGACCCGCGGCGGCGGCGTGGTCGTGGTCGGACCCAACCGTTCCTTCCTCACCTACATCCGGCACGTGCTGCCCGCGCTCGGCGAGGTGGACGTGGCCCAGACCACCATCGAGCAGCTGATCGGCCGCCAGCCGACCGGCGCCGACGACCCGGACACGGCCCGGGTCAAAGCCGACGCCCGCATGGCCGAGGTGCTGCGGCGCGCGTTGTGGCACCACGTCACCGCGCCCGAGCAGGGACTGGTCTACGTCGACGGCTCCTACCGGCACCGGGTGGCGCCAGCCTGGATCGGCAAGACCGTCGACGAGCTGCGCGGCACCGCCCGCTACGGCGCCGGCCGCGGCATGCTGGCCCAGCGGCTGGCGCACGCGGTACTGCTGCAGATGGAACGCCGCGGGATGGCGCCCGACGACCGGCGGCAGGACGCGGTGGCCCGGTCCCGCCCGGTCAAAACGATGCTGGACGCGGTGTGGCCCAAGGTCACCGAGCAGCAGGTGCTGTTCCGTCTGCTGTCGGACGCGGACTTCCTCGCCGAGGTCGCCGACGGGCTGCTCACCCCCGACGAGCAGCAGCTGCTGCGCTGGCCACGGCCGCCACGATCCTGGCGCTCGGCCCGGTGGTCACCGGCCGACGCGGTGC
This sequence comes from Micromonosporaceae bacterium, assembly GCA_007130245.1. Taxonomy (GTDB): domain Bacteria; phylum Actinomycetota; class Actinomycetes; order Mycobacteriales; family Micromonosporaceae; genus Natronosporangium. The sequence goes on from SLSW01000171.1 coordinate 20,769, forward strand.
TGCTCGACGAACTGGCCGGCTTGATCGAACGGACGCCGTCGCTGGCCCACATCGTGGTCGACGAAGCGCAGGACCTGAGCCCGATGCAGTGCCGGGCGCTGGCACGCCGCTGCGCAGCCGGATCGCTGACCGTGCTCGGCGACCTCGCCCAGGGCACCAGCGTATGGGCGAGCCGCGACTGGGCCACCAGCCTGGCGCATCTGGGCAAGCCGGACGCGCGGGTGGCGGTGCTCGAGCAGGGCTTCCGGGTGCCGGCGCAGATCATCGACTACGCCGCCCGGCTGCTGCCGCACATCGCCGCCGACCTGGGTCGGCCGACGTCGCTGCGGCGTTCGGCCGGTGCGCTACGGGTGACCGCCTGCGCGCCGGCCGACCTGACCGACACCCTCACGCAGAGCTGCCGGGAACTGCTCAAGGGTGACGGATCGGTGGGGCTGATCGCCGCCGACGCCGACGTCGCCGCCATCGGCCAGCGACTGCGCGCCGAGGGTCTCCAGGCCACGTTGCTCGGCGACACCGACGACGCCCTGGAGACCTCCCGGCTGGTCTGCGTGCCCGCCACCCTGGCCAAGGGGTTGGAGTTCGACGCGGTGGTCGTGGCCGAACCCGCGCGCATCGTCGCCGCCGAGCCCCGCGGAACCCACCGGCTGTACGTGGTGCTCACCCGCGCCGTGAGCACCCTGCACGTCGTGCACGCCGAGCCGCTGCCGCCGGCACTGCGCGGTGCGTGAGTCAGGAAGTCCCGTCACCGGGCGGCTTCCGGCCGGATTCCCGCCACACCCGCAGCAGACCCTTCTCCTCCTCGACGCTCAACCCGTCCGGGATCGGGCGGTCGGCCGCGCGCAGCCACCGCAGCGTGTCCGCGGCCGTCTCCTCCAGCGGGCGGGTCGCCAGCCCGGCCGCCTGCGCGGGACCGGCGTCCCGCGTCATCAACCCGCCGTGGGAGGGCAGGGGCACCCACAGTGGCAGCGACCGCTCCCCCGCCCACGGCCGGACCCCCTGGTCGGCGAGAAACTCCTGGTCCACCCAGCACCACGTCGGTCGGGTGCCGACTCCCACGGCGGTGCGCGCCAGAAACTCGGCCCGAGGCATCGGGGCACCGACCGCGTCGTAGGTGCCGGACAGGCCCCGCTCCGCGGCGCGGACCAGCCACCCGGCGAGGTCGCGTACGTCGAGGAACTGGACCGGATCGTCCGGATGTCCCGGAGCCAGCACCTCACCGCCCAACGACAGGCGGTCCACCCAGTACGGGAACCGACCGCTGGGATCCTCCGGGCCCACGATGAGCCCCGGCCGGCAGATGAGCGCACGTGCGGCGTCGACGCCGCGACGCACATGATCCTCGCAGGACACCTTGCACGGCCCGAAGTGCTCGCGGTGGACACCGGTCGGGTCGTCCACGTCGTCCGGCGCGGGCGCCAGCATCTCGGTGTCCTCCGGGCGTCCACCAGGGGTGGTGAGGTCGGCGTAGACGGAGATGGTCGACACGAACGTCCAGTGGCCGACCCGGCCGGCCAGTGCCTGCACCGCCCGCCGGGCGTGACTGGGCCGCCGGGTCACGTCCACCACCGCGTCGAAGGTCTCATCCCCCAGGACATCCAGGCCGTCCGGGTGGTCCCGGTCGGCCGTCAGGAACCGGGCCCCGTCCGCCGCCGCCCCGGCGCGCCCACGTGCCAGGCAGGTGACGTGGTGGCCCGCCGTGCGGGCGTGGCAGGCGACCGCCCGGCCGAGGAAGGCCGTGCCGCCCAGGATCAACAAACGCATCGCTGAATGGTGCTCGCTCGCGCTGACGTGGCCAACTGGATTCGCTGTCGGCAGAACCGCTCCCGCGGAACGTACGATGATCGGTGAACGGGTGGCGGACGCCACCGGGTCGGTCGGAGGGTGACCAGCGATGCGGATCGGGCTGTTCCTCACCTGCGTTAACGACCTGATGTTCCCCGGCACCGGCCAGGCGGTGGTGCGCATCCTCGAACGTCTCGGTCACACGGTGGAGTTCCCGAGCGCGCAGACCTGCTGCGGCCAGATGCACGCCAACTCCGGATACCTCGCCGAAGCGCTGCCGATGGTGCGCCACTTCGCCGACACCTTCGCCGGCTACGACGCGGTCGTGACCCCGTCCGGCTCCTGCGCGGCCATGGTCCGCGAGTCGTACCCCACACTGCTACCGGAGGCCGCGCCGGTGGCCACCCGCTGTTTTGAACTGTCCGAACTGCTCGTCGATGTGCTGGGGGTCACCGACGTCGGTGCCTGGTTCCCGCACCGGGTCACCTACCACCCCAGCTGCCACGGCCTGCGCACCCTGCGACTGGGCGACCGGCCGCGGCGGCTGCTGGCGCAGGTGCGCGGCCTGGACCTGGTCGACCTGCCGCAGGCCGAGCAGTGTTGCGGCTTCGGCGGCACGTTCGCGCTGGCCAACGCCGAGGTGTCGGTGGCGATGCTGGCCGACAAGACCGCCGCGGTCGCCGCCACCGGTGCCGAGTATGTCGCGGCCACCGACAACTCGTGCCTGATGCACATCGGCGGCGGGCTCTCGCGCGCCGGCGCCGCCGCGCGACCGCTGCACTACGCCGAGATCCTCGCCCACCGGGAGCCCGCACGATGAGCAGCGTGCCCAGCCCCATCACCGCCGCCCGGCCGTTTCCCGAGGCCGCCCGCAGCGCACTGGCCGACCAGCAACTGCGCGACAACCTGCGGCGGGCCACCGCCACCATCCGCGACAAGCGGCAACGGGTGGTCGACGAGGTGCCCGACTGGGAGGACCTGCGCACCGCCGGCGCGCGCATCAAGGATGACGTGCTGGCGCGGCTGCCGGAGCTGCTGGCACAGTTCGAGGCCGCCGCTACCGCTGCCGGTGCACGCGTGCACCGCGCCGCGGACGCCGCCGAGGCGTGCCGCATCGTCACCGGCCTGGTGCGCGCCACCGGCAGCGACGAGGTGGTCAAGGTCAAGTCGATGGCGACCCAGGAGATCGGGCTCAACGAGGCGCTGGCGGACGCCGGCGTCGCCGCGGTCGAGACCGATCTCGCCGAGCTGATCGTCCAGCTGGCTGACGACACCCCTTCGCACATCCTGGTGCCGGCCATCCACTACAACCGTTCCCAGATCCGCGACATCTTCGCCCGCCGCATGCCGGGGGTGGACCTGTCGACCCTCACCGATGATCCGCCCGCGCTGGCCGAGGCCGCCCGCCGGCACCTGCGGGCCAAGTTCCTGTCCACCGAAGTGGCGATCTCCGGGGCCAACTTCGCGGTGGCGGAGACCGGCACGCTGGTGGTGGTCGAGTCCGAGGGCAACGGTCGGATGTGCCTGACACTTCCCGACACGCTGATCTCGGTGGTCGGGGTGGAGAAGATCGTGCCGACCTTCGCCGACCTCGGGGTGTTCCTGCAGCTGCTGCCGCGCTCGTCAACCGGAGAGCGCATGAACCCGTACACCTCGATGTGGACCGGGGTGACGCCCGGCGACGGGCCCGGCGATGTGCACATCGTGCTGCTCGACAACGGCCGTACGCCGATGCTGGCCGACCCGGTCGGCCGGCAGGCGCTGCGGTGCATCCGGTGCTCGGCGTGCCTGAACGTGTGCCCGGTCTACGAACGGGTGGGCGGTCACGCGTACGGCTCGGTCTACCCGGGCCCGATCGGGGCGATCCTCACCCCGCAACTGACCGGGCAGGCCGCCGGGGCGAACCACACCCTGCCGTACGCGTCCACCCTGTGCGGGGCCTGTTACGACGCCTGCCCGGTGAAGATCAACATTCCGGAGGTGCTGGTGCACCTGCGCGCCTCCGGCCCGAAGCCGCCGGCGGCGCGCGCCGGCATGCGCGCGGTGGCGCGGGTGATGCGCCGGCCGCGCTGGTACCGGGCCGGGTTGCGGCTGCTGCGGTGGGCCGCGGCACCGTGGCGGCTGGTGGCGCGGGGTGGGCAGGTGCGGCGCCTGCCCTGGCCGATGTCGGCATGGACGGCCGGCCGGGATGCGCCGCTGCCGCCGCGCGGCTCGTTCCGCGACTGGTGGGCGCGGCGATGAGCGCCACCGATGCCGTGCTGGACCCGGTGGCGCTGCTGGCCGGACGGCTGGCCGACTACCGCGCCACGGTCCACCGCTGCCACCCGTCGGGTCTGGCCGCGGCCGTGGCGACCGCCCTGGCGCGCACGCACCGGGTGGCGGCACCGGCCGACCTGCCGGCGGCATGGCTGTCGGCCTGGCACGGCGACGTGGTGCACGACGACGCGGGTGCGCCGCTGGCGCTGGCCGAACTGGACGCACCCGCGGTCAGCGTGGTCACCGGCTGCGCGGTCGCGATGGCCGAGACCGGCACCATCATCCTCGACGCCGGCCCCCGGCAGGGACGCCGCGCCCTGACCCTGGTGCCCGACCACCACGTGTGCGTGGTCGCCGCCGACCAGATCGCCGTATCGGTGCCGCAGGCGCTGGCCCGGCTGGCCGACCCGACCCGTCCGCTGACCATGATCTCCGGACCGTCGGCGACCAGCGACATCGAGCTCAACCGGGTGGAGGGTGTGCACGGGCCGCGACGCCTCGACGTGATCCTCACCGACGACCCCGCCCCCTCTCGTTGATCTAGGGATAATTCACGTGATTGAAGATCAGACCACGTGAACAATCCCTAGATCGGCGGGGTGTGGGGGGTGGTGGGGGTTACGCTCCGGCCGTGTCCGGAAACGGTGAGTGGGACGTGGCCGTCATCGGGGCAGGCCCGGCCGGGCTGACGGCCGCCTGGGTCGCCGCACGCGCCGGCGCCCGCACCATCGTGCTCGACCGCGCCGCACATCCCCGGTACAAGACCTGTGGCGGTGGCCTGGTCGCGGCCTCGTCAACGGCGGTGGCCGACCGGGTCGCGGTACCCGTGCGGGACCGCATCCACGCCGCCACCTTCACCCGCAGCGGGCGCTTCCCAGTCACCCGCCGCAGCCGGCGGCCGCTGCTCGGCATGGTGCAGCGGGACGAGTTCGACCACGCGCTGTGCCGCGCGGCGATCGAGGCCGGAGTCACGGTGGTGCCGCACACCCGGGTGCGGGCGGTCGAGCAGGACGAGCGGTGCGCGTACGCCCGGTGCGCCGACGGTGCCACCGTGGCGGCCCGGATGCTGGTCGGGGCGGACGGCTCGGCCGGGATCACCGCCGGCCACGTCGGGGTGCGCTACGCCCAGGTGGACCTCGGCCTGGAGGTGGAGCTGCCCGCCGACCCGGCGCAGCAGCGACGCTGGCGCGGCCGGATCCTCATCGACTGGGGGCCGCTACCCGCCTCGTACGGCTGGGTCTTCCCGAAGGACGGCAGCCTGACCGTCGGCGTCATCGCCGCCCGCGGCCACGCCGACGCCACCCGGCGCTACCTCGACCGGCTGCGGCGGCGGACCGGTCTGGCCGGGCTCGAACCGCAGCACTGCTCCGGCCACCTCACCCGGTGCCGGTCCGCCGGCTCTCCCCTGCACCGGGACCGGGTCCTGGTGGCCGGCGACGCGGCCGGACTGCTCGAGCCGTGGACCCGGGAAGGCATCAGCTTCGCGCTGCGCTCCGGCACATGGGCAGGTGGGGCCGCGGCGGCGGCCGCGGCGGCCGATGCGGCCGGCGCGGCGTACCAGCGACATCTCGCCGGATACGCGCGCACGGTCGAGGCGCGGCTGGGCGGCGAGATGACCGCTGGCGAGCGCCTTCACCAGGCTTTCGCCCGGCACCCGGCGCTGCTGCACGCGGCTCTGGCGAGCCCGCTGGGATGGCGCACGTTCGCGCGATTCTGCCGGAGCGAAGCCTCCTTCGAGACCATGCTGCGTCGGGCGCCGCTACGGGCGGCGGTCGCCGCACTGGGCCGCCGCTAGGCGCCGGCAGTCGCCGGGCAGTCCACCCAGAACGGCAGATTTATGAGAGTCTCACCCCTTTGCAGAAAAACACTGATCTGTCACGCTTGCCCTGCACCGTCATCATCGTCGCCAGCACGGCGACGGGTTAGCCGAGGGGGAAGCGGTGACCGACAACCCGGTTCTGGACGAGGCGGTCGCGGCGCTGCGCGACGCGACCAGCCTGGAGGACGTACAACGGATCGTGCGCACGGCCACACGTCGGCTTGTCGACGCGGCGGGGGCTACCGTGGTGTTGCGCGAGGACGACGTCTGCTACTACGCCGACGAGGACGCGATCGCCCCGCTGTGGAAGGGCCAGCGGTTCCCGATCAACGACTGCATCAGCGGCTGGGCGATGCTCAACCAGCAGTACGCCGTCGTGCCCGACATCCGGGTCGACGCCCGCATCCCGCAGCAGGCCTACCGGCCCACCTTCGTGCGCAGCCTGGTGATGGTGCCCATCCGCGTCCAAGACCCGATCGGGGCGATCGGTGCGTACTGGGCCCGGCCACACCAGGCCACCGACGTGCAGGTGGCGCTGCTGAGCGCGCTGGCCACCGCCGCGGGCCCCGCCCTGACCCGGTTCCTGTCGGAGCGTCCGGAAGGCGAGTTGCTCGGGATCAGCCCGAGCGGCTGAGACCCACCCGCGCCGCCCGCGGGGACCCTCGCTCGCGACGCACGGCAGACCCGGTTTCGCCGGCGACCACCGCGCCGTAGAGCAGGTGGTCCAGCAGCAGCATGCTGGACTGCACCGGACCGTGCCGGGGTTGCCGGGTCAGGCCGAGCGCCGGGCTGATACCCGCCTCGAAGACGGCCCAGACCACCGACCCGTACGCCGGACCGGCCCACACCCGCTGGCGCCACCGCACCGGCAGCGCCCCGAAGACCGCGCCGGCGATGGCGCCATAGCCCCAATGTGCAGCCTCGACCAGCGCGGGGCGGCGCTCCACCGGCACCCGGTAGAACAGGCCGGGTGCGGTCTCCTGCAGCACCGCCTCCGGGGGCGTCCGCTCCACCAGGCCGAGGCCCTGCGTGAGCTGGCGGAACCCGGTCATGGCCATCGCCGCCACCACCCCGCGGGTGGCCGCCCAGGCGGTCGGGACTCTCGGTGCAGGCATCGACCCCTACGCTACCGGCCGGAACCGACCGGTTCGCCCGGTTCGACCCAATCGCCGTGGCCGTGCCAGGCACGCCACAGCGACGCGTACGAGCCACCGGCGGCGATCAGCTCCGCGTGGCTGCCGAACTCGGCCAGCCGGCCGTCGGCCACCACCGCCACCCGGTCGGCGTCCGCGGCGCTCTGCAGCCGGTGTGCGATCACGATCACGGTACGACCGTCGAGCACCGCGGCCAGTGCCCGCTCGCTGCGCCGGGCACTGGTCGGGTCCAGCAGCGAGGTCGCCTCGTCCAGTATCACCGTGTGCGGGTCGGCCAGGATCACCCGCGCCAGCGCCACCTGCTGGGCCTGCCCGGCGTCCAGCTCCACCCCACCGGCCCCGAGCAGGGTGTCCAGCCCGTCAGGCAGGTCCGCGGTCCATTCGGCGTCCACCGCCGCCAGCGCGGCGCGTAGCCGGTCGTCGTCGGCGTCCGGCCGGGCCAGGCGCAGGTTGTCGCGCAGCGTACCGATGAACACGTGGTGGTCCTGGGTGACCAGGACCACCTGGTTGCGGAGGTCGACCAGCGGCAAGTCGGTCACCGGCACCCGGCCGACCGTAACCCGGCCGGTGCGCGGCGGGTCGATGCCGGCCAGCAGCCGGGCCAGCGTGGACTTGCCCGCACCCGACGGCCCCACCACTGCCAGCCGCTCCCCCGGCCGGGTATGCAGGTCGAGACCGTGCAGCACGTCGTGACCGGCGCGGTAGGCGTACCGCACATCCTCCGCGTCGAGCCGGTCGCCGGCCGGCACCGCGCCGCTCGGCGTACGGTCGCTTGCCACCAGCCCCACCCCGCGGATCCGGGCGAACGATGCGGCTCCCCGTTGCAGCATCTCCACCCACATGGTCACGGTGTCCAGCGGCCCGACCGCACGCTGCAGATAGAGCACAGCCGCCACGACCGCTCCCAGGCTGACGGTGCCGGCCAGGTAGAGCCATCCGCCCAGCAGCAGCATCGCGGCCATCGGCACGGCGTGGGAGGCGTCCATGACCGGGAACAGCACGCTGCGCAGGAACAGGGTGCGCCGGCGGGTGGCCACCGCCTGGGCCACTGCGGCGTCACCGGCCGCGATCCGGCGCGACGCCAGGTCCAGCGCCTCGACGGTGCGAGCGCCATCCGCAGTGGCCGCCAGCTCCTCCGACACCTCGGTGTTCGCTGCCCCCTCGGCCAGGTATGCGGAGCGGGCGCGCCGGAGATACCAGCGCAGCACCAGCAGCAACGCTGGTAGCCCCAGCAGTGCCAGCAGGCCGAGCAACGGATGCAGCACGAAGATCGCCGCGAAGATGAACGCCACCTGCAGGCTGGCCAGGAAAATCTCCGGAGCCGCGTCGCGCACCATCGGACCGACCGTGGTGACGTCGCCGGTGCTGCGGGTCATCAGGTCCCCGGCGCCCGCGTGTTCGACAGTGGACAGCGGCAGCGCGAGCGTGTCGTCGACGAAACCCTCCCGCAGCCGCGCCAGCGCGCGCTCGCCGAGCCGGTGCCCCAGCAGGCGGGCGGTGCGCTCCAGCAGCAGCTGCACGATCACGAAGCCGACGATCGCCAGCGCCAACCGGTCCACCGCCGAGGCCCCGGCGCCCGCCTGGACCCGGTCCACGATCTCCCCGATCAGCCACGGACCGGCCAGCCCGGCCAGGGCGGCCAGGCAGTACAGCGACACCACCGCCGCCAGCGCCCACCGGTCGTGGCGCAGCAGCCGCCAGGCCTCCCGGCGCACCCGCGCACGATCGGCCACCGGCAACCGGACGCCGGCGTGCCCGCCGTTCACCCGGCCACCCCGGCGGCTGCCGGATCCGGTTCCGCGCCGCGGGTCACCAGCGCGCGGTAGTCCGGCTGGGTGGCCAGCAGCTCGGCGTGGGTGCCGGTGGCCACCATCCGCCCAGCGTCCAGGTAGGCGACGCGGTCGGCGCGGTCGAGCAACAGCGGTGAGGTGGTGACGACCACGGTGGCACGAGCGCCGCCCCGCACCGCTGCCAGCCGGTCGGCGATCGCGGCCTCGGTGTGCGCGTCCACCGCCGAGGTCGGTTCCAGCAGCACCAGCACCTCCGGGTCGGCCAGCAGCGCCCGGGCCAGGCGCACCCGCTGGCGCTGGCCGCCGGACAGGGTGCGCGCCTGGGTGTCGACAGCCGAGTCCAGGCCCTCCGGCAGGCCCTCCACGATGTCGTCGGCCGCCGCGGCCCACAGGCACCGCGCGTAGGCGGCCTCATCGACGTCGCGCCCCGGGCGGAGCATCTCACGTAACGTGCCCGCGAACAGGTGGGTGCCGCCTTCGGCGACCAGGATGCGGCGCCGGACCTCCGACATGGCCAGGTCCCGCAGCGGCACCCCGCCGTACGTCACCGCAGACTCGACATACCGCCCCAGACGGTCAGCCAGAGCCGTCACCGCGGCGCTGTCGGCACCGGCGACGGCGAGCACCTCACCCGGCCGCACCGTCAGGCCGGAGTCGGGGTCGTGCAGCTCGGCCAGGCCGGGTGGTGGGGCCGCGGGGTCGTCAGGTTCTGCCACGTCCGGACGCAGCCGCAGCAGGGCCACCACCCGCCGGGCGCTGACCAGGCCGCGCACCAGGCCGTAGCTGCCCTCGATGATGAACGTCACCGGGATAACCAGCACCGCGGCGTAGGCGTACACCGCGACCAGGTCGCCGAGGCTGATCGCGCCCTCGGCGGCCATGCGGGCAGCCAGCCACACCACCAGCGCCACGAACAGCGCCGGCAGCCCGACCGCCAGTGCCCGGATCCAGCTCGCCACGGCGCCCACCAGGTAGCCCTCCGCCCGCAGGTCCTGGGACCGCCGGCGGTAGTTGTCGGCGAACAACCGCTCACCACCGATGCCGCGCAGCACCCGCAGCCCGGCGACGATGTCGCCGGCGTGCGCGGTCAGCTCACCCTGCCGGTGGCGGTAGCTCGTCTCCGCCCGCCGCAGGCGGCCCAGCAACGGGCCGACCACCAGCGTCACCGCCGGCACCCCCAGCAGGATCAACGCGCCCAGCAGCGGCGAGATGGTCAACACCAGCGCGGCGATCACCGCCAGGGAGACAAACGCCCCCACACCGGGTCCGGTGATCGTGAGCACCTGCGAGATGTGCATGACGTCGGTGGTCCCGATCGTGACCACCTCCCCGGTGGCCACGCGCCGCGGCAGCACCGCGCCGATCCGCACCACGTGCCGCGTCACCGCCTGCACCGTACGGAAGTTGGCGTCGGTGCGCACGAAAGTCATGGTGCGGTGACGGGCCACCCCGACCGCCGCCACGGCGATCCCGAGGACCACCACCGCCGCCGCCCACCAGGCGAGGACCCGCCGGTCGGCCGCTTCGAGCCCCTGGTCGATGGCGCCGCGGATCAGGTACGGCTGCAGCGCCAGGCCCACCATCCAGGCGCTGGCCCACAGGGCGCCCCGCAGCACCCGCCACGGCTGGCTGGCCACCAGCCACCACAGATACCGTCCCGGGCCGCGCACGTCGGGCTGGCCGGGGTCGGCATGCGGAGGAAGCGCCATCGACCGCGACGGTACCCCCGGCCCGCCACTGCCCGGCCGGCCAGATGCCCACTGTGGTTGCCGACACATGCGACCACTGATCGACCGAATCTGATTTGGACTCGCACCTTCGATGCTATCCCGAATCCCGCTCGTATCGGTTAACATAACTTAACATCAGGGGCCGCCGACACCCTCGCTGAAGGGCTGACTATGGGAGACAGCCACGCACCAACGATCCGCCTCGCGATATTCGGTAACTGTCGGCTCGCCCGCGAGGCGCTGGCGACCTACTTCGCCGGTCAACCCGGCTTCGTGATCGTCGGTCACACAGGCACGGTCGATGGCCTAGTGCAACTGTGCGCCTTGACGTCGCCGCACGTCGCGGTGGTCGAGGTCGAGCGGCTCGGTCCGCCGACCCTGCAGGCGCTGGCCGAGCTCCGCCGACGGCACCCGGAGGTGGAACCGGTCGTCATCTACACGACGGTGGCGCCGGAGGCGATCGCCATCGCCGCCGAGCACGACATCGCCGCGCTGGTGCCCGGGTCCGCGGGACTGGACGCGATGTCGAGAGTGGTCCGCTGCCGAGCGGGCGAACGCGACTCCACCACGCCAGCCGGCGAGGGCCAGGCGCTCACCGACCGGGAGATGGCCATCGCGTCGCTGATCACCGCTGGCCACACCACCGGCGACATCGCGCAACTGCTGCGGATCAGCACACACACCGTCGACAACCACCGCCGTCGTATCTACACCAAGCTCGGCGTGGACAACCAGGGGTCCGCGGTCGCGCAGGGGATCTCGCTCGGCATCGCGCCCACGCGGACGCACCCCACCCGGCCCTCGCGCCGGGCCACCGCTCCCCGGCTGACCCCGCGGGAACGGGAGATCCTCGTGCACATCGCCAAAGGGCACACAATTCGGCAGACCGCGCGGGAACTCGGCATCGCCCCTAAGACGGTGGAGAACACGCAGACCCGCCTGTACCGCAAACTCGGCACCAACAGTCGTGGCGAGGCTCTGGCCACCGCCTACCAGCTGGGGTTGATCGAACCATCGACCAGTTCCAGTCCCGACGCGGCGCACTAGGGGAACCACGCCATACCTGGCCGGCCCAGGACAGCCATACACTGTGGATCACCTCGCAGCGACTCAGCGCGATATTTCGCGCTGTACGCGGCAAGGTCACAGACGGCTTCAACCCCCGGAGGCCACCGTGAGACCTCGAGGACGCCGTGCGGCGCTCGCCGGCACGGTCGCGGTGCTGACAGCGGCCAGCCTGAGCCTGGTCGCATGGAGCTCCCTGACCGGCAGCACCGCCACCGCCGCCGGCACCACCGCGCGCATGGACGGCGCCCTCGTCGAGGTCCACAGCGCCGAGTGGACGTTCATGGACCACGTCGAGGACGGCGAGGGCGGGTTCCTGATGCCGGACGAAATGATGCCCGGCGCACCGACCGGCGGCGAGGTACGGCTGGGCGTGCGGGTCACACTCACCAACACGGCGTCCCGACTGTACGAGTTCAGCCTGGTCGACGAGTTCACCCTGGCCCGCGGTCGAGATGCTGAGCCCTTCCCGCTTCGCGCCGACACGGTCGGTCAACTGGGCAGGCTCGCTCCGGGCACGGCCCTGAACGCCACCCTCTACTTCGACATCGAGGTCTCCGCCACCGACGATCTCCCACCACTGTTCCTGCGGTGGACCCGGGACAACGAGACGGTCCTGATCCAGGTGCCGACACCCGGTGAGGCGCCCGAGCACCACCACTGAGCTTCCCGTCACGACGGGACAACCGCCCCCGAGGAGAGGAGGTCCGCCACATCGCTTGACGCGCGCCACGGTCACCCTGCCCGGGGCGCCGCGTCACCGCGGCGGGCACATAAGTCCGCCGGTGGCGGCAACCACCGGCGGAGGCTGTGGCCCGCTGCGCGACCGGATATGTCTCGCGCCCCCAACGAGGAGGTTCTACCATGCGCGAGCCGTCACATAGACGAGCAACCCGGCCCCCGGGCAGACGCAAGCCTGACCGGCAGGCCGACAACCCCCACCACCATACGTGGCGCCACCTGCTGTTTGCCACGGCGATCGCCCTCGGCGCGATGCTGTGGGTGCACGGTGTGGTACACGGCACCGGCGGTTCCCTCGCCACCCACATGCCGTTCCTGGGACTCGACGTGCTGCTCGCCGTCCCGTTCGCCGGAGCGGCGATCTGGGCCGCTGACGCGCTGCGCCGGCGGTTCCAGCTCGGCACCGGCATGGTGACCCGCGCCGCGGTGGCCGCCGCCGCCTTCACGCTGCTGCTCGCTCCACTGGCGGCGGTGCAGGCGTACGGCCACGCCGTGGTAGGCACCGCCACCGCCACCGCCGCCCACCACCATGCGGCGACCGGCGCGGCCGAACTGGCCGGCTTCGGCGTGACCACCGCCCTGCAGACCTGGCCGGCCGTGCTGGCCGCGGCGCTGCTGGCGGTCGCGCTCGACCGGCTGCTCACCGACCGGTCGGCGCGCCGGCGGTTGCAGGCACGCCTGCGCTGGTCCCGCCGGCCGGCGGCGGCGGTCTCGGCCGCCGGCGCGCTGGTGGCCACGATGGGCGTGGCGGCGTTCCTGCCTGCCTCGCCAGCGGCGGCGACCACGCCGCTCGGATGCGACGGCGCGCCGCAGCGGACGTACGACGTGGCGGCGATCGACGTCGAGATCACCATCAACCGGCATGGCGACAACGACCCGTTCGGCTACATGTACGTCCTGCAGGACAACCTGGCCGACCTCCGGGCGGAGGAGGCGGCGCTTCGGGCCGCCTCGACCACCGAGGACGAGGTCGACCCGGACACCGGCGAGATCGTCACGCCGTGGCAGGAACAGGTCGAGCAGGACCCGGACGCCCGGATGGTCTCGCTCGGGCTCAGTGGCCAGGACCTGATCCAGCCACTGGTGATGCGGGCCCGGCTGGGTGAGTGCGTGGTCATCAACCTGCGCAACGACATCGAGCGGGCGCCGGTGAGCGGACCCGCGAACCGGATGTTCGAGTTCCCCGGCGGGGCCCCGAGCGTGTCGATCGACCTGCAGGGCACCGCGTACGACGCCGCGGGCGGCGACGGTGGCCAGGAGGTCGGCAACTCCGGCGCCTCGGCGATGGCCGCACCCGGGGAGACCGTGCAGTACCGGTTCTACCTCGACCCGGCGATGGGTGAGGGCACGAAGGTGTTCCGCAGCGGCGGGGAGAGCAGCCAGCTCACCGCACACGGGCTGTTCGGCGCGCTGATCGCCGAGCCGGAGGGCGCGCGCTGGTTCGACCCGGTCACCGGCGAGGACGTCACCGACGATCCGACCTGGAGCAACTGGGAAGCCATGATCGAGGCTCCCGGCCAGACCACGTTCCGGGAGTTCGCCATCCTCTACCACGAGATCGGCGACGAGGGCTACGTGCTGCGTCGTCCGCTACGGGAGAGCTTCTTCGGTGCGGCTCAGCCGATCGAGGACCCGTTCGACACCAGTGACGAGCCGCGCATCATCGGCGGCGCGTTGCCGATGGTCGACCGGCAGAACCCGAACGTCAACACGCCGTTCTTCCGGGGCAGCAACACCAACTCGTACCGGCCCGGCAGCCGGGCGCTCAACTACCGGTCGGAGTCGTTCTTCCGGCGGTTGCAGCACGAGACGGCGCTGGTCGGCGAGGCCGGCGGCAGCAACGCCGACGCCGTGCGGGAGCAGGTCGACAACAAGTCGCTGACCTACAGCTCCTACACCTACGGCGACCCGGCCACGCCGATGCCGCGCTCCTACCTCGGTGAGCCGACCAAGACCCGGTTGGCCCACGTCGGGTTCGAGCAGCTGCACGTGCACCACCTGCACGGTGGGGCGACCCGGTGGCGGCAGAACCCCGACGCCGACGACACTGACATGGACGGCGGTCTGCGCAAGGTCCCGATCCAGGACGCGCAGTCGATCCGGCTGGACTCGCAGACCATCAGCCCGGAGGAGTCGTTCAACCTCGAGCACGAGTGCGGCGCCGGCGGGTGCCAGCAGGCGGCCGGGGATTACCTCTACCACTGCCACATCGCCCATCACTACATCGCGGGCATGTGGGGCTTCTGGCGGGTGTTCGACACCGTCCAGGACGACCTGGCACCACTGCCCGGCGCGGTGGCACCGCCGGAGGCGGTGAACACCGCGGCCCTGCTCGGCACTGAGCTGCAGAACGGGCGCACCGTGGTGCTCGACGCCGACGTCACCGATCCGGACACCCAGGTCGGGTTGGAGACGCTGGTGGAGAGCCAGCTGCCGCCGCAGGGCGCACGCTTCGACAAGCACGACGCGACGGTCTGGGACTGGCTCAAGAGCGGTCCGGACGACGCGCCGGTCTACGTCGGCGAGCCCGACGACGAACGGGTGTGGGAGAACTACCGCTCCGACACTCCGGGCCAGCGCAACCCGATCCTGTTCAACCCGACGAACGGCCGGCCGGCGTTCCCGATGCTGGAACCGCACCTTGGGCAACGGCCACCGTTCTCGCCGAACGAGCACTCGGGTGCGCCGTGGCTGGGTGACACCGCAAGCGACGACCGTCCGGACGGGCTGTGCCCGGCCGACGCGCCGGTGCGGGAGTTCGACATCACCTCCGTCAGCGTGGACATCCCGATGACGGCCCGCGAGGTCGACCCCGGCGGCATGTTGTTCGTGCTCAACGAGGACAAGGACGACCTGCTGAACGGTGACCGGCCGGCGGACCCGCTGGTGATCCGCTCCAATGTGGGTGACTGCGTCGCGGTCACCTTCGGCAACGAGATCGACAACGAGGACCGTGTGAACAACGGCCTGAAGGAGCTGGCGAAGACGAACATGCACACCCATTTCGTGCAGTTCGACCCGCTGGCCTCGGACGGCGTCATCACCGGGCTCAGCTACGAGCAGTCGATCTTCCCCGCCCAGCGGGAGGGTCGCGTGCTGGAGAGTGTGGACGCCCCCGACACCGTCACGGTCAACCACACCGACGGGCTGCGGCCCGGTATCGCGATCTCGGTCGGGCTCGGCACCGAGAACATCGAGATCCGCACCATCGAGGCCATCAACGGCAACCAGCTGGTCTTCGACCGTCCGCTGGAGAACAGCCACGAGGCCGGCGTGTGGGTGTCGGTGGAGTTCGTCCAGTACCGGTGGTACTCCGACGTCGACTCCGGCACCGTGTTCTGGCACGACCACGTGGACGGCATCATCTCCTGGGCCAACGGCCTGTTCGCCGCCCACATCATCGAGCCGCCCGGCTCGACGTTCCACGACCCGGTCACCGGCGAGGAGGTGAAGAGCGGGACCATCGTGGACGTCCACGCGCCCGCGGACGCCTCGGTCGGGGTCGGGCAGTCCGGCTCGTTCCGGGAGTTCATGGTGTTCCTGCACAACGGGCGCACCGGAGTCCAGGCCCAGAACAACTTCATATTCGGACAGGAGTGTGAGGAGGGCTCCATCAACCTACGGGCGGCACCGCTCGGGGAACGCACCCCACCCGGTGACCTGGTGGTCAACGAGAACACCGGGGAGCCGTTGAACGTCGATCCGGACACCACGATGCAGCGGTTCCAGTTCAACGGTTTCGACGCGAACAACTCGTGTCGAAACGCCTTCAGCCGGGACGGGGCCTCCGGCACCAACGAGGACACGGTGGCGGCTACCGTCACCACGGTCGACCCGTACGTGTTCTCGTCGGTGAAGTACGGCGACCCGGAAACGCCGCTGTTCCGGGCGTACGCCGGTGACGACGTCGTCATCCGGACCATCGGCCTCGGCGAGCGTGGCGAGGCGCTGCGGTTCCAGGGCCACCGGTTCCGTATGGAGCGGTTCAACGAGGACGCCCAGCTGATGGACACCGCGGTGACCGGTATCTCGGAGCGCTTCGACTACGTGCTCGACGGCGGTGCGGGAGGGCCGCTCGGCATGCCGGGCGACTACCTGTACCACAGCACGCGCAACTTCGCGTTCGAGAGCGGCGCGTGGGGCATCTTCCGGGTGCACGACACCGCACAGCCGGACCTGCAGCGCCTGCCGGACAACACCCCGCCGACCGGGTCGGGCTTCCCGGTGCTGGAGCCGAACACGGCCGAGAACCCGCAGGCCGATCCCGGCCCGAACCCACCTCGGGCCACCCGGGGCCGGGTGACCGGGCGGACCGACCCGTGCCCGTCGGACGCGCCAGCGCGTACCTACAGTGTGGTCGCGTTCGACCACACGCTGCCCACCCAGCCGTTCCCGGACACGGAGGGCATCGTGTACGCGCTGTCGACCGACGTCGATCCGATCCGGACCGGCCAGAAACCGGTGGAGCCGCTGGTGCTACGGGTCAACCAGGGTGACTGCGTCAGCATCAACCTGAAGAACCAGATCGACCCGGACTCGCTGTACGGCGGCACCCGGGCGGGCTTCGACCTGAGCATGCTGCCCACCAACCGGCAGTTGCACGGTGGTGCGGCGATCGGGCTCAACCACGACAGCACCGTCGGTTCCGGCCACAACCGCACCTACCGGTTCTACGCGGACGTCGAGGTCGGCACGACGCTGTTCCAGAACCTGGGCAGCCCGGCGTCGCTGCGTCACGGCGCGTACGGGATGCTGATCGTCGAACCGCAGGGATCGACCTGGTACGACAGCGTCACCGGTGAACAGCTCGGCACCAGCCAGACCGCCAGCCAGGCGGTCATCGACCCGCCGGACGCTCCGGCGTTCCGCGAGTTCGCGCTGACCCTGCACACCACGGACCAGCACTTCTCGCGCAGCGTCGTGCCGTACTACGACGTGATCGCCGGCAGTGGCATCAACCCGCCACGCGAGGCCGGTGGCGGGCAGCCGACCCTGCGGCCGGCGCCGATCGCCGGTGCCCCAACGGGGACCATGGAGAACAACGGTTCCTTCGACAAGGGGTTCACCCACGTCAGCTACAACTCCGCGCCGTTGACGGAGCGGATCGGGCTGACCAACGCACCCGGTCACCTCGACCTGAACGACCCGGACGAGCCCGCCTGGTTCGACGGTGATTTCGAGGTCGACGCGCCGTTCCACAGCTCGATGAGCTCGGTGGTGCACGGTGACCCGGCCACCCCGGTGCTGCTGGCCGAGGCCGGCGACCGGGTGGTCTTCCGCGTCGGCGTCGGCGCCTCGGATCAGCTGCACTCGTTCGTCGTGTCGGGTCACGTGTACCCGCTCGAGCCCGACATGGACGGTTCGCAGCTGATGACCTCGCGCACCTTCACCGCCGGGCAGACACTGGATGCCTGGGTGGTCGGCGGTGCCGGTGGCACCAACGCCTTCACGGGCGACTACGCCTACCGGGACAGCCGGCAGCCGTTCACGGCCGCCGGGCTGTGGGGCATCTTCCGGGTGCAACAGCCCGGCAGCTCCGACGTCATCCCGCTCCCGTAACGACTAGGAGGTAACTATGTGGACGCGGCGGCGAGTCCGGCGGCTGATCGGGCTCGCCGCCGCGCTCCTGTTCGCCGGCGGTGGCGTGGCTGCCGCCGGCTCGCCCGCCTTCGCGCACGCCAGCCTGGTCGCCACCAGTCCGGCGCACGGGGCGGAACTGGACGAGGCGCCGGCGGAGATCCGGCTCCGGTTCGATGAACAGGTCACCATCGCGCCCGACGGGGTCAGCCTGCGCGACTCCGGCGGCGCGGTGGTGAGCACCGATCCGGCGCGGCACGCGGCGGACGACCAGACCACGGTCGTGCTGCCGGTGCCGGACGAGCTCGCCGACGGCCGGTACGTGGTGGTCTACCGGGTGATCTCGGCCGACTCCCATCCGGTGTCCGGCGCGCTCGCCTTCGGGGTCGGCATGGCCGCCGGCTCGCTGGACGAAGTCGACCTCGCCGGTGAGGACCCGGCGGTCGCCGCGGTGTTCGCCGGCGCCCGCTGGGTCAGCTACGCCGGGCTGGCGCTGCTGGCCGGCGGGCTGGCGGTGTTCGTCCTGTGCTGGCCGGGCGGCTGGGTCAACCGTCGCGCCCGGCGGCTGGTGACGATCGGATGGGCCGCCAGCCTGGCCGGAGGCGTGGCGGTGCTGCTGTTGCAGGGTCCGTACGGCGCGGGCCGTTCCCTGCCCTCGGTCGCCGACCCCGGGCTGCTGTCGGCCACGATCGACACCGACTACGGCAGCTACGTGCTGGCCCGGCTCGCGCTGGTGGTGGCCGCGGCGGCGCTGGTGTTCCGGCCGTTGCGGCCGGCGACCGCGGCACCCGCCGCCGGTGCGCTCGCCATCGGACTGGTGATGCCGGCCACCTGGATCGGCACCGGACACGCCGCCACCTCTGACCGCTGGCTCGACCCGGTCGCGGAAGTCGCCCACCTGGTGGCCATGTCGACCTGGTTCGGCGGCCTGGCCATCGTGCTGACGTGCATCCTTCCCCGCTCGGTGGTGCTGCCGACCGACGAGGTCGCGACGATGCTGCGCCGGTTCTCCCTGCTGGCCACCACCGCGGTGGCCACGCTGGTGGTGACCGGCACGTACGTGGCCTGGCGGCGGGTCGGGACCTTCGAGGCGTTGCTCGGTACCCCGTACGGCCGGTTGCTCGCCTTCAAGCTGGCCGCAATGGGGCTGCTGCTCTGGCTGGGTGCGATGTCCCGGTCAGTGGTGCAGCGCCGGTACGCGCAGATGGTGGCACCGGACCTGACCGAGCAGGCGAGCCGGTCCCGCAGGCGGGCGGCCCGCCACGCGCAGGCCGGTGAGGAGTCGGCGCGCACGCAGTTGCGTCACACCGTACGTCTCGAGGCCGGCGCCGCGGTCGCAGTGCTGGCGGTGGCTTCGGTGCTGGTGGCGACCCCACCCGGGACGGTGGTGACCGCTGCCGAGGCACTGGAGACCTCCCGCGACGGCCCGGTGCTCGACGAGGTGACGGTGGGCCTGGAGGGCACTGTGCAGGTGCTGGTCGACCCCGCCTGGGTCGGCGAGAACCGGGTGGTGGTGGAGCTCGTGGACCCGCAGGACAGCCCCTGGGACGCGCCGGAGGTGTGGGGAACGTTCCACCCGCCCGACGGCGGCGAGGACGGGCCGGGGTCGCTGCCGGTGGAGATGGCCCGTTCCGGACCCGGCCTGTTCGAGACCGTCGATGCCACCCTGCCGGTGCCCGGCGACTGGGTGCTGACGGTGGTCGTGCGCACCACCGAGATCGACACTGTCACCGTCCAGGTGGACGTGCCGGTCTCCTGACTCCGGTCACCACCCAGATCCCCTCCCCCTCGCCTCCCCCCTTTGCGGCGATCTTGGACGCTGGGAGCCGCCATCGGGGCCATCAGCGTCCAAGATCGCCGCAAAGGGGCGGGCGCCCGGGCAGGCACGCTGGCTCAGCCGGCGTGGACGACCGTCCCGACCTTCTCCCCGGCCAGTGCCGCCCGGATCGTGGACGGGTCGAGCGCGTTGACGATGCGGAACTGCTTGATCAGCCGCGCGTGCTCCAGCAGATCGAGGATGACCGGGTCGAACGGCAACGAGCGCAACGCCCGACGCCGGATCTCGCCAACGGTGATCTCCGGGATGAACACCGCGTCCGGGTTGCGCCTCGGATCCTCGTCGAACAGGCCGTCGACGTCCTTGAGCAGGATCAGCTCGCGGCTGCCGAAACACTCGGCCAGCAGGAAGCAGCCGGCGTCGGTGCGGTGCGGTGGGATCCGCCCGATCTTCGGGGGGTGCTCCCAGATGGAGTACGGCGGCAACCCGTTGTAGATGACCCCCGGCACCGCGCGCAGGAACAGCGGCAGCAGGTGGCCGAAGATCTCCGGTGGGATGGCCACCACACCCTTGGGCGCCAGCAACGTGCCGAGCATGTGCGCGGTGCCGAGGGTGTCGGCCGCCGCCAGCTGTGCCAGCACCCCGGTGGGTAGGCCGAGGTCGATGCCGATCGAGAAGACATGCCGGGTGCGCGCGCCACCGCCGGTGCCGAAGATCAGCTTGTGGCCGTCGTCGAGCGCGGCGGACAGCTCCTCCACCACCGGATAGACGACCTCGCGGCCACGGTCGAAGACCGAACGCCCGCCGACCTTGATGACATAGGAGTCCGGCAGCATCCGGAACACCGGCACCTCGGTGCGGCGCTGGACGTCCCGGTCGAGCAGGCTCTCCCGCATGAGGAAAGAGGTCAGGTGCTGTCGTTGATCCGGGCGCTCAGTCACTGGTGATCACCGTCCCTACGTGTTCGCCGTTGAGTGCGCGGGTGATGGTGCCCGGCTCCAGGCCGTTGACGATCTGGATGCGGCGGCTGTGGGTGGCGGTCTCCATCAGCTCCAGCACCGCGCGCTCGACCACCACGTCCTGCAGGTCACGCTCCTTCAGCTCCGAGACCGTGATCTCGGGGATGAAGGTGGCATCGGGGTCCTTCTTCGGATCGGCGGTGTACAACCCCCGCTCGTCCTTGATGAAGATCATGCTGCGGGCGCCGAACACCTCGGAGACGAGATAGACCCCGGTGTCGGTGCGGTGCGGCGGGATGCGACCGGACCCGGTCTCCGGGTTGCGCTGCCAGAACGTGTAGGGCGGCATGCCGAAGAACACCACCGCACGCCGCTGCGCCAGGTACAGCGGCAGCTGGGCGAAGCCGGCCGGTTCGATGAAAGGTATGCCGTGCTTGGCCAGCAGATAGTGGACCATGCGCGCGTTCTGGCTGCTCACGAAGGTGCCCAGGACGCTGAGCACGCCGGTGGGCAGCCCGAGGTCGAGCCCGATGCTGTACGCGTGCCGCGCCCGGGTGCCGGCACCGCACCCGATGATCAGCTTGTGCTCGGAAAGGTTGGCCACCAGCTCGTCGATGACCGGGAACAGAGCGGCGCGGCCACGGTCGATCAGGCTCTGCCCGCCCACCTTGACCACATTGGCATCGGGCAGGATGTGCACCGGCGGAGAGGTACCGGTGTCGGCGAGCAGCTCGTCATCGCTCAGCGAGCCGGTCACCAGCCTCTCGCCCAGCTCGGTCAGTATCGTGTCGCTCACGTGTGTCACTCCTCTGCGGGTCGGGGATCCATACGCTCCGCACCGGTGGCCGGCGCGGCCGGAGGCAGTCGTACTCCCTCCAGGAGGTAGCGGGTCTCGGTGGTGACCGCGGGCGCCGGATCCCCGTACGTGTCGACCGCCCATGCGGTGAGCGCAACCAGCACCTTCTCCGCCACCGCCGGCGCCGGGTTGACCCCACCGATCGACGTCTTGCCGCGCCACCAGTTGATGACCTGGGTGACCGTGACCGTCTCCGGCCAAGCGGCGGCGACCTGCGACGGCAGTGGCGCAGCGCGCTTGGCCTGCGCCAGTGCCAGCAGCCGCTGTGGGCGCCCACCGGTCGGGCCGGGTTGCAGCCCGTGTGCGGCCAGCAGGTCCCGCAGCTTGGCGCGGGCACGCGCCCGCGGCGAGTCCGGGCTGTGTTCGACCCGACCGCACAGCAGGACCGCGCCACGCGGATGCGCCACCCGCCGGATCTCGCGTACCGCGTGCTCAGGGTGCAGCAGGTGCAGCACCCGCGACCCGAAGATCACTGATGCGCTACCCGTGCGTACCGGCCAGGAACGGTCGGCGTCGGCGTAGAGCAAGGTCGCCACCGCACCTGGGCGCAGGCGGGGCCGGAACACCTCGAGCATCGCCCGGGAGCTGTCGAAGCCGAGGTAGCGCCCTGGCGGCCGCGCCAGCCACTGTCCGATCACACCGGTGCCGGCACCGACCTCGACGAGCAGGTCGTCGGCGCCCAGTTCGCCGTGACGGCGTACCGCTGCCGCTACCCGGGCGGCGACCTCCTCCGGCAATCCCGCCCGGCTCTCGAACACGCCGGCCTGATCGTCGTAGACGATGCGTACGCTTGCCATGTGATCACCTTCTGGACGGGTAGGCACCGCCCCAGGCCGGCCGGGCTACGGCCGCTGGGCTGTCGACAATAGACATCCGCACAGCTTTCCGTCGGCCCGGCGGGTGCAAGGCCCTGGTCTATGTCGAGATTGTCCTATGCGTTGAGTGCACACACCATTACGAAATCCCCCTAGTGAATGGTTACGGTGGTGGCCCGCACCGACGCTGCGGCCGCCGCCGGTTCCGTGTGCCCTGACCACCCCACCGGGTGTCGGCCGGTGCGAGGGTAGGCTGCACATTGATTGCCATGCCGACCATCGCCCCTGGTTTACGCCTACATGACCGATTCGTCCTTATCGAGCGGATCGGTGTCGGCGGCATGTCGCAGGTCTGGCGCGCCACCGACGAGGTGCTGGGCCGCCCGGTCGCGGTCAAGATGCTCTCCGCCGAGCTGGCCGCCGACCCGGCGTTGCGGGAGGCCACCTGGCAGGAGGCGCGCGCTGCGGCCCAGCTCACCCACCCGCACCTGACCCGGCTGTACGACTACGGTGAGGCGCCCTTGCCGGGCGGCGCCCGCGCGCCGTACCTGGTGATGGAGCTGGTCGAGGGCCGGAGTCTGGCCGACCAACTGGCCGGCGGCGCACTGGACTGGCGCGAGGCCGCCCGGGTCGGTGCCCAGGTCGCCGGGGCGCTGGCCGCCGCTCACCAGGCCGGTGTGGTCCACCACGACGTCAAACCGGGCAACGTCGTGCTCACTGCTGAAGGGGCCAAGGTGCTCGACTTCGGCATCGCCGCCCTGGTTGGCGCCGCCGACCGGGAGATGCTGGTCGGCACCCCCACCTATGCCGCACCGGAACGCCTGCGGCGCGCGCCGGCCCACCCCGCCCACGACGTGTACTCGCTCGGGGTGCTGCTGCACGAGTGCCTGACCGGGCACCCGCCGGCCAGGATGGTCAGCTGGGCCGACGCGGCCGACGCGCACCAGCGCAGGTCGGTCGGCAGCCCGGCGCTGGCCGCGCACGACCTGCCGCCGGGTGTGATCGCGCTGGTCACCTCCTGCCTGTCGCCGGACCCTGCGCGCCGTCCGGCCGCCTACCAGGTTGCCGGCGAGCTGGCCACCGCGGCGGGGGTGCCCGACCCGACCACCGCCGTGCCCGGAGGCCAGCCCACCATCGCCACACCGCTGCGGTACGCGGTGGGAAGCGCCGCGCCGCCGCCGCGGACCCCGCCCGATCAGACCCGCATCGAGCACCAGCCGGCGGCGAGGGCGGTGCACAATCGCACATGGCTGGTGCTGGCCAGCGTGGTGGTGGGGGCGTTGGTCCTCGGGCTGACCCTGGCGCTGGCCAATGCCGCCCTGCAAGGTACGGACCCGAGCGCCGACGGGGCGGCGGCTCCCGACGTCGATACGGCGACCGGGTCACCAATGACGCCACCAGCCCAGACCGAGCCACCGGCGCAGCCGCAACCCGGGCCGCTGGGCCACGCCGAGCAGACCGTCACGGACCTGCGGCGTCTGATCGTCGAGGCGCTGGACTCGGGTCGCATCGACGGCGACGCCGCCGATGACCTATGGGACGAACTGGATGATCTCCATAAGGAGGTTGAGAAGGACCGTGCACCCGGTGAGCGGCTCCAGAAGGTCCGGGAGGCCGCCGAAGACATGCTCGAGGAGATCGAGGATCTGCTCGACGACGGGGAGATCCCGCCCGACTTCGCCGAGGAACTGCGCGAGCTGCTCCGCCCGCTGCTGCCCGGCGCCGACAGCTGACCCACCTCAGCGCCCGGCCGCGCGCAGCACGGCCGCCACCGACCGGTCCACATCCTCGGTGGTGGTGGACCAGTTCGACACCGAGATCCGCATCGCCGCCTTCCCCTGCCAGCTGGTGCCGCCCATCCAGCACGTGCCGTCGGACTGCACGCGGGCGATGACCTCGCGGGTGTGCCCGTCGTGGTCGCCGTCGTCGGCGAGGAACCGCACCAGCACCTGGTTGAGCACGACGTCGTTGAGGATCTCCACCCGCCCGGCGGCCCCGAGCTGCTCGGCGAACCGGCGCGCGTGCGCGCAGCAACGCTCCACCAGCTCCGCCACCCCGGCACGCCCGAGCTGGCGCAGCGCCGCCCACACGCTGAAACCGCGAGCCCGGCGCGACAGCTCCGGCACCCAGTCCGAGGCGTCCCGGCGTACCTCGTCCCGCACCAGGTAGTCGGCGGTCAGCAGGCTGGTGGCGGCCCGGTGCGCGGCCGGATCGGCCACGAAGGCCAGACCGCTGTCGTAGGGGACGTTGAGCCACTTGTGGGCATCGGTGGCCCACGAGTCGGCGCGCTCCACCCCGTCGGTCAGGTGCCGCAGCGACGGCGCTGCCGCGGCCCACAGCCCGAACGCACCATCCACATGCACCCACGCGTCGTGCGCGTGCGCGATGTCGCAGATCTCGCCCACCGGGTCGAAAGCCCCGGTGTTGACCTCGCCCGCCTGCGCACACACGATGAGTGGCCGGCCGGCCAGCTCCCGCAGCACGGTGCCGAGCGCGTCCGCGCGCATCCGCCCCTGCGTGTCGACGGGCACCACGTGGACCCGCTCACTGCCCAGGCCCAGGTAGCGGAGCGACGCGCCGATGCTGACGTGACGTTGCGCTCCCACCACCACCTCAATCGGCGGGGCGCCGAACAGACCCTGCCGCCCCACATCCCAGCCGGCCAGCTCCAGCACCCGGGAACGCGCCGCTGCCAGGCCCACCAGGTTGGCCATGGTGTCGCCGGTGGTGAACCCCACCGACACCCCCGGCGGCAGCCCGAGCAGGTCGCGCGCCCAGTCACCGGCGACCTCCTCCACCACGGCACCGGCCGGCGACAGCACATAGATTCCCGCGTTCTGGTCCCACGCCGCGGTCATCCAGTCCGCGGCCACCGACACCGGCAGGGCACCGCCGACAACGAAGCCGAAGAAGCGGCCACCGGCCGAATGGACCAGCCCGGGCTCCACCGCCGCGACCAGCTCATCCAGCACTCCGTGGGCATCGCTGGGATGCGCCGGCAGCGGGCCACCGAGCCGCTCGCGCAGCTCAGCGTGGTCCACAGAGGCCGCCACCGGGCGGGTGTCCACGTCGTCGAGATACGTCGCCGCGTGGGTCGCGGCCGCGGCGAGCAGGTCGTGGGTGTCCATGGCCACCAGGCTAGGTCCGCCGTGCCGGCTGCCAAGCGCCAATTCTGCCTTTCCGGCCCGCACCACGCAGACTCCCACCAGCCGTAATCCGGCCTCGCGCGACGGCGCCCTGCGAGTCGGCCGCGGGGGAGGTTTCGAGCTGACCCTCCGGCGGGTAGGCTGAGATCTTCGAGGACGGATGGTAGCCAGCTCGACCCACCTTCGGGAGGTGGCAGGAATGTTCCGCTCAGCCAACCACTCCGCGTCGAACGCCGCGCAACGTGCCCGCGAGGAGATGGGCGAGGCCTGGTCGCATCTGGTGGCCGCCGCCGAGCAGGGCGCCAGGCAGGCCGGCGAGACCACCCGACGGCAGAGTGCGCTCACGCGGGAACGCGCCGCCGCCGCAGCGCTGGCGTTGCGCGGCGAACAGCCGCCCTCCCCATGGCGGTGGCTGGCGGTGGGCCTGGCCGCGGGCATCGCCATCGGCTCCGCCGGGGCGGTCATCCTCAGCCGCCGGATGCAGGAGATGGACACCGAGGCGGTGAAGCAGCGGGCCAGCGAGGCCGTGGAGGCGGCACGGGAACGGACCAACGAGGTCGCGCAGAACGCCGCAGCGACCGCGCGCGACGCCGCGGGCCGGGTCACCGGCCGGTCCGGCGCCCCGTCGCCCACACCGGGCGAGACGGGCGGCGGCGGCACCACCGACCAGTCGTCCGGATGATCGTCGAAGGCGGTTCCCGGCAGGGGGCCGCCCGCACGTGAGGTGACCGGTACGTGAGCCGGCTGCGGGAGATCGCCGAGCGTACGCCGGCACGGCGGGAACGCCACATCGACCTGCTGCGAGCGGTCGCGATCATGGCGGTGGTGATCGGCCACTGGCTGGTGATCGCGGTGGAACCCACCGAGGACACCATCGAGGGGTTCAGCGCGCTCGTCGAGGTGCAGTGGGGGCATCCGCTTTCCTGGCTGTTCCAGGTGATGCCGGTGTTCTTCATCGTCGGCGGATTCGCCAACGCCGCGTCGCTCACCTCGCACCGTCGCGACGGCGGTGTGGACGCCGGCTGGTTGCTCGACCGCAGCGCCCGCCTGGTGCAGCCCACCGCGGTGTTACTGGTCGTGCTGGGCGGCGGTGCGGTGGTAGCGCTGTGGCTGGGAGCGGACCCGGACCTGATCGGCACGGCGGTGTGGCTGGCGTCGCTGCCGCTATGGTTCCTGGTGGTCTACCTGGCTATGGTCTTTCTGACTCCGATCATGCACGCGCTGCACCGTCGCGCCGGGCTGGCCGTACCGGTGCTGCTGCTCGTGCCGGTGCTGGTCGGTGACGTGCTGCGGCTGAACCTTCACAACGAGGCGTTCGCGTACGGCAACTTTGTTTTCGCCTGGCTGGCCATCCACCAGATCGGCTTCAGCTGGCAGGATGGCCGGTTGCCCACCGGGGCGCGGGTGTCGGTGCCGCTGCTGACCGGCGGCCTGGCGGCGGTGGTGCTGCTCACCGTGGTCGGGCCCTACCCGATCAGCATGGTCACGGTGCCCGGCGCCGACGTGCAGAACTCGTCACCGCCCACGTTGGCTCTTTTGTCACTGGCCACCGCGCAGCTCGGGCTGGCGCTGCTCCTGCGCGGCCCCAGCGAACGCTGGCTGCAACGCACCCGACCGTGGACGGTGGTGGTCGCCATCAACGCGATCATCCTCACCCTGTTCTTGTGGCACATGGGGGCGGCCGTGCTGGCCACTCTCGGGCTCTACCTGGCCGGTCTGCTGCCCAGCCTGCCGGTGGGATCGGCGGCGTGGCTGTGGTGGCAGATTCCGTGGATCATGATCCTCGCGGTGGTGCTGGCCGGGCTGGTGGCGATCTTCGGCCGGATGGAGACCCGTGCGGCCGGGCCACCGCGCCACCGGCCGCCGATCCCGGCGAAGGCGGCGACCTGGATGGTGCGCACCGGCCCGGAGACCGCGGTGGCCACCGCCGGCTACCTCTTGGCGCTGCTCGGGTTGCTGTGGCAGGCCAACGCCGGCGAGGCGTATCACGGCCCGTTCGGGCTGCCCACCGGCTCGCTGCTGCTGTTCCTGGCCGGCGCCGCGGTGCTCTGGCTGGCCCGGGTGACCCGTACCGCCGCCGAGGAGCAGGACCTGGCGCACCGGTCGGGTCAGGCCGACTCCGGCCGGCGCAACAACAGGTAGGCCAGTCCCGCGGCGGCCGCGGTCGCGGCCAGCACACCCACCAGGATGTACGCACTGGGCGGCCAGTCCGTCTGCGTGGCAGGCAGTGCCACGATGCCGGCGCCTACCACCACCGACACGCCGAGCACCGCACCGGCGCGCGCCAGCCAGTGGCGCAGCACCGCGGCCGACAGCAGCGTGTCGGTGCGCACCTGGGCGGCCAGCGCCGCGGTGGTGTGATGCAGGTAGAGCAGCGCGGCGACCAGCCCGACCTCCACCAGCGACACCACACCCTGCCCGACCGCCACCACCAACGCCGCTACCGCGGCGAACTCGAGCAGGCCGACCCAGATCGTGCCCGGCCATCCGGTTGCCAGGCTCGCCAGCACCATCGCCAGCACCAGTCCACCGACCGGGTTCACGACCGGTGCGGCGGCGATCACCAGCGCGGCGACGCCGGTGAGCCAGACGACCGCGCGTACCGCCAGCCCGACGGGTGTGACGCGCCGCGCCCAGGCGTCCAGCCGGCGGGCATAGTAGCGGAACCGGCGCACCAGCACGTGGTCACCGACGCTCATCGCGCCAGCACCCGAGACGTGACGGCCAGCCGGGACACATGGCGGAGCATCTGGTCCAGGCTGCCGCGACCGCGCCACGGTTCCACCGGGACGCCGACACCGCGCAACCGGTCGATGATGTTTTCGCGCTCCAGCCGCCACAGCCGCGCCCCCGCCGGCGACCAGGGCCCGTGGTATGCCGGACGGATCCGCTCCGGCAGCGTGTCCACGGCCACCATCGAGCGCCCGGTGCGCACCAGCACCGCCAGCATGTTCGCGCTCTCCGCGTCCAGCATCGGCGTCAACACCACCACCAGGGCACCCGGCGGCTGCAGCACGGTCGAGAACAACCGGCCACCGGGTGCGTACGCGCGGCCAACGTTTCGGACATCGATGTCCAACCTGACCAGCCACTCCAGCGCCGCCAGTAACTGGCGGCGGCCGGTGCCGGCGCGCAACCGGCGCAGTCGGGCGCCGAACTCGACCAGCGCCACCCGGTCACCCTGCCGGGTGTAGTAGTCGGTAATGGCCGCCGCCGCCCGCACGGTCGCGTCGGCGACGCTGTCCGGCCCGTCCACCCCACCGGACACCCCGGCCTCGTGACGGGAGTCCAGCACCAGCACCACGTCGGCGTCGCGTTCGGACAGCGTGGAGTTGACGTGGATGTCGCCGGTGCGTTGGGTGACCCGCCAGTTGATGCGCCGCAACCGGTCCCCGACCTGGAACAGCCGCACGTCGGCGAGCTCTCCGTCGGTGCCCGGGCGCCGGGAACGGTGGATGCCGGAGACACCGGAGGCGCGCGGCAGCATCTCCTCCGAGTCGAACATGTCGGTCAACGGATATACCGACAGCGGCGCGGCCGGCAGTGCGGTCCGCTCCGCGACCAGCAGCCCGTCGCAGGCGCTGAGGCGCACCGTGGCCGGCCCGATGCGTTGCGGGCCCCACCGTTTCGCGGTGCCGGTCAACCGCACCGTGCTGGTGTCCGCTTCCCGGAGCAGGGACGCGAAATGCCCGGCGCCGTGCCGCAGCCGGATCCACTCCGACACCTCGGTGTTGACCACACACAGCAGCGGCACCCGGTCGTCGCCGCGCGCGACCTGCACCCGCGCGCTGACCTCACCGTTCTCGACACTGGTCGGCTGGTCCAGCGACAGCGACGGCTGCGCCTCCGCCACCGGGCGCCTGGCCAGCGACAGCGCCGTGCCCACCGCGAACGGCACCGCCAGCAGCACCAGTTCCACCTGCCCGATCAGCACCGCTGCCAGCAGCGGCACCGTGGCCAGCGCGCCGCCGCGACGCAACGCCCGCGTCGGGCGCCACGGCCGGCTCGTCGACTGCTCGGCGGGGGCGGCGTTCATCGCCGTCCACCGCCGGCGTACCGGTAGACCGGATCGTCGTCGTCCGGGCCGGAACCGGCCGCCGTCGCCTCCGCCCCGCCACCGGCGGTCGAGGCGGTGTAGGTTGGCAGCGTCGCCGACTGCGGCGCCGGCGTGGTCTCGCACACCTCGGCCACGATGTCGACCGGATCCACCTGCCGCAGCCACATCTCCGGCCTGAGGCTGATCCGGTGCGCCAACGCGGCCGGCGCCACCGCCTTGACGTCCTCCGGGGTGACATAGTTACGTCCGGCCATCACCGCGCGCGCCCGGGCGGTGAGCAGCAACGCCAGCGAACCGCGGGGGGAGGCGCCGACCTGCACGTGCTTGTGGGTGCGGGTGGCGGCCGCCAGGTCGACCATGTAGCCGCTGACCGAGTCCTCCACCGCCACATCCTCCATCGCCTGCTGACACCGCAGCAGCGTGGCCGCGTCGATGACCGGTTCCAGCACCGCCTTCTCCTGGCGGCGGGTCATGCGCCGCTGCAGCACCGTGCGCTCCTCGTCGCGGTCCGGATACCCGAACGAGACCCGCAGCAGGAACCGGTCCAGCTGCGCCTCCGGCAGCGGGTAGGTGCCCTCGTACTCGATCGGGTTGGCGGTGGCGAGCACGTGGAACGGCGCCTCCAGCAGGAACGTACGGCCCTCCACGCTGACCTGGTGCTCCTGCATCGCCTCCAGCAGCGCCGCCTGGGTCTTCGGCGGCGTGCGGTTGATCTCGTCGGCCAGCAGCAGGTTGGTGAACACCGGCCCGGACCGGAACACGAACTCCTGCGTTTTCTGGTCGTAGAAGTAGGAGCCGGTCACGTCGGCCGGCAGCAGGTCCGGGGTGAACTGCAGCCGCGCGAAGCCCAGTCCGAGGCTCTGGGCGAAACACCGGGCGGCCAGCGTCTTGGCCAGCCCCGGGTAGTCCTCCAGCAGCACGTGCCCGCCGGCCAGGACGCCGGCCAGCACCAGTTCGAGCTGCTCGCGCTTGCCGACGATGACGGTGCCCACCTGGTCCAGCACCTCCTGCGCGTACCGGCTCACCTCGGCCAGCCTCAGCGGCGATGTGTCACTCATTCAGATCTCCTCCATGCGGGTGATGAGCCGGTCCAGCTCGTGCGGCGTCGGGGTGCGCGGCAACGGCTCGGTGAGGAATTCGTACAGCGGCTCGCCCAGGATCTCCCGCGCGCGGGCGGGCTCGTCCGCCAGGCGCACCCCGTGACGCAGCCGCAACCGCTGGCCCACCAGGGTCACCAGCCGGGCCCGGACCACCCGGGTGAACCATTCCGTGTCGCCGCTCGTGGCCTCCAGCCGCCGCCGCCACCGCTCCACCTGGGTGAACGGTGGCGTACCAAGCTCAGCCGCGACCGGGTCGCGGTACGGGTCCGGGTGGTCCGGCGGGCCGCGCAGCACGTGCAGCATCCAGGGCACCAGTAAGAGCGCGAACGCCAGCGCCCACAGCTGCGGGAACGGGATCCGGTACAGCGCCAGCGTGAGCGCCAGGTAGACCAGGCCGCTGGCACCGGCGGACACCACGGCCGCCAGCACCGCCGCCCGCAACGCCCAGGATCGGGGGTCTCCGCGCATCTGCGGACCCCGCACCAGCAACGCCAGGCTGCGGCCCAGGCGGCGGCGCCGACGGGGTGTCTCCGGCAGCACGTCGCTCAGCATCTGGCTCATCGCCGGCTCCAGGGTGCGGCGTCGGCCAGCGGCGCGAGTTCGGCGTCCACGTCGCGCAACGCCCGCCTGGCCACCCGCAGCAGATCGTCGCCGACCTCCGCCGGCGCGTAGCGGGCCCGGCGGTACGCCTCGGCGAGCTGCTCCAATGCCTCGCGGCTGACCTGGTACCGGGACAGCAGGCGACTTACCAGGTCAGCCGGCGTGTCGGACGCCAACCGAGCGGTGCCGACCGCGGCCGCGACCCGCTCCAGGCGCAGCCAACAGGCGATGACCGCGCGCCGGGCGTCGCCGCCGGCGTCGATGTCGGCCAGGCCCGCCTGCAGCGCGTCGCGTACCTCCTGCGCCGCGGCGGCCCCGCCGGGCTGGGTGGCCGGCGCCCCGACCGCCTGCTCGTGGACCGGTTCGGTGAGCAGCCCCCGTAGCCAGTGGAACGCCAGATAGGCCAGCATGCTCACCACCAGCAGGAGCATCAGGACCGCATACACCACCGCGAGCACCGCCAGCGCCCGGCTCTCCTGCCGGTCGTCGTCGACCGCCCGATCCGGTGGCCGCAGGACCGGTTCCTCCTCCTCCCCGGTGGGCTCGACGAGTTCGGGACCGGGCGGGGGCGGTGGCAGCGTCCGTCCGGTCACCCCGGGCCCGGTGGTGGCCACCGCGGCCAGCGACAGCGCCAGCACCACCAGCAGCACCGGCAGCCAGCGCCGCAGCTGACGCTCCATCGCCTCTCCCCTGTTCGTCAACGAGTCTGGCCCGTGTCACCCACCAGACGCCGCGGGGCACCGCTGCGGTTGCCGCGCGCCGCCCCGGTCAGTGTCGAGGCGGCAGCGGCGGGCGGGTCAACCGGGGCCGGTCGGCCGGGCGCGGGGTGTGCACCGGCTGGGTGGCCAGCGCCTCGTGCACCCACTCCACCGCGCGCTGCAGCTGCCGGTCGCGGCCGGTGGCGTAGTCCTGCGGCGCGTTGTCCACCTCGATGTCGGGGTCGGTGCCGTAGTTCTCCACCTGCCAGCCGACGTCGTCGAAGGCGAACGAGAACTCCGGCTGGGTGGTGACCGTGCCGTCGGCCAGCCGGTGCCGGGGCCAGATGCCTATCACGCCGCCCCAGGTGCGGGTGCCCACCAGCGGACCGAGCTTCATCATCTTGAACGCGTGGCTGAAGATGTCGCCGTCGGAGCCGGCGGCCTCGTTGGTCACCGCCACCAGCGGGCCGCGGGGAGACTCGTACGGGTAGCCCTGCGGCTGGCCCCACCGGCCGTACGCGTAGCCGAGCCGCTTGCGCGCCAGCTTCTCCAGCAGCAGCGACGACACGTTGCCGCCGCGGTTGTACCGCAGGTCCAGCACCAGCGCCTCCCGCTCGTACTCGGTCAGGAAGGCGCGGTGGAACTCGGCGAACCCCCACGGCTGCATGTCCGGGATGTGCAGGTAGCCGGCCCGGCCACCGGTGGCCTCGTGCACTATCCGGCGGTTGGCCTCCACCCAGTCGCGGTAGCGCACCTGCTGCTCGCCCGCGATCGGGCGCACCGTGACGCGGCGCGGCTCGCCACCAGCGCGCCGCACCGTCAGCTCCACCTCCTGACCGGCCCGGTTGACGAGCAGCTGCGGCGGGGTCACCGCACCGTTGACCGGGGTGCCCGCCACCGCGAGCACCTCGTCGCCGGCGCGCACGTTGACCCCGGGGCGGTTGAGTGGGGAGGTGTGCTCGGGCGACCACGGGTCGCCCTCGAGCACCCGGGCGATCCGGTAGGCGCCGGTGTCGCCGTCGACCTCCCAGTCCACCCCGAGGAACCCCTGCTGGTAGTCGGGACCGGTGCGGTAGGCGCCACCCATCTCGTACGCGTGCGAGGTGCCCAGCTCTCCCTGCAGCTCCCACAGCAGGTCCGAGAACTCCGAGCGGGTGCTGACCAGCGCCACCACCGGCGCGTACCGCTGGTAGACCTCGTCCCAGTCCACCCCGGACATGTCCTCGGTCCAGAACCCCTCGCGCTGCAGCCGCCAGGCTTCCCGGAACATCTGCCGCCACTCGGCCTGCGGGTGCACCGACACCCTGACCCGGTCCAGGTCGATCCAGCCGCTGTCGCGGCCGGCGGTGTCGGGTTTGTCGTCGAGCTTCTCCCCGGCTTTGACCACCCGCAGCCGGTCGCCGGCGCGGTAGAGCAGGGTGCGGTGGTCGTGGCCGAGCCAGGCGTCGGTCAGGCCGGTGGCCACCTGCTCGCGCGTGTGGGTGTCCGGGTCGACGACCTCCAGCACCTTGTCGGCCGCCGGACCGCCGAGGAGATCGGCTTCCCGGGTGCCCTTGACCGGACGGGACAGCAGCAGCACCTTCTCCCGGGTGGCGAGCACCCGCTCGTAGCGGGCCTCCGGCACCGGCAGCGGCACCACCCGCCGCTCGATGCCGTCCAGGTCGATGTCGACGGTCACCGCCTCGTCGCCGTCGCCGCCGGCCTCGGGAGCCTTCAGGGGCCGGACCTCCGGAAGGAACGGCGCCGGGGTGTCCTCGCGCAGGGTCACAGCGTACGGCCGCCACCCGAGCGGGAAGCCGGCGTCGAACTGGATCTCATCGTACACCGGGTCCAGGAAACGCTGGCCGATGAAGTACAGGTAACGCCCGGCGGGGTCGAACGCGGGGCGACGGTCCCGCAGCACCGGTCGGCTCACCTGCCACACCTGTGCGTCGTCGGCGCGGGCGAGCTTGATGGCCGAGGTGTTCGCCGGGCCCGGACAGGTGTAGGCCAGCCAGCGCCCGTCCGGCGACCACGTCGGGTCGGCGATCTGGTCGTGATCGCTGCGGTCGAGCAGCGTCGTGGCGGGCGCGCCGTCGAGGTCCACCAGCACCAGCTCGTTGCGGTGGTTGGTCAGCGCGATGCGGGGTGCGGTCGGCGAGGCGGCCAGCGCCACCACCCGGCCGGTGTCCACCTCGGCCAGATCCTGCACGCTGCCGTCCTCGCGCCACAGCAGCAGCCGCTCGCGCTCGCCGTCGTCGCTGGCGGCGGCCACCAGGCGCACCCCGTCGTGCAGGTGGGTCAGCAGCCGGTAGCGCACGCCGTCCGGCTCGCCGTACTGGCGCACCGGGCCCGCCCAGTTGCCGAACCCGAACGCCTTGCCGCGGGTGGTGATGGCCAACCGGGCGCCGTCGGGCGACAGGGTGGCGGTGTCCAGGTGGGTGCCGGCCGGGGCGAAGGTGCGGTTGCGCTGGGTGCGGGAACTACTCAGGCGTACGTCGACCGGGGTGGACTTGTCATCGGACGGATCCAGCAGCCACAACCGCGCCCCGGCGTGGTAGACCAGCCGCTGGCCGTCCCCGTCGAGGTTGCGGGCGTAGAAGTCCTCGTGGTCGGTGTGCCGCCGCAGGTCCTGCCCGTCCGGGGTGCAGCTGTAGACGTTTCCCACGCCCTCGTGGTCGGACAGGAAGTAGATCCGCTCGCCCACCCAGCGCGGCGTGGCGAGGTTGCCGTCGAGACGGATCAGCGGGCGGAACTCGCCCGAGCCGTCCGCGTCCACCCACAGGGTGCCGGCCCGGCCGCCCCGGTAACGCTTCCAGCGCGCGGGGTCGGCGTAGCTGCGTCCGAGCACCACTCCGCCGTGCGGCGCGTAGTCCACCGCGCTGGCGGGCCCCAGCGGCAGCATCTGCGGCAGGCCGCCGGCCGGGCTGATCCGGTGCAGCCAGCGGTCCCGGAAGAACGGCCGGTCGGCGTCGGTGGCGTAGACGATCCAACCCTGCGGGTCGAACCCGGCGGTCACCGTCAGCCCGCCGGAGTAGGTCAGGCGCTCGGCCGGTCCGCCGGCCACCGGCATGAGGTACACATCAGCCGGGCCTTCCTCCCGCCCGACGTAGGCGACCATGGTGCCGTCCGGTGACAGGCGGGGATCGCTCGCCTCGGCCACCCCGGCGGTCAACCGCCAGGCCCGCCCACCGGTGGCCGGCACCAGCCACAGGTCGTCCTCGCAGGCGAAGACCACGTCATCGCCGCGGATGGTCGGGGTGCGCAGATAGCCGGAATGGTCTGGGCGCATATGAGCCTCCCGTCACGGTCGGATCGGAGAGTTCTGACCATAGCCGAGCCGGGCCAGCACCAGCGAGATCCACAACCTGTGGAAAACCTTGTGGACGAGGTTGTGGGCGGTTGGGGAGAAACCGACCGTCGGGCCGTCCGGCCGGACGAACCTGGTCAGGTGACGGCGGGACCACCCGCGGGCACGTCGATGCCGACCCGCTCGGCGTCGGCCGGAGTGTCCACATCGTCCGGTCCGGCCACGCTGTCGCAGGCGATCTCGGCGACCTGTCCGGCACGCGCGACCAGGTACGGGCGGACCCCGACATCGGCGGTAGCCAGCGTGGCCACCCCCGTGAAGTGGGACCGGCCGATCAACATCGGGTAACTGCGCCGGCCCTCGTACGTGGCGCACACCAGCGCGTCCGGATGCGGCAGCTCAGCCACCCGCCGCACCGCCTCCGCGGTGACACCGGGCATGTCGACCGGCATCAGCACCGCCGCCTCCGGTGCGGCCTGCTCGACCGCCTGCAGCCCGGCGCGCAGGGACGACCCCAGACCGGTGCCCCATGCCTTGTTGACCACCACGGTGGCGCCGGACAGGTCCGCCTCCGAGGTGACCTGCTCGGCACCGGCGCCGAGCACGACCACCACCGGGTCGCAGCCAGCCTCGCCCAGCATGCGCACAGTGTGCTCGACCAGCAGCGCACCGTAGTAGCGCAGGAGCGCCTTCGGCCCTCCGATCCGCCGTCCGCTGCCGGCGGCGAGAACCACTGCCGCGATGCTCAGCGCACACCTCCACGCCGGAGGAACCACGAGTCCTCCGGCAGCCTAGTCGTCGCGTCGCCCGCAGGCGACTCGACTCGCGGGGTCTGCCCGCCGCACGGTCTCACGCGTCCGCGTAGCACCGCACCACCGACACGTCGAGCGGGAACCGCACCGTCACGTCGCCGAACAGCAACCGACCGGCCCGGTCGGCGGCCTCGTGCGCGGCCGCGGTCACCGCTTCGGCCTCGTCGGCCGGACAGTGCACCACCACCTCGTCGTGCTGGAAGAACACCAGCTGCGCCGCGCACCCGCGCAACCGCGCACGCAGCACACCAAGCAGCGCCAGGGCCCACTCGGCGGCGGTGGCCTGGATCACGAAGTTGCGGGTGAACCGCCCCCGGGCGCGGGCGGCGGCCTCGCGGCGCGCCCCGTCGCCGTCGAGGGCGGGCACCTCCGCGGCGCCGCCGGTGTCGAGGTCGTACCAGGCCGCCGACGCCGGCGGGCAGGTGCGTCCGAGCCAGGAGCGCACCAGACCGCCGGCCTGGCCGGTGCGGGCAGCCTGCTCGACGTACCGCCACGCCTCCGGGTACCGCTGGCGCAGGACCGCCACCGCCGGCAGCGCCGCGCCGCCGGTCTGGCCGTACATCGCGCCCAGCAGCGCCACCTTGGCCCGCGCCCGGTCACCGTCGAACGACTCGGCGGCCAGCGCCGCGTACAGGTCGCCGGTGGCAGCGGCCGCGGCGAGCCCGGTGTCACCGGAGACCGCCGCGAGCACCCGCGGTTCCAGTTGGCCGGCGTCGGCGACCACCAGCCGCCAGCCGTCGTCGGCGACCACCGCGCGCCGCACCACCTTCGGGATCTGCAGCGCTCCGCCACCGCGGGTGGCCCACCGCCCGGACACGACCCCGGCGGGAACGTATTCCGGGCGGAACCGGCCCTGGTGCACCCAGGTGTCGCACCAGGACCAGCCGTGCGCGCTCCACACCCGGTAGAGCTCCTTGTACTCCAGCACCAGCGGCGCGGCCGGATGGTCGACGCCGCGCAGCGACCATGCCCGGGTGTCGGGCAACCGGATGCCGGCGCGGGCGAACGCGCGGCGCAGCTCCGCCGGCGAGTCCGGGTGCAGCCCGGGAGCATGCAACGCCTCGGCGATCGCCGCCGACAACCGGGCCAGCCGCGCCGGCAGGGCGCCACCGGGCGCGCGCGGTCCCAGCAGCTGCGACAGCACCCGGTCGTGCTCGTCGGCGCGCCACGGCAGGCCGTCGTGGCCCATCTCGGCGGCCACCAGTGCCCCGGCGGACTCGGCCGCGACCAGCAGCCGGAACCGTTCCGGCGCCCCGGTGGCGGCGATCCGCCGTCGCTGGTCGGCGTAGGCCAGCCCCAGGTCGGCCAGGGTGTCGGCGCTGGCGGCCGGCGCCAGGTCGAACAGGCTGCCCTGCGGGTCGCCGGGTGGCCGGGCCGGCGGAGGGGGTGGGTCGGGCGGCACCGGCGCACCGGCCCGCCGGGCCAGGGCCGCCGCCACCGAGCGCGGTTCGCCCCATCGGCCGGCGTAGCCGAGCAGCAGCGCCTCGGTCAGCTCCAGGTCGTGGCAGCGGGACAGGCGCACCCCCGCACGCAGCAGCGCCGGATAGACCGCGGCGGTCGACGCCCACAGCCAGCGCGGCGCGTCGTGCGCCTCCCGGTGTGCCACCTCCGCTGCCAGGTCCGGCGCTGCCGCCACCGGACCGGACGGGGTGCCGCGCGCGTCATCGTACGGCTGGAGCCAGCCGCCACCGGATCCGTCCGCCGCCACCGCCATCAGCACACCGCGATTGTGCCGGCCGGCTCCGACAAATGTGCGGGGCACGGTGCGGGCGGCTGCGCCGATCAGGCGAGATCGTCGCGGGCCAGCTCCCAGCACGCGACCGCCGCCGCGGCGGCCACGTTCAGCGAGTCCCCCCCGCGACGCATCGGGATGGCCACCCGCTGGTCGGCTGCGGACAGCGCGGCGGCGGACAGCCCGGCACCCTCGGCACCGAGCAGCAGCGCCGGGCGGGCGCGGTGCGCGGCGTCGAGGCGTTGGATCGCCACCGCCCCCGGGGCCGGCGTCAGCGCCAGCACCGAGAAGCCGGCGTCCCGCACCTGTGCCAGCGCCGCCGGCCAGGGCCGCAGGGTGGCGTACGGCACCGCGAACACCTCCCCCATGCTCACCCGTACGCTGCGGCGGTAGAGCGGGTCGGCGCATGAAGGCGACAGCAGCACTCCGTCCATGCCCAGCGCCGCCGCACCGCGGAACACCGCGCCGAGGTTGGTGTGGTTGTTCACGTCCTCACAGACGAGGACGCGTCGCGCGGCCGCCAGCACCCGGGCGGCCTCCGGCAACGGCCGCCGATGGAACGAGGCGAGCACCCCGCGGTGGACATTGAACCCGGTGGTGCGGCGCAGCACCTCCTGACTGGCGGCGTAGACCGGGGCGCCGCCCAGGTCGGCCAGCTGACCCAGCCGCCGGTCGTCGACCAGGAAGGAGCGGGGGCGGTACCCCGCGCGCAATGCCCGCCGCAGCACCAGCTCGCCCTCGGCGATGAACAGCCCGTTCGGCGGTTCCCACCGGGTGCGCAGCTCAACGTCGGTCAGCGCACGGTAGTCGGCGATGCGTTCGTCGTCGGGGTCGACGATGAGGCGTTCGTCGTCGGGGTCGACGGTGTGCTCGGCCACACCACCGATTGTGCCGCCCGGCCACCGTTCCAGGCGATGCCGACCCCGGCGGCCAGCAGCAGCAGCGCACCCAGCGATACCAGCA
This sequence comes from Micromonosporaceae bacterium, assembly GCA_007130245.1. Classification (GTDB taxonomy): domain Bacteria; phylum Actinomycetota; class Actinomycetes; order Mycobacteriales; family Micromonosporaceae; genus Natronosporangium. The sequence goes on from SLSW01000171.1 coordinate 59,490, forward strand.
GCTCGTGGTACAGCCCCGCCACCCCGAGCAGCGGCGCGGCCAGCACGAGCAGGAACCCGTCGGCGCGGTTGAGCACGCGCGAGCGCCAGACCGCCACGCCGAGCAGCAGCCACGCCAGGCTGAACAGCACCGTCGCCGCGATCGTCAATTCACCGGCCTGCTCGTACGTCCGCACGTAGCTGTGGGCCGCCGTGGCCGGACCGTCGGTGGCGGCCTCGGCCAGGGCGGGACCGCCGAACGCGCTCATCCCCTGCAGCGGTAGCCACAACGTCACCGCGGTCAGCCCGGCCAGCAGCCCAGCGGCGGCGAAACCGCGTCCACGGGTGCCGGCCAGCAGGGTGGCCAGGCCCACCAGCGCGATCAGACTCACCAGACCGACCCCCGGCCCGGTCAGCAGCTGGGTCGCCACGTACCCGCTGGCGGTGACCCGTTCCGCCCAGGCGGCCGGGTCGGCCGTCGGATCCGTGGACGGCACCACGTTCAGCCACAGGTAGGCGACGGCGAAGACCGGCAGTGCCCATACGGCGACCCGGGCGGTGCGCAGGGTCGCCTTCGCCCAGGCCGGATCGACCTCGTGGGCGACGGGCGGGTCCGCCACGGACGACGACGGCCCGGACAGCAGACCCACCACCCCGACACCGCGCCGACGCACACGCATCGCGTGCCGCCCCATCCGTTGCCGGCTGTCGATGCCCGCTGATCTCTGCGTGCGCGCCATCGCCTGTCACCCCCGCGCTCCCGGCTTGCCCTACGGATGATGGCAAAACCGTGAACGCGACACGCGGGTAACAGTCCGACCCGAACCGTTTTGTTCCCTGTCAGCCCCGCTCGGTGCTCGTCTGGTCGAGAGCCTGCGTGACCGTCTGGCCGGCCGACGCCCCGAGTTGCTTCGGTCCGCCGCCGCTGCCACCGGCGGTGTCCGCCGCCTCGTCGACGTCCTCCTGCACCTCCTGGGCAGCCTTCGCCGCCTCGGCCGCAGCCGCCCGGGCCTCCTCGGCCACCGCCTGCACCGTCTCGTCCCGGTCGATCGGCTCGCGCGCCCCCTCGCTGGGTGCGGCCAGGTTGCCCAGGGCGCCGCCGATGCCCTGCAGCGCCTGGGTCAGCTCCATCGGCACTACCCACACCTTGTTCGCCTCACCGGCGGCGATCTGCGGCAGCGCCTGCAGGTACTGGTAGGCCAGCACCTTCGGGTCCGGGTTCGCGGTGTGGATCGCGTCGAATACGGTGCGCACCGCCTTGGCCTGGCCCTCGGCCTGCAGGATGCGGGCCTGCCGGTCACCGTCGGCGCGCAGCACCGCCGCCTGCTTGTCACCCTCGGCGGTGAGGATCTGCGACTGCTTGACACCCTCGGCGTTGAGGATCGCCGCCCGCCGGTCCCGTTCGGCGCGCATCTGCTTCTCCATCGCGTCGCGGATGCTCGGCGGCGGCTCGATCGCCTTGATCTCCACCCGGGTGACCTTCACGCCCCACTTGCCGGTGGTCTCGTCCAGCTCCGCCTGCAACTTGCGGTTGATCTCATCCCGGCTGGTCAGGGTGGTCTCCAGGTCCATCGACCCGATGACGTTTCGCAGCGTGGTGACGGTCAGCTGCTCGATCGCCTGCAGGAAGCTGGCGATCTGGTAGGTGGCCGCCTGCGGGTCGATCACCCGGAAGTAGAGCACCGTGTCGATGTTGACCACCAGGTTGTCGGAGGTGATGACCGGTTGCGGATGCGAGCTGAACACCTGCTCCCGCATGTCCA
>SLSW01000344.1 GCA_007130245.1 Micromonosporaceae bacterium
CGGGGGCTCGCGTGCGGCGCCACCGACCGGCTGGCCGGTGGGTCCGCCCCCCGGCTCTCCCGCCCACGGACCGGGAAGGCCCGCGGGTCCTGGCGCGCCGGGCCCCGAAGGCCGCCGCGGCCCGGGCCCCCGCCCTGGCGGCCAGGGTGGTCCGATTGGTCCGGGCAGTCCGGGCAGTCCGGGCAGTCCGGGCAGTCCGGGTAGTTCGATTGGTTCGAGTGGCGGCCAGGGTGGTCCGGCACGTCCCGGCGGGCCGCAGGCTCCGGGACCAGGCCACCCGGCACCTGCCGGACCCGACACCGACGGTGGGCCCGACGGTCCGTACACCGGCGCACTTCCCGGCGCCGGACCGCTGGCCGCGGGTGTGGGGCGCATCCGCGGCGCCCGTTCCGAACTGCGACGCCGCCTGCGCGAGCAGCAGCGGCTGCGGGCCACCGCGATGGTCATGGTGGTCGCGTTGCTGCTGGGCACCCCGCTGATCTACCTGGGCATCCAGACCGCGACCCGCGATCCGGTCCTCAACTCGCTGGTCGGCCTGCCGGTGCCGACCTGGGCGGCGCAGTCACCGGAGGACAGGATCATCAGCGGCAGCCGATGGTGCTTCATCGACTGCCGGTTCCGGGAACGGCGCCTGGAGTCCTGGGGAGACCCGGATCAGACCAACGAGGTGTACCAGGAGGCGTTGAAGTCCGCCGGGTGGACCCGGTGGGAGGTCGAGGGCTGTCCGCTGATCGATGTGGACGGCTACTACTCGTGCTGGACCCGGGACGAGTACACGCTCGACCTGTGGGTGCACCTCCCCGCCTGCGCCTACGATCCGCGCAACCTGCGCCCGGACGAGGAGGTGGGTCCGAGCGAGGAGGCAGCGGAACCGGCCCCGCCGGCCGAGGGCGAGTGCTCCGGCTCGGTGGTGGAGATCAAGATGCAGAACCGGGTCGGCGACGAACGCGGGCTGCCCGGCAGCGGACCCGGCCCGGACGACCCGCTGGTGCCGGTGGAACCTGAGCACGACACAGCACCGGAGCAGGACACGACACCGGAGCCGACCGGCTCACCCGCGCCGAGCCCGTCGCCGTAGCTGACGCGCCCGGGTTGGGCGATCCACACAGCCGTGACGAAGGGTAAGGTCGGCACGTCATGGGGATTAAGTGATCCCGGATCACAAGGAGGACGGCGTGAACGGTGGGGAGATTGCCGCGCTTATCGCAGCAGGGGCCTTCGCCATGCTGGTGCTCGTACTGGTGGTGCTGTTGTGGCGGCTGCGGCTGACCGTCGACGCGGCCACCCGGGCCATCAAGGATCTGAACGACCGCACCGCGCCGATCCTCGCCAAGGCGGACACCACCATGGACAATGTGAACACCGCGCTGAGCCAGGTGCACACCTCGCTGGACGGGGTCAACCTGCAGCTGCACAAGGTCGACACCATTACCGGTCACGCCGCGCAGGTCAGCGGTAACGTGGCTCATCTCGCTGGCATCGTGACCTCGGTGGCCAGCAACCCGCTCGTCAAGGTCGCCGCGTTCGGCTACGGAGTGCGCCGGGCGGCGGTCCGGCGGGCGAGGCTGGAGGATGAGAGCGAGGCGCGTGACCTGGTGCGCGGGCGGCGTAAGGGACGGCGCCGGGGGCGTGCCTGATCGACCACGCCCCGGGCGGGTGTCGCCGCGGATGGAAGGATAGGACGCATGAAGCGGTTGTTCTGGCTGGGTATGGGTGTCGCGGTGGGTTCGCTGGTGGTGCGCGCGGTCTCGAAACGGGCCCGGTCCTACACACCGGGCGGCCTGGCGGCCGGCGCCCGGGACTCGGCGCGAAACCTGGTCGACTCGGTGCAGGCCTTCGTCGATGATGTCCGGGACGGCATGCACGAACGGGAGCGGGAGCTGCAGGCCGCGATCATCGACGCCGCCGACCTGCAGGCGCTGTTGGAGGAGCGCGTCGACGACGCGGACGTGCCGACCCGCATACCACCGGAGGACATCACCCGATGAGAACAGCGGAGATCAAGCGGCGGTTCCTGGCGCATTTCGAGGCGAACGGGCACACGGTGGTTCCCAGCGCCGCGCTGCCGGCCGTCGAGGACCCCAACCTGCTGTTCGTGAACGCCGGCATGGTGCAGTTCGTGCCCTACTTCCTCGGCCAGCGCACCCCGCCCTGGCCCCGGGCCGCCAGCGTCCAGAAGTGCCTGCGCACCCCGGACATCGACGAGGTCGGCAAGACCAGCCGGCACGGCACCTTCTTCCAGATGAACGGCAACTTCTCGTTCGGGGACTATTTCAAGGAGGGCGCGATCGCGCTCGCGTGGGACCTGATCACCAAACCACAGGCGGACGGTGGCTTCGGGTTCGACGGCGACAAGATCTGGGTGACCGTCTTCTTGGACGACGACGAGGCGATCGACATCTGGCACCGGCAGGTCGGGCTGCCGCTGGAGCGGATCGTGCGTCGCGGCAAGGCCGACAACTACTGGTCCATGGGCATCCCCGGACCGGGCGGGCCGTGTAGCGAGATCTACGTCGACCGGGGGGAGGGGTACGGCAAGGAGGGCGGCCCAGAGGTTGACGAGGACCGCTACCTGGAGATCTGGAACCTGGTCTTCATGCAGGAGGAGATCACCGACGTCAGGTCGAAGGAAGACTTCCGGGTCGTCGGTGAGCTGCCGGCCAAGAACATCGACACCGGCATGGGCATGGAGCGGGTGTCCGCGCTGCTGCAGGGCGTGGACAACATGTACGAGATCGACGAGGTTCGCCCGATCCTGGACCGCGCGGCGGAACTGAGCGGCACCCGGTACGGCACCAGCATCAGTCATGTGGCCAGCGAGTCGCACCCCGACGACGTACGGCTGCGCATCATCGCCGATCACGTACGCAGCGGCCTGATGCTGATCGGTGACGGGGTGACCCCCGGCAACGAGGGGCGCGGCTACGTGCTGCGGCGCATCCTGCGCCGGGCGGTCCGGGCGATGCGGCTGTTGGGCTTCGAGGAGGCGGCGTTCCCGCACCTGTTCCCGGTGGCCCGCGACTGCATGGCGCCGTCCTACCCGGAGCTGGCCACCGACTACGACCGGATCGCGCAGTACGCCTACGGCGAGGAAGAGTCGTTCCTGTCCACGCTGCGGGCGGGCACCACCATCCTCGACACCGCGATCACCTCCACGAAGCGTTCCGGAGGCACCGTGCTGTCCGGCGACAAGGCGTTTCAGCTGCACGACACGTACGGCTTCCCGATCGACCTGACCCTGGAGATCGCCGCCGAGCAGGGCCTGGACGTGGACGAGGACGGTTTCCGGCGGCTGATGGCCGAGCAGCGTGCGCGGGCGAAGGCCGACGCGCAGGCGCGCAAGAGCGGGCACGTGGATCTGTCGGCGTACCGGGGCGTGCTCGACGACGGCGGCGAGGTGGAGTTCACCGGCTACACCGATACCGAGCGCGAGTCGCGGGTGCGCGCACTGCTCAGCCCGCTGGGCCACACCGTGCCGGCCGCCGGCGAGGGCGACGAGGTGGAGATCGTGCTCGACACCACCCCGTTCTACGCCGAGGGCGGCGGGCAGCAGCCGGACATGGGTTTGATCACGGTGGGCGGCGGCGAGCTGGAGGTGCTCGACGTCCAGTCGCCGGTGCCGGGGCTGATCGTGCACCGGGCCCGCGTCCTGCGCGGGGAGGTGCGCGCCGGCGAGACCGGGTTCGCGCGGATCGACCTGGGGCGGCGGCGGGCGGTCTCGCGCGCGCACACCGCCACCCACCTGGTGCACCAAACCATGCGCTACGCGCTGGGGGAGGCGGCCACCCAGGCCGGCTCGCTGAATGCGCCGGGGCGGCTGCGGTTCGACTTCAACACCCCGGGCGCGCCGCCACCGTCGGTGTTACGGGACGTAGAACAGCAGATCAACGAGGTGCTGCTGCGCGACCTGGAGGTACGGGCGTTCGTCACCAGCCAGGATGAGGCGCTGCGCATGGGCGCGATCGCGCTGTTCGGGGAGAAGTACGGCGAGCAGGTGCGCGTCGTGGAGGTCGGCGACTACGCCCGGGAGCTGTGCGGCGGCACCCACGCGCAGCGTTCCAGCCAACTCGGCCTGGTGAAGATCCTGCACGAGTCGTCGATCGGTTCCGGGGTGCGCCGGGTGGAGGCGCTGGTGGGGCTGGACGCGTTCCAGCATCTCGCGCGTGAGCACCTGCTGGTGTCGCGGCTGGCGGAGCTGTTCCGGGTGCCGCCGGAGCAGGTGGCCGACCGGGTGGAGCAGACCGTCGCCGCGCTGCGCGACGCCGAGAAGGAGCTTGAGCAGCTGCGTGCCCAGCTGGTGCTGGCCAGCGCGCCCGCGCTGGCGGCGTCCGCGGTCGACGTGCGGGGAGTGGCGTACGTGGGCACCGAGGCGCCCGAGGGTGCCGGCGGCGGCGACGTGCGCACCCTCGCGCAGGACATCCGTGCCCGCATGGACGCGGGGCGACCGGCGGTGGTGGCGGTCGCCAGCCGGGGCGGCGGCAAGGCGTCACTGGTCGTGGCGGTCAACGCCGCTGCGAAGGAGCGCGGGATCTCGGCGGTCGATCTGGTCAAGGGCGCCCTGTCCGGCCGCGGCGGTGGTAGCCCGGAGCTGGCGCAGGGCGGTGGTGTGCCGGCCGCGCAGGCGGCCGAGCTGCTGGAATCGGTACAGCGCGCGCTGCCTTGACTCTGGTAACCTCACCCGGCGTCGACGCGTGCGGCGAGATCAGGACGTGTTGATCCCTTTCGACCGGTTGAGCAGAGTCTGAGTTGGTGTGAACAGGTTCACAAAAGGTGCCCGGCTCGGTGTGGACGTCGGAGAAGCCCGCATCGGGGTGGCCATCTGCGACCCGGACGGCATGCTCGCCACACCGCTGGTCACGATCCACCGGGACCGGAAGCCGGACACCAACGGCATCCCGCGAGATATGTCCGAGCTCGCCCGACTCGTCGAGTCGCATGGAATCGTGGAAGTCGTGGTCGGGCTGCCGACGACCCTCGCCGGAGCCGAAGGAGCCGCTGCCGCACATGCACGTGCGTATGCCCGGCAGCTGGCGGAGGTGATAGCACCGGTGTCGGTGACCTTGACGGACGAGCGAATGTCGACCATTGTGGCAACCCGTAAGCTGTCCGGTCAGGGCGTCAGGGGCAAACGTCGACGGGAGGTCGTCGACCAGGCTGCCGCTGTGGAGATCCTGCAGGGCTGGCTGGATGCGCAACGGAGGCGGACTGAGTAATGAGCAACCTGGATCTGAGGTTCGAGGAGCCCGCTCACCGGAGCCGTCAGCGGCACCGGTCCGGCCCGCCGCCGAAGCGGAAGAAGAAAAAGAAGAAGAAACGCGGCGGGGGTCGCTCGTTCGCCGCGTTTTTCATCGTGGTGGTGCTGCTGGCTGGCCTCGCGGGGGCGGGCTGGCTGGGTGTCAACTGGGTGCGTGACCAGTTGACTACACCCGATTACGCCGGTCCCGGCCACGGATCGGTGGTCATCGAGGTCCGATCCGGCCAGACCGCTGCCCAGATCGCCTCGACGTTGTACGAGAACGACGTCGTGAAGAGCCAGGCAGCCTTCGTCGAGGCGGCCATGGCCAACGCTGACAGCCGCAACATCCAGCCCGGTCACTACGAGCTGCCCCAGCAGATCAGCGGCGTCGACGCGCTGTCGATGCTGCTGGATCCGGGGAACCGCCAGGTCAGCTGGGTGACCATTCCGGAGGGCCTGAGCAAGTTCCGCACCTACGCGTTGTTGTCCGAGGAACTCGACATGCCGGTGGAGGAGTTCGAGGAAGCCGAGGAGGCGGTGCTCGACGAACTGGTGCCGGACTGGTGGTTCAACCGCAACGACGACCGGGAAGCGGCAGAGTCGATCGAAGGGTTCCTGTTCCCTGACACCTACGACTTCGCGCCCGACGTCACCGCGGAATCGGCCCTGAGCACCATGGTGAACAGGTTCCTGACCGTCACCGGTGACATAGACTTCGCGGAGCGGGTGGAGACCGAACGCAACATCTCCCCGTACGAAGCCCTGATCGCGGCATCCCTGGCGCAGGCCGAGGCCGGCACCGACGAGGACATGGGCAAGGTCGCCCGGGTAGCCTACAACCGGGTCTACGTGCACGGGATGCCGCTGGAGATGGACGTCACCGTCAACTACTGGCTCGAGGTGCAGGGTGAGGAACCGATCCACTCCGGCCAGATGACCCATTCCCAGTTGCACGATCCGGACAACCCGTACAGCACCCACGCCCACCGCGGCTGGATGCCCGGCCCGATCAACAGTCCCGGTCAGGTGGCGCTGGAGGGGGCGATGGATCCGCCGGAGGGCAACTGGTTGTTCTTCGTGGCGATCGACGAGAGCACCGGGGAGTCCGCGTTCGCGGAGACCAACGCCGAGCATGAGGCGAACAAGCGGATCGCCTGCCAGAACGGCGTGCCGCTGCCGGAGTGTTGATGCCCCGAGCGGCGGTGCTGGGCAGCCCGGTGGCGCACTCGCTGTCACCGGTGATCCACCAGGCCGGGTACGCGGCGGCCGGGCTGGTCGGCTGGTCGTACGAGGCGATCGAGTGCGACAAGGCCGGCCTGGCCGACCTGGTCGCCGGCCTCGGCCCGGAGTGGGCCGGCCTCTCGCTGACCATGCCGTTGAAAGAGGTGGCCCTGGCCGTGGCTGACGAGGTGGCCGACCTGCCGGCGGTGCTCGGGGCCGCCAACACGCTGGTGCGCCGCGGTGGCGGCGATTGGCGTGCGGAGAACACCGACGCACCGGGAGTGGTCGACGCGGTCGGGGACGTGCGCGCAACCGCAGTGACGGTGCTCGGCGCCGGCGGCACCGCCCGGGCCGCGCTGGGCGCGGCCGCGCAGTGGGGCGCCGGCCGGGTGACCGTGGTGGCCAGGCGCGCCGAGGCGGTTGAGCAGCTGGTTCCGGCCGCGGCGGGGCTGGGTCTCGATCTGACGCACCGGCAGTGGTCGGACGCGGCGCAGGCCGTGTCAACCGCGGACCTGGTGGTGTCCACTGTGCCTGCCGGGGTTGCGGACGTGCTGGCCGGTGAGGTCTCCTGGCGGCCGGACGCGGTGCTGCTGGACGTGCTCTACCACCCGTGGCCGACCCCGCTGGCAGCGTCCGCCATCGCGGCCGGCTGCCGGGTGGTGTCCGGCCTGGAGCTGCTGCTGGCCCAGGCGATCCACCAGTTCCGCCTGTTCACCGGCGTACCGGCTCCGGTGGCGGCGATGCGGCAGGCGCTGGCGGCCGCGCAGAGCGAAGGGCGATGAGCGGTCCAGTGTCGGGGTCAGCGGGGCGTCGGCATGTGCGATGCCACATCCCCGACCGTCCCGAACGCTTCGGTCAGCGGCAGTGCCCGCAGCTTCCGCACGTGGCCACCCTCGACCAGGCGCGCCGCCAGTGCCATCAGCTCCGGATACGCGGCCCGGTAGTCGTCGTCGACCGGCCCACGGATCCCGTGCTCCGGGTAGTGCACCAGCGGCAGCAACGTCGCCCACCCGCGCAGCGGACCCTCCAGCGCGTTGATCTCGGCGTGGGCGAGGTTGCCGCCGGCCAGCTGTCCAGGTGGGCCGGAGGTGTCCGTGCGACGGTTGCGGCCGGTGGTGACCACCGTGCCCGTCGGGTCGACGACGACCGCGCCGATGCCGAGATCGTCGGCACATAAGGACTCCCAGGGCGAGCCGGAACGCTAACTGTCACGGCTGTGACAGCCGGGAGAAGTGGTCCTCGAGCGCGTCGGCGGATATGTCCATGACCCGTAGGGTGTCACGACCACACAATCCCGTGCCGTGACAGACTGATCAGCGTGATGCGCTGGCTGACCGCGGGGGAGTCGCACGGGCCCGCGCTGGTGGCGATCCTGGAGGGGGTGCCGGCCGGCGTCGAGGTGACCAGCGTCGACATCACCCGGGAGCTGGCCCGCCGCCGGCTGGGCTACGGCCGCGGCGCCCGGATGGCCTTTGAGCGCGACGAGGTCGAGATCATCGGCGGCGTCCGGCACGGGCGCACCCTCGGAAGCCCGGTGGCGATCCGCGTCGGCAACACCGAGTGGCCCAAGTGGCAGCAGGTGATGGCGGCCGATCCGGTCGCCGAGGCCGAGCTGGCCGGTCAGGCCCGCAACGCGCCGCTGACCCGCCCCCGACCGGGACATGCCGACCTGGCCGGCATGCAGAAGTACGGCTACACCGACGCCCGCCCGATCCTGGAACGCGCCAGCGCCCGCGAGACCGCCGCCCGGGTCGCGGCCGGCACGGTCGCCCGGGCGCTGCTGCGCCAGGGCCTCGGGGTCGAGATCGTCTCACACGTGGTGGAGCTGGGCCCGGTGGCGGTCAAGCCCGGCACCGTCCCGCAGCCTGCCGACGCCGAACGCATCGACGCCGACCCGCTGCGGTGCCTGGACCCCGAGGCGAGCGCGGCGATGGTGGCCGAGGTGGACGCCGCCAAGAAGGACGCCGACACCCTCGGCGGGGTGGTCGAGGTCGTCGCCCACGGCGTACCACCCGGCCTCGGCAGTCACGTGCACTGGGACCGCAAGCTGGACGCCCGGCTGGCGGCGGCGCTGTGCTCCATCCAGGCGGTCAAGGGGGTGGAGTTCGGTGACGCGTTCACCCAGGCACGCTCGCGCGGCTCGGTGGCCCACGACGAGATCGTGCCCACCGAGCACGGCGTACGCCGAACCAGTGACCGCGCCGGCGGGCTCGAGGGCGGCATCACCACCGGCGAGCCGCTGCGGGTACGGGCGGCCATGAAACCGATCTCATCGCTGACCCGGCCGCTGGCGACGGTGGACGTGTCCACCGGCGAGGC
>SLSW01000112.1 GCA_007130245.1 Micromonosporaceae bacterium
CCGTACGCGTCGGCGACCTGGCGGAACGAGTCGCCGTCGGCGTACCGCTTGGCCTGGCCGGCCGCTTCCACCGCCTGCCGGCGGGCGGCCACCAGGCCGCGCGATGCCCCGGTCGACAGCGAGGCGCGCCAGCCGGCGAGCATCTGCGGCACCGCCGCGACGCGGGCCGCCACCGCGCGCCAGTCGTCGTCGTTGCGGCGCGGCATCAGGTCGACCACGTTGCGCAGCGACTGCAGCAGGCCGAACGGGGCCCGCACCAGCCGCAGCGGCTCGCCGAGGTCGTGCCAGGCCAGGCCGGCCTCCAGCCGCTCGCGCAGGTGGGCGGCGGCCAGCCGGTCGTCGTCGTTCTCCGGCGTCAGCTGGTCCAGCTGCTGCAGGGTGCGGCGGGCGTGGTCGGCCCGGGCCGCGTGCCCGTCCGGGCTGTAGTCGGTGGCGGGCTCGAAGTCGCCGGCCACGCCCCGGTAGGTGGCGGAGACCGGGTCGAGCTCGCACTCGCGCTGGACGTGCTGGTCGCAGAGTTGGAAGATCGCGGTAGGCATTTAGCCATGCTAACCATCCGTCGGGCGGTGTCACCAGCCCCGGCGCAGACCTATCCGCCACCTCCACCGCGCACGCCGCGAAAGGGCGTGGCGCCCATCCAGTGCCAGCCGGCGAAGCCGATGACGACCAGGTACGGCACCGCCCACGGACCAGCCGCGAAGAACATGAACGCCACCAAGGCGATCGCCAGCACACCGCGGGTCCCCAGTTTCACGTCCGCCTGCACGTACCCGGCCAGCTGCCGGACCTGGTAGTACCGCGGCACGCGGGACCGGGCCGTGCTCGTCGGCAGGATCGTGCCCACGCCGGGGACCTCGACCAGATACATCCGTCGCAGCCCCAGACACGGCCTGGCCCGCCCGTCCGCGCGCGGCCCGTCCAGGGCGAGCGACACCAGTGCCCGGCTCCACATCGCCCGCTGATACCACACCCGGCCGTCCGGCATGTGCACCTTCAACCACAGGCCGGCATGACCCGGATACCCGCGCTTCGGCGGCTCGTAGTGGGCGACGACGACCTCCACCGTCACCGGTTCACCCGACCGGAGCGCTCCGGTCGCCCACCGCCCCAGCCGCCAGGTCCAGAACATGGCCAGCAGCAGCCCGGGAACGATCAACAGGCTATACCAGGCCGAGCGCGCCTGGTCCGGCGCCCGGAAGGTATCCAGATCGGCCGGATACGGCATGTCGTCCGGCCGCTGCGGGTCGTAGCGCAGCAGCACCTCGTCGCGGATCGCGACCTGGTCCGGGTCGCGCGGGGTCAGCCGGGTCAGCCACTCCTGCCCGTGCCGGTCGGTCCACCGCACCTCGACGTCGGCGTCCGGGCCCAGGTTCGTGCCGACCACCCGCGCCGACGCGGTCTCGGTGAGTCGCTCGTGCGGGACGGGATCACCGAGGATGGCGAACGCGATGGTGCCGACCAGTAGCGCCAGGTATCCCGCCAGCACCCGCCACAGGCCCCAGGGCCGGCCACCGCGGCGCCGCTGCCCGTCGGTCGGTGCGGCCTCCTGCACCGGACCGGCTGGCGGTGACAATGCCGCCGCTAGGCCGCCCGGCGACCCGCCTGCCGGGAACGCCCGCACCGGCGACACGGCCGATGAGGCGGTCGGCACCTCGGGCAGCGGGGGCGGGTCGTCATCCCCGGTCGGCGGGTCGTTCGGGGCCGAGAATTTATCGCGCCTCGACCTCCAGAGCGGCCTGACGAACGCCAGCAGTATCCAACCGCCCATGCCCGCCATCACCGCCCCGGCCGCCGTCTGCATCCGCGCCGTGAACGAGTCCTCGCCGGCACGGGCGTGGCGTGCGGACGGCCCGCTCACCCGGGCCTCGACCGATCCCGCCGGGCGATCCTCGAAAACCGGATTGATCTCGATTGTATCGATGACGAGCGAACCGTCGTCGGGGACGAACTCCCCCTCACAACGCCACCCGTTGCGGGTGTCCTCGCAGTTGTCGACGTGGACCACCCCGGCCGCCCCGCCGTAATGTGCCCGCAGGCCGTCCACACCCTGCGCGATCAGCGAGATACCGAGTCCTGTCAGGACAAGCCCGAACCCCACCGAGAGCAGAAAGGCGAGACCGACCGAGGACCATTCCTTCAGGAAATCAGACGCCCGAGAGCGCCATCTCGGGGTGCGTTCCACCGGCATGCCGGCAGCTTAACAACGGCCGGCACCCGGCACGATCGATCGACCGCCCGACGGCGAAACGACGGCGACCGAAGTGTCCTTAATCGCCACAAGTGTCCTCAGTCGTCGCCGCCGAGCGCCTCCAGCACCTCGGCCAGCTCGTCCGGCTTGATGAGCACCTCGCGGGCCTTTGATCCCTCCGACGGGCCGACCACGCCGCGGGTCTCCATCAGGTCCATCAGCCGGCCCGCCTTGGCGAACCCGACCCGCAGTTTGCGCTGCAGCATCGAGGTGGAGCCGAACTGCGAGGTCACCACCAGCTCCACCGCCTGCCGCAGCAGCTGCAGGTCCTCCCCGACGTCCTCGTCCACCTGCTTCTTCTTCTCCGGCGCCGGGGCGGTCACGTCCTCGCGGAACTCCGGGTCGCGCTGCTTCTTGCAGTGGCCCACCACGTCGGCGATCTCCGCCTCGGTCACCCACGCACCCTGGATGCGCATCGTCTTGGAGGCACCCATCGGCAGGAACAGCCCATCGCCACGACCCAGCAGCTTCTCCGCGCCGGGCTGGTCGAGGATGACCCGCGAGTCGGCCAGGGATGAGGTGGCGAACGCCAGCCGGCTGGGCACGTTTGCCTTGATCAGCCCGGTGACCACGTCCACCGACGGGCGCTGGGTGGCCAGCACCAGGTGGATGCCGGCCGCCCGGGCCAGCTGGGTGATGCGCACCACCGCGTCCTCCACGTCCCGCGGCGCCACCATCATGAGGTCGGCCAGCTCGTCCACGACGACCAGCAGGTACGGGTGGGGGCGGATCTCGCGCTCGCTGCCGGGTGGCGCGGTGATCTGACCGGCGCGCACCTTGCGGTTGTAGTCGTCGATGTGGCGCACCCCGGCCGATGCCAGGTCGTCGTAGCGCAGGTCCATCTCGCGCACCACCCAGTCCAGCGCGTCGGCCGCCTTCTTCGGGTTGGTCACGATCGGGTGGACCAGGTGCGGGATGCCCTCGTATCCGGTCAGCTCCACCCGCTTGGGGTCGATGAGCAGCAGCCGCACCTCGTCCGGGCTGGCCCGCATGAGGATCGAGGCGAGCAGCGTGTTGAGGCAGGAGCTCTTGCCGGCACCGGTGGCGCCGGCAATCAGCATGTGGGGCATCTTGGCCAGGTTCGCCACCACGTACCCGCCCTCGATGTCCTTGCCGAGCGCGACCAGCATCGGGTGGTGGTCCGAGGAGGCGGCCCGCGAGCGCAGCACGTCGCCGAGGGCCACGTTCTCCGGGTCGGAGTTCGGGATCTCCACACCGACCGCGCTCTTGCCCGGGATCGGGCTGAGGATGCGTACGTCCGGCGACTTCACCGCATAGGCGATGTTGCGCGACAGCTGGGTGATGCGCTCCACCTTCACGCCCGAGCCCAACTCGACCTCGTACCGGGTCACGGTCGGACCGCGCGTGAATCCGGTGACCGCGGCGTCCACATCAAACTGCTCGAACACGCTCTGCAGCGCCTCGATCACCTGGTCATTGGCCTTGCTGCGGGTCTTGCCGGCGCCACCGGGCCGGAGCAGGTTGGCCGGAGGCAGTGTGTAGTCACCGCCGAGCCCGGCCAGCGCCGGCTGCTCGGCACGGCTGGGCGGCGCCGAGTGGGTCGGCGGCTGCTTGCGCCTGGCCTCCTTCGCGGGGCTGACCTTCACCGGCGAGTCACCCAGCCCCTGATCGAGCTCGGGGTCGGTCTCCGCGGCCTCGTCCGGCGCCGGGGTGAGGTCCTTAGCCATGGCGCCCTGCCGCCGTCGCGCCGGCCGCCGGCGGGCGGTGGTCGCCGTTTCCACCTCGTCGGCGAACTCCTCCGCGCCGGCGATCGCCGCAGCCTCGGCACCCAGCGGGCGGCCCAGCAGGAAGTCGCGCACCCATGCCAACCGGTCCGGAATCTTGTTGACCGGCGTGGCGGTGATCACCAGCAGCCCGAACACCGCCAGCAGGATGAGCATCGGCGCGGCCACCCACGCCGTTACCCCCTGCGCGAGCAGACCGCCGAGGCCGCCGAGCAACCCACCCGCGGTCTCCCGGTCGGCCATGGTCGCCGGTTGCCGCGCCAGGTCGAGCAGGCCGGAGACCGCGATAGCAAGCGCGGTCCAGCCCACCATGGCCCGCCCGCGCACCTCCGGGCCGGCCGGCGCCCGCATCAGCCGGATCGACCCCACCAGCAGCAGCGGCGGCAGGAAGGTGGCGATCACGCCGACCGCGCCGCGGCTCACAGTGGCCACGGCCTCACCCACCGGCCCGCCGCCGTCGAGCCAGACCGCCACGGCCAGCAGGATCGCCAGCGCCAGCAGCAACAGACCCGCGCCGTCGCGGCGGTGTTCGACATCGAGCTCCTTGGCGGTGGCCGCCTGCCGGCCCACGGCCCGCACCGCCCAGCCGATGGTGTGCGCCATTCCCATCCACAGTGCCGAGAACAGCCGCAGCGGCTGGCCGGAGCCCCGGCGTGCCCGGCCGCGCTGCCCGCCGCGGCGGGTGGTGCCGCGTCGCGGTGATGTCGCGCGCGCCGAACTGGCGCGCGTCGACGTGGCGCGACGCCGGTTCGAGGTGCGAGAGGTACGGGCGGCCATGGATCACACGTTAGCGGTCTGGTCGGGGCGCGCACCGCTTTTGGGGGCCGTGTCCCGGCGTGAGCGCCACCGCAGGTAGACCACGATCCATGAGGTCACCACGAGTGCGCCGACCAGCACCTGCAGCAGCCGGGTGTACTGCGCCGGATAGAGCACACCTTCGATGTAGCGGTCGACGAACCCGGCGTCGAAGCCCTCCTGGCCGGCCCGGTGCCGGGACCAGTGCTCGGCGTAGGTCAGCGGGCAGTGCCAGCCCCACGGGTTGGTGACGATGAAAAGCCCCCAGCCGGCGGCGGCCAGGTGCGGCCAGATCGTCCAGGGCCAGCGCCAGGCCAGGAAGCCGCCGACCACCACGTACGCCAGGTAGGCGAAGTGGGCGGTCAGGATGACCGTGGTCAGCACCTGGAAGAACATCACGCCTCCGCGCCCACATGGTAGGTGGGCTCCCATCCGCCACGCCAGCCCCGATCGCACCAGCCTACACATGTTAGTGTATGTGTATGTACGCGCACCGCCTGCAGCTGCTCCTCGACGACGAGCGCTTCGCGCGGGTGACGACGCTGGCGAGACAGCGCCACACCTCCGTGGCAGCGGTGATCCGGGAAGCGATCGACCGAGGTCTGCCCGCCGCACCAGCGCGGCGCGGCGCGGCCGCCGGCCGCATCCTGGCCGCCGAGCCGACCGAGGTCGGCGAGCCCGACGAGCTGCGCGACGAGCTGGACGCGCTGCGGGGGCGCCGCGCGTGATCGTCCTCGACACCACCGTGCTGCTGTACGCGGTCGGCACCGAGCGCCGCTTCCGGGAACCATGCCGCGCCCTGATCAACGCGATCAGCGCGGGCGAGCTGACCGCCACCACCACTGTGGAGGCCATCCAGGAGTTCACCCACGTGCGGGCCCGGCGCCGGGACCGCGCCGACGCGGTCGAGCTGTCCCACGCGTACCTGGACCTGCTCGCACCGCTGCTTGTCGTCGACGAGGCCCACCTGCGGGAAGGCCTGCGACTGTTCGCCTCTCAACCCGCCCTGGGCAGTTTCGATGCGGTCCTCGCCGCCACCGCCCGGGCAACCGGCGCCGCAGTCGTCTCAGCCGACGCCGCCTTCGCGTCCGTGCCGGCAATCACCCATGTGATGCCCGACGACAGCGGTGTGCGCCATCTGCTGGCGTCCCACCGCGAGATCCATGGCTGACGGCTCCCCGGGGCAGCGCTACGACCGGCGGTAGAGCCGCTCGTCGTAGCTCGGCCCGTAGTAGCGCTCCAGCTCCTCGAACGTCTCCCTGGTGGGCTGCACGTCGACGGTGATGCGCGCGATCGACGGCAGCGCCTGCGGATCGGGCCAGGTCTCGTGGCGCCACAGCGCCGCCCGCTTGAACGCCTTGGCACAGTGGAAGAAGATCTGCTCGATCTCCACCACCAGCGCCAGGTCCGGCCGGTGGCCACGCACCACCATGTCATCGAAGAACGGCGCCTCGCGCACCAACCGCGCCCGCCCGTTGATGCGCAGCGTCTCCTCCCGCCCCGGCACCAGATAGATCAGCCCGATGTGCGGGTTGGCGAGCACATTACGGAACCCGTCGACGCGCCGGTTGCCGGGCCGGTCCGGGATCGCGATCGTGGCGTCGTCGAGCACGTGCGTGAAACCGGGCGGGTCGCCCTTGGGTGACACGTCGCAGGTGCCGCCGGCGCCGGCGGTGGCGATCAGGCAGAAGGGAGACGCCGCCAGCCACTCCCGGTCGCGCGCGTGCAGGGTTCGCCGTTCCTTGGTGACCGACCGCTCCCCCGGCTCGCCCACCAGCTCGCGCAGCTCCGCCTCCGTGGTCACCTTGACCACATCCACCGTGGTGTCCAGGTACGACACACCGCCCCCTTTCCGCCGCCCGTACCGCCAGGCCGTACCGCCAGGCCGTACCGCCAGCCTAGGCCGGGTGTACCACCCGCCGGCGCGTACGTGTGGTCACAGGGCCGTCCGCTGCCGACAGGCCCGGATAACCTGGGCGTGGGTCGATCGGGAGGAGCATCGATGGGTAGCGACGACGCCGGCGATCAGCTGGCGGGGGCGGCGCGTTTCCTGTTCGAGGCAGGACTACTCAAGCGTGCCGCACGCACCGGCTGGTGGGTCGCCGGGCTCACCGACCCGGAGTCGATCGCCGAGCACAGCTTCCGCACCGCGCTGGTGGGCACCGTGCTGGCCGCCATGGAGGGCGCCGACCCGGGCCGCACCGCGATGCTGTGCGTGCTGCACGACACGCAGGAGACCCGCGTGGGTGACGTGGCGCACCACAGCCGGCCGTACGTCACCGTGGCCGCCAACGAAGCTGTCACCGCCGACCAGGTCGCCGGCTGCCCGCCGGAGGTCGCGCAGGTGATACGCCAGGCGGTCGCCGAGTACGAAGCCGGCCACACCCGCGAGGCGACGGTCGCCCGGGATGCGGACAAGCTGGAGTGTCTGATCCAGGCCGTGGAATACCAGCGGCAGGGGTGGCAGACGGTGCAGCCGTGGATCGACAGCAACCGGGCGGCGTTACGGACTCCGTCGGCGCTCCGGCTGGCCGAGGCGGTGCTCGCCACCGGCACGCTGGACTGGCTGCCGGGACCGCCGGCCCGCCCGGGTCACAGCCCCGGCAGCCCCTCGGACCCGTCGTAGACCGGCCACCCGTCCCGATCCTGCCGCACCGCCTGATGCAGACGGTGGGACTGGCTGCGGTCAACCGCCAGCCGCTGCTCACCCGCCCGCGCCAGCAGATCGGTCGCCGCGCCGCGGAACACGTCGGTGTCCATGTGGTCGGCGTAGCCGGCGAACGCGGCCTGGCGCAGCGCCACGTGCCGGGAGTCCGGTGACCGCGAACGCCGCCCGCCCAACGCCTCGCCCCACCACTCGTACCCGACACCGGCCGCGCCCAGCCCCTCCGTCAGCGCCGTCCGCCCGTACTGCGGGTGTCTACGCGAGCCCGGGAACCGGCGCACGTCGACCACCAGCGTGATCCGCGCCGAGGCCAGCACCGCCAGGAGGTCCGCCAGCGGGCGGGCGCCGTGCCCGACCGTCCAGACCTGCGGCGGCGGGTCGGTCACACCTCGACCACGCTCGGCACGATCATCGGACGGCGGCGGTAGGTCTCGTTCACCCAGCGGCCGACGGTACGGCGTACCACCTGCTGTAGCTGATGCGGATCGGACACGCCGTCCTCGGCGGCGCGGTCCAGCGCCTCGGTGATCAGCGGCAGCACCGCGTCGAACACCTCCGGGTCCTCCGAGAACCCCTTCGCCGACACCGTGGGACCGCCGACGACCTTGCCGGTGACCGAGTCGACCACCACCATGGCCGAGATGAAGCCGCCGTCGCCGAGGATGCGCCGCTCGGTCAGCAGCGACTCCCCGACGTCACCGACCGCGAGACCGTCCACGTAGACGTAGCGGCTCTTGACGTGGCCGACCAGCTCCGCGCGTCCGTCAACGAGGTCCACCACATCGCCGTCCTCGCACAGCACGATCCGGGGCGGCGTCAGCCCCGCCTCGATGCCCAGCTGCGCGTGCGCTCGCAGATGCCGCCACTCGCCGTGCACCGGCATCAGGTTGGCCGGCCGCACCAGGTTGAGCAGGTAGAGCAGCTCGCCGGCCGGTGCGTGGCCGCTGACGTGCACCTTCGCCACGTCCTTGTGCACCACCAGCGCCCCGGCACGGGCCAGCTGGTTGATCACCCGGTAGACGGCGGTCTCGTTGCCGGGCACCAGCGAGCTGGCCAGCACCACGGTGTCGCCGGGCTCCACTGTGATATGCCGGTGGTCGCCGGTGGCCATGCGGCCGAGCGCGCTCATCGGCTCGCCCTGCGAGCCGGTGCACATCAGCACCACCTCGTCGGCGGGCAGCTCGGTGGCCGCGTCCATGCTCACCACCAGCTCCGCCGGGATGCGCAGCAGGCCGAGGTCGCGGGCGATGCCCATGTTGCGCACCATCGACCGGCCCACCAG
>SLSW01000375.1 GCA_007130245.1 Micromonosporaceae bacterium
CGCCCACCGGTCGGCGGGACGAAACCGAGCAGCAGCGCGAGCAGGGTGCTCTTGCCGGCACCGCTGGGTCCGATCACCGCCACCCGGTCGCCCGGCTCGATCCGCAGCGACACCTCCCGCAACGCCACGGCCCGTTCAAAGGCCACCGTCACCCGCTCGAGCTCGATCACCGGGTCGGCCGGCACCGTGCTGGTCGGCGGGCGACCGGTGGCCGATGTCGATGCCCTGGTGGCGGGCGCCGCCACGGTCCGGAAGGCCTGATCGAGCGTAGTCAGACCCTCGGCGCTGGCGTGGAACTGCGCGCCGGCGCGACGCAGCGGCGCGAACGCCTCCGGCACCAGCAGCAGCACCAGCAGGCCGACCTGCAGCGTCATCCCCCCGGCGAGCAGGCGCAGCCCGATCGGCACCGCCACCAGTGCCACCGCCAGCGCGGCGACCAGTTCCAGCACCAGCGCCGACAGGAACGCGATCCGCAGCGTGCGCATGCTCGCCACCCGGTGCTGGTCGGCCATCCGCCGCACCGCGGTCACCTGGGCACCGGCGCGCCCGAACGCCCGCAGGGTGCCCAGGCCCGCCACCATGTCGAGGAAGTGCCCGCCGAGCCGGGACAGGCGGCGCCACTGCTTCTCGGTGGCGGCGCGGGTGTGCCAGCCGACGAGGATGCCGAAGATCGGGATCAGCGGCAGGGTCAGCGCCACGATCACCGCCGACGACCAGTCGGCGACGCCGATCTGGATGAGCACTGCCGCCGGCACGGTCACCGACAGCACCAGCTGCGGCAGGTAGCCGGTGAAGTAGGCGTCCAGCGCATCCAGCCCCCGGCCGGCCAGGGTGGCGATCTCACCGGCGCGCTGCCCACCCAGCCAGCCGGGACCGCGCCTGCCGACGGCGGCGAACAGCTCGCCGCGCAGCGCCTGCTTCACCCGGGCCGCGGTGCGCGCGGCCACCACACCGGACAGCCACACCCAGCCGGCGCGGGCAGCCACCGCGGCCAGGAACGCGACCAGTGCGCTGCGGTGCAGCTGCCCGTCCACGGCGGTGGCCAGCAGGGTCGCCAGCGCCGCCGCCTGGCTGATGATGATGGCGGCCGCCACCACCCCGAGCAGCCCGAGTACCGCCAGGTGTACCCGGATCTCGGGCACCTGGCGCGGCAGCCGGGGGTCGAACGGGCGCGTGGTCACCCTCCCAGGAACAACAGCGCGACCGGGGCCACGGCCAGGGCCGCGCAGAACGCGAGGGTGACCGTGCCGCGCACCCGTGGCGGGCGCCGGTGGTCGTGCAGGCGTTGCAGCCGGGCCTCCACCGCGTGGTCGGCCATCGCGAGCGCCCCGGCGGGCGTGCCGGCGGTCGGTGCCGCGGCGAACCGGCGCAGCGCCGCGGCCAGCAGCGCCCCCGCGTGCTGGCGGCGGGCACGGTCGTCGGCGCGCATCTCCACCAGCAGGGTCACCGCGTCATGGGCGACCCGCAGCCACCGCGTGGGGTGCAACGCCCGCCGCAGTGCGGCGAACGGCAGCAGCACCAGGTCGTGGCGTTCGGCCGCGTGCGCGTGCTCGTGGCTGAGCACCGCGGCCAGCTCGGCGCGCCCGAGCAGGTTGAGGGTGCCGGCGCTGACCACGACGGTGGGGCGCAGGCCGGGCAGACAGTAGGCGGCGGCACACGGGTGGTCGAGCACCATCGCCCCGGGCGCGGCCGGGTCGGCCCGTCCCACCAGGGTGAGCAGGTCCCGGTGGTGCCGTTGCGCGCGCAGGGCCCGGGCCAGGCAGCCCGCGGTCACCCACAGCAGCCGGCCGGCGATGACCAGCCCGGCCGCGACCGCGGCCAGGTGCGCCGGCCCGAGGCCGGCCGGCACCTCACCGCGGCCCAGCTCCGTGACCAGCTGCGCGACCGCGGGCGCCACGGGTGCGCCGTAGGGCGCCAGGCCCAGTGCCAGCGGCAGCCCGATCAACGCCAGGCCGAGTCCGAGACCGAGCGCCTGCCAGCTGAGGATGGCGCTGCGCGGTGCGCGCCAGGTCCAGCGCGCCCTCGCCAGCAGCCCGATCGTCAGCGCGCTGGCGGCCAGCACGGTGGCGAACCCCGCGGCGTACGCCATGGGTCAGGTCCCCTCGCCCGCTGGCCGCGACTGCTCCTCGAGGGCCGCCCGCAGCAGCTCGGCCTCCTGCCCGGTGACCGAGCGGGCGAACCGTACCAGCGCCGCGCCGCGGTCGCCGGTCTCCGCGGCCGCCTCGCCGGCCTGGGCGATGTCGAGTGCCTCCAGCATCAGCTGGGCGATGTACGCCTCGCGGGGCGCCGCCGGCTGGTAGCGCCACGCCCGTCCGTCCCGCTGGCGCACCACCATGCCCTTGCCGGCCAGCCGGTCGAGCACGGTCATCACGGTGGTGTACGCCAGATCCCGGTCTGCCAGCGCGTCGGTGACCTCGCGCACGGTCGCACCGTCGGAAGGCGGCTCGGGCGTGCCGCGCGCCCACAGCACGTCCATCACCGCGCGTTCCAGCTCACCGAGTCGGGCCACGGGCGCGACTCTACTACGAGACGTCGTACGACCCGCAGTGTGTGCGGTCACACCCGGCCCCCGGGCCCCCACCTGCGTCCCGGTCACGTTGCCGCATGGTCCAGGACGGCCCGGACGACCTCGTGGATCGGTACGCCGGTGTCGATCTCCAGGGTCGCCCCACGCTGGAGCAGCGGCTCCACGGTCTGTTTGTTCGCCAGCACCTCGGCCACCTCGCCCGGCCGTTTCCCGTACGGGTTGGTGGTCCGCTTCGCCAGCCTCTCCACGGTCACCGGCACCGGTGCGGTGAGCAGGACGATGCGGTCGAACAGCGGGTAGAACCGCCCCTGGTTCGGCGCGCAGCCGCCCACGAACAGCATCCCGTCCTGCTCGACCTCCAGCAGTCGCCGGACCCGGTCCTCGCGCCAGACCCACTCCCGCCCGCTGGCCGGTGCGTCCACGCCCGATCCGCGTAGGAGTTCCGGATCCGGGTCGACGTACCGCGACCAGCCGGGCTCGTCCAGGTCGGCCGCCCGGTGGCCGAGATCGACGAGCGCACCGACCAGCGTGGACTTTCCGGTGCCGGACATGCCGGTGATGAGAATCCGGGTTCCGTTCGCGGTCACCATGGGGTACGCCTCGCTCACGCCCGGACCCGCACGGGCGGGGACTGAGCCACGGTGTCCGTGGCTCATCCCGATGGATGGAGGTGGCTTCGAGCCTTCCGGCGGGTCGCGGCGCGGCCCCCACGCGCACCGGGAACGCTAGCCGGAGCGCCGATGCCACGTCAACGACCAGGTCCGGCGCCAGGGGCGGCCAGGTGCGCTCGCCGCCGGGTCGAAAGGGGGAGAGCGGGCATATCGGGTCCGACGTCGATATGTCTCAGCAGCACATCGGCCCGACGGCAGGCTACGACTCCTGGCCAGGAGCGATCACGGTCAATCGAGGGAAGTACGTGCGGTAACGGGCGGCATCGCGGGTGAGTAGCTGATGTCCACACACCGCTGCATGGGCACCGATATAGAAGTCTGCGAGTGGCGAGTCCTTCCTGCCGCCCTGCCGGCGATACATCAGGTACGCCTTCCCCGCCAGGAAACCGGCGGCGTACGGCAACTCCTCGCGCAGGAAATCGGTGGCAGGCACGGTTTCATCGAGGTCTTCCATGCGGGTGAACCGCACCGAGACCTCGGCGTAGATGATCGGGTTGATCACCAGCGTCCCCGCGTCCCGGGCAGCAGCGAGAGCTGTGCCGGACCACTGCGACCAGGTCGGGTCGTCGGTCAGGATGTCGAGCAGGACGTTCGAGTCGACCAACGTCGCCACCGTGCCCTGCGGCCGGTCGGGCACCGGGCGCAGCTCAGTCGCCACGGAGCAGCTCCATCAGCTGGTCAGTGGTCTTCCCCCGCGTCTCCTTCGCATCCCCCCCACCCCGCAGGTGCTCCACGAGACGCTGTCCTCTGGTAGGAGCTCCCTGCACCCGTACGATCCGCAAGGTGATTCCGTCCTCCACGACCTCGACCTCATCCCCTTCGTGCAGGCCGTACTTGGCGCGCAGCGGCGCCGGGATGGTGACCTGCCCCTTGCTGTTCAGCTTCACGACGACTCCCGCGTATCGCGTATTACGTGTCCTACGTAATAGTACTCATGTCACGCCTCGGGCGTCGCGATCGCGGTCCGCAGGTGCTGGGCGAGGTCGGCCTGCTCGGCGTCGGGGAGGTCCAGCACGCCGTTCTCCGCGAGCAGGGCGTGGAACTGCTGCTGGTCGTACGGCACGCCCGGCGGCAGCGGCGCCACGTGCCAGTGCACGTGGGCGTTGCCCTGGTGCGAGCCGAGCGAGAGCAGGTAGACCCGCTCGGTCGGCACCACCTGCCTGAGCGCCTCCGCCACGTCGTGCGCCACGTCGGTCAGGTGCCGGAACAGCGCCCGGTCTCCGGTCACGTCCACCACGTGCGCCCGGGGCGCCACCAGCGTGTAGCCGCGCAGCGTGGGATAGCGGTTGAGGAACGCCACGCACACCTCGTCGGCGTACACCTCGTGGTGCACGTCGGCCGGGTCGGCCGCGGCCAGGTGCGCGCAGATGAAGCAGGGACCGCTCCGGCAGCGCTGGGCGTACGCCGCCAGGTCGAACGGCCGGCGGGCGGTCACGGCCTGCCCGCGCCGAACACGCAGAAGTCGTTGCCCTCCGGGTCGGCCATGACGGTCCACTCCGGATGCCGCGCGACCACACTCGCCCCGAGGGCCAGCAACCGTTCGAACCGCTCGGCGGAGGCGACCTCGATGTCGAGGTGCATCCGGTTCTTGCCCCGCCGGGGTTCGGGCACCTCCACGCAGAACAGCGTCAGCGATCCGTCCGGGGCGTCCACCGCCACGGTCGGATCGGTCTCCGGCGTGTGTCCCCGCTCGGCCAGCCGGGCGACTTCCTCCTCGTCGTACGGCCGCACCTGCCACCCGAGCGCCTCAGCCCAGAACCGGGCCAGCGGCGCCGCGCGTTGGCAGTCCAACACGATCGTGGTCAGCGAGCCGATAACCATGGGTCGATCCAAGCAGATGGTGCCAACCGCGATCCTGCTGGCATCAGCCAGGTCGCCGGGCGAACCAGACCTCCTCCGACGGCCAGCGACGCGCCCACGCCAGTGTGACCTCCCCGATGTAGTCGTTCTCGGCTCCTTCCGGCGCCTGCACCTCGATCAGGTCCTCCACCTCCAGCCCGCAGTCCCGCAGCAGCCGGATGCGCTCGCCGTGCGGCAGGTAGAACTCCACCCCGTCGCCGCCCGGCCAGGTCAGCCGGTGCAGGCCGAACAGGTCGCGCACCATCCGGTCGCCGGCCGGCCCTTGCGCGGGCATGCACAGTCAGCTGGGTGGACCCGGCCATGAACACCAGCCGGCCACCGGGGCGCAGCAGCCGCGCCGCCTGCGGGATCCAGCGGTACGGGTCGCACCAGACCGCGGCGCCGTACTCGCTGATCACCAGGTCCGCGCACCCGTCGCGCAACGGCACCCGCTCCGCGTCGGCGTGCAGCAGCGGAAACGCCAGGTCGAACTCGGCCTGCATCGCCCGGGCCGTGGCCAGTTGCCGGGTGGAGGTGTCCACGCCGACCGGCCGCGCCCCGCGCCGGGCCAGCCACGCCGACACGTAGCCGGTGCCGCAGCCGAGTTCCACCGCGTCCATCCCCGCCACGTCGAACGGCAGCACCGGCAGCTGCGACTGCGGGATGCACCAGATGCCCCAGAACGGCTCGTCGGCGGCCCAGTGCCGTCGGGCGCGCTGACCGGACCAACTGGCCAGCTGCTCGTCCCAGTAACGCCGGTTGGCGGCGACGTGATCGGGCATGCTCGACATGGAGCCCATCCCACGGCAACCGCTGGACGGACGCAACTACATTGCACAGGTGGTGATCAGTCGCGCAACGGGTCGACCCACCTCAGGCTCGCGAAGCGTCCGACTGCCCGTACAGCTCCACCAGGATGCCGTGCGGACCCTGCACGTACGCCGAGACGGTGCCCCAGTCGGTGGCGTGCGGCTCCACCGCCACCGTGCCGCCGCGCTCGCGGACGAGCGTGGCGAACCCGGGCACGTCGTCGCACCGGAACTGCAGCAGCGTGCCGCCGTGCGGGCGCCCGCCCGGCACCGGCCCGCCGCGGTGCAGGGCGATTTTCGGCCCGCCGGTGGCCACCTCCGCGTAGCCCTCGGCCGGGTCGCCCTCGACGACAAGGCCGAGGATGTCGGCGAAGAACCCGGCGACCGCGACGTTCTCCTCGTCGGTGGCGGTGATGACCCCGATGTGGTCGAGCTGGATGTCCATGCCCCCTCCTTTACATGACCTAGTTAGCTTGCTAGCATCCTAAGCATGCCCGATCCCGTCCGCAAGGCGCAGTTCAACGTCTACCTGCCGCCGGACCTGATCCGCCGGGTGAAGCACCGCGCCATCGACGAAGGTGGGTCGCTGTCCGCGCTGGTGGAGCGGGCGCTGACGGAGTATCTCGAGCGCCACGAGGAGAAACCACGATGAAGGTGTGCCCGGTGCGATTCACCGACGACGTGGCGGCCATGCGCCGCTTCCTGGAGGCGCTCGGCATGCGTGCCCGGATCTCGGCCATCGGTGGCGGCTGGGTCGACTTCACCGCCGGCGACGAGGGGCTGGCCGCACTGCACGCGGCGGCCACCAGCGAGCGCGGCCACCGCGCCGGCGAGACCACCCTGTCATTCGAGTCCGAGCAGCCGCTGGAGGACGTCCGCGACCGGCTGCACGCCGCCGGCTTCACCGACGCGCACATCATCGACGAGGCGTACGGGCGGATGCTGGTCGTCACCGATCCGGACGGCATCGAGGTGGTCGTCAACGAGGAGCAGACCGACCTGTACGGCTACCGGCGCGAAACCGACGCGACCTGAACCGCCCGCACGCCGGGCCGTCAGCCGAAACCGGGCAACACCGTGCCGAAGATCGTCGAACCGGCCAGGGCCGTCAGTTCCACCCGACCGTCGTCGGGCTCCACGCAGAGCGCGTCCCGGTCCGCGAGCCGGTCATCTCCGGCCTGGACCTGGCCCTCGACCACGAACCACAACTCGACGCTGCCCGGTGTTCCCGCCTTCACCGATGCGCCGGCCGCCAGGTGGAGCATCCGTACTTCGTTGCGGCGTTCCCCGAACACCCCGAGGTTCTTCTCCCGCACCCCCGGCGCATCCGGCACCGGCACCCACTCGAAAGCCGCCGGGTGGATCAGGATCGGTTCGTGGTAGCGCGCCGCCGGATAGGTCACCGGCGTTCCCCTGACCGCTTCCCAGATCGCCTCGTAGCCGTCCTGGTTACGGGCGCCGTCCGGGTCACCGTCCGAGGCGGGACGGAAGATCCCGTTGGCGAAGCTTCCCCGCGACTCCAGCCGCTGGAAACCCTCCGCGATCTCGTCGTAGGTCAGGAACCCGCTGCCGGCGTTCCCGCCGTACTGGATCAACAGCAACTCGGCGGCGTCCTCATTGCGGTGCGGCCCGTACCACGTACCTTCCGGCACGTACAGCACGTCACCGGTGCCGATGTCCCTGCCCCGGGCGTAGTTGAACGTGCCGCTCAGCCCTAACCGCAGCTGGTCGAAGTTGTGGTGGTGCCGGGGGGTCGAGTATCCCTTGGCGATGTGGATGATGCTCATCTCGAAGGTGTCCTCGCGCCCGCGCGGCCCGCTCAGCAGCCGCTGGAACTCGATCCCGCCCCCGCGGTGCCGGCTGAACAGTCCGGTCGGCGTGTCCCGCACAAAGGCCGTACGCATCTCACTTACCTCTCTCGTTCTGGTACCGGTACGCCGGACGGCCTGGTGTCAGTAGTCCACCGGCGCGGCCATGGTGGCCTGGTGGATGGCGGAGAACAGCGCCTGTTGCCGGATCAGCAACAGGCGTTCTCCCTTGACCCGCGCCTTGCCGCTCATCAGGGCGATCGGCGGCGAGATCTCGCCCTTGTTGATCCGGATGTAGGTCTCCCACGGTCCGGTGATCGACACCGTCGGCGCTTCGGCGCGCCCGGTGACCGCGTGTACGGTGCCGTCGTCGACGATCAGGTGGTACGCGACCTCGCCGTCCGGGTGCCCTACGGCCACCTGTTCGAAGACGAGGTTCTTGCCTTGTGCGGCGGCGGCGACCTCGGGTGACGCCTGGACGGCGGCGTCGACTCCCGCGATCCACTCCGCGCTGAAGAACGTGGCCATAGTCGTGCTCCTGGTCTTGAGAGGTTTGCCTGGTCAGTTGACGAGTCAGTGGACTCAGTTGATGAGTCCGTCACCCGGATGCGCACGCGGGAACTCGCGGTTGTAGCGGAAGAATTTCGCCAGCGCCCGGTCGGCGTCGATGAGGACGTCCTCACGGAAGCGGATGGTGTCCAGCACCGGCTCGTCCTCGTTCTGCAACTGCGTCATCATCCCGTCGCTCATGAACAGGACCTGCTCCGCACGCGCCTCGTCACCCTCCTCGCCGGACGGTCGCGGGGTGGCCGCGATGTTGAAACCGCGGGTGCCACCCTTGACCGGGGTGCCGCCGAAGGCGCCGAGAATCTGCACGTTGTCGGCGGCGGTCATGGTCAAGGTGATCGCGTTGTTACCGAAGCACTTCACGTGCTGGTGCAGCATCCCGAAGTTGGGCAGTTCGCCGTCGACCTCGAACTCGTACTGATAGTCGTCCATGACGATGTCGGCCGGGTCGAACTCCATCTTCATGCCGTGCAACTCCCGCAGGTGCTGGAA
>SLSW01000315.1 GCA_007130245.1 Micromonosporaceae bacterium
CAAGACCACCCGGGAGACGGCGTACCTGGTCGTGTCGCTGCCCGCGGCTGATGCCCAACCCGCCGACCTGGGTAGCTGGGCACGGCAGGAGTGGCACATCGAAAACCGCGTCCACTATGTACGTGACGTGACGCTACGGGAGGACGCCCACCAGGCCCGGACCGGCAACGGACCCGCCGTGTTCGCCACGCTGCGCAACACCTCGATCGGATACCACCGCGGCAACGGTGAGACCAACATTGCCCGCGCCACCCGCCGCGCCAACAGACGCTCCAACGACCTCATCGACGCCGTGACCAGGAGTAACCCGACTACGCAATGACCCTGCCTATGTAAATGTTCAGTCATAACCCGGACAGTTCTCCCGGCACGGGCTGAGCGGCGATAGTGGGCGGCGTTGTGCGCCGCCTGAACGGCCGGCTCACGGCCGCGGCGTCCTGCTGCGTCTGAGTTCGTGCACCATGATCGGGTTTTAATACCCAACCACCTGGAGGGCATCATCCTTCAGGAGGTATCTGATCATGGCAACCCCTCGAGGGAGACCGCCGACGGGCCGCAAGCCCCGCAAGCGGCTCGCCCCCAGCCCCGTCCGACGTCACCTGGATTCGTCGCCGATCTGCACATCCATTCCAGATTTTCCCGTGCCTGCAGCCGGGACTTGGAGCTGCCGACCCTGGCCTGGTGGGCACGTCGCAAGGGGATCGCCGTGCTGGGCACGGGTGACGTCACCCATCCGGCCTGGCGGGAACACCTGCGCGAGCACCTGCGCCCGGCCGAGCCCGGCCTGTTCCGGCTCAGCCCGGAGGTCGAGGCGGCGATCGAGCGGGACCTGCCGCCCCGCCTGGCGAGCACCCCGCCGGTCCGGTTCCTGCTGTCGGTGGAGATCTCCACGATCTACAAGCGGGACGGCCACACCCGGAAGGTGCACCACCTGATCTACCTGCCCGACGTTGACGCGGCCGAGCGCTTCACCACCCGGCTGGCCCGCATCGGCAACGTCGCCTCCGACGGCCGCCCGATCCTCGGGCTGGATTCCCGCGACCTGCTGGAGATCACCCTGGAGTCCAGCCCGGACGCATACCTGGTGCCGGCGCACATCTGGACGCCGTGGTTCTCCGCCCTGGGCTCCAAGTCGGGGTTCGACGCGATCGCCGACTGCTACGATCGCGAGGCGAGCATGCCCAACTACCGACGGCCAAGACTGCTCCTGGCCAAGGCGGGTGAACAGCCCGACACGCCCGGCACCGGCCCGCAAGCGGCCGTGCTCAAGCGAGCAGAAGAGTTCCTACCGCTCACTGAAGCGAAGGAGGCGGCCCAGCCTGGCACGCTGATCCTCCGTAATGGAGCCAGCCTCCGCTGCGAGGGCTTGAATCTCGCCTTCGGTCGTCGGGTCGGTTAGGTACCGCGCCATCGGTAGCGTGCCGCGCGCGAGCGGGTGGCCGGGTGTGTTCGTGTGGTGGTCCGTCTCCGGCTGTTCGCTCTTGTGCGGCTCGCTATCCGGCTGCGGACGGGCGGGCCGTGGGCGCAGCGGCATGGTCGTTGGTGGGGTGCGAGTCGTGGTCCGGCTCGGGGAGCCGTCGTGGGGTGGGGGCATAGTCCTCCTAGGAGTGAAGCTTCAGTTCGGCGGTTGTGGCGGTTGCGGGTCATCCGGGGGTTCTCCTCTCGTGGTTGCTGGTGGATGGTTTGCGATGATCGGTTGTGGTGATCGCTGCCAGGCGGCCCGTGTGGCCGCCGTGGGCGATGGTCCGTTGGCTGTGTCGGGCTGGACGGGTTCGGGCCGGCTGTGACGGCCTGGGGCGGGTGTGGTGGGCGGCTGTCGCGAACGCTGGGCGGCTACCCGTAGGTCGACAACTGCCGGGGTGGTCGGCGTTCGCGGCGTTGCCGGAGGACATCAGGCGGTGGATCGGTGGCTAGGTCCGCGAGTTCGGCGAGGCGCAGGCGGCCGATCTCTCCGGCGCCGTGGGCGAGCCACACCTGGTCGGCGGGGGAGAGCTGGTGGGTGGTGAGGTAGTCGCGGCTGCTGGTGGCCACGACCGCCGGAGCGCCGGCCTGGGCGAGCCGGTCGTGCAGGTTGCGCTCGCGGGTGGCCGAGTGGAGGCTGAGCAGCACGGGCCAGCGCGGCAGTTGGTCGTGAACATGGCGGCGGTAGCTGTCGAGCTTGCCGACCAGGACGGTCAGTAGTTCGGTGCCGGAGTCCCACTCCAGGTAGAACGGGACCCTGACGCCGGCTTCGGACCACACGCCGTGCCCGTCGGGTCTGATCCTCGGGATGGCGATGACGCCGAAGGCGTCGGGTTGGGTGCACTGCTGGGCCGACAGCCAGGTTTGCAGCTCGCCGCCGCGCAGGCGGGCATGGCCGGCCAGGTCGAGGAAGAACTGGTTGACGCCGAGCAGGTGGCCGATCAGCCGACTGTTGATCAACCGGCGGCGGCGGGCGGTGGCGGCTTCGCGGCGGGGACGTTCCTCGCCGCGGGCGGACGTGACGTGTTCCATGCCGAGGTGGGTGAGCAGGTAGTGCCAGGGGTAGGAGCCGCCGCCGTAGCGAAGAGGGCGGAACCGGTCGATCAATTCGGCGTGGAGCAGTTTGAGCAGGCGTTTTTGGGCGAAGTCGAGGGAGGGGAACAGGGCGTGGGCGATCTGGGGGGTGGTGAGTAGCTGGTGGTCGTACAGCCAGCCGAGCAGGGTTTTGTCCCGTTCGGTCAGGCGGGCTTGTAGGGCCAGGACTGGGTCGCGGCTACGCCGCATGGCCATAGGCATCACTCCCTTGGGGAGACCCCGTTAGAGGGTCTTTAGCGGTCCACAGCCGCCGGCCTGGCAGGCGCCGTGAGCTGCGGTTTTCAGCTGTCTTGGGTGTCGGTTTGGGGGGCGGTGTGAAGACAGACGGCCACACTGACCCGGACACTGCCAGGAACACCGAGAGCCAACCGGTTTGGCCGCTTGTTGCTGACAGGCCGCCGGTGACAGGTTCCACGTCCGCCGCTGACGGCGTTCGCGGTTGTACGAGGTGGAGGATCGTCGCGTGCGGCTGCGGGCGCGGTGCGGTGTCAGCGTGTTTCATGGCACCTCCCTGCTGATCGAGTCGGATATGGGAGCGGTGCCGGCGAGGTCAACCAGCCGGTACCGCGCAGGCGTGTCGCGGGTTCGCCACACTGCGCCGGCGGGGCCTGCCGGATCAGCGTCGAGCGCCGTGGGGCAGGTGGTGGCCACCGGCACGGGTAACTGCAAATTGTCGAGTCGGTTCCACAGCGCCTGCTCGCGGGCGTCCTCGGCAGCAAGTACGCAAATCACATCAACGGGCAGGCCGGCCGGAGCGGCCCGGCAGGTGGCGCGGATGCGGCTCAGCGATGTCGGCTCCACCTGGGTTGGATTCGAGATGTTCTCGATCAGCTCGACGGCGTAGGTGGCAATCTCCAAGTAGAACAGGAAGCTCACGGTGGTGCCCTGCTCGATCCACCGGCCGTAGCCGTCGCAGTCGACGTGCCGCACGCCGTGGTTACGCAGCCACGCCGCGGCGTCGAGCCGGTGCCGCCACCGGTACAGGTGCCCTCCGGTGACCTGCCGGCTGGCGACCATGTCGGTGAAGAACTGGTTGACCACAAGTTGGAAGCTGACGTCGCCTCTGCGGTGCTCCAGCCCCAGGGGCACCGGCCGCCCGGCCGCCTCTAAATGCTCAGCAATGGCCTCGATGCCAGCGCCGGTCAACTCCCAACGACGTAGGTGACTGCGCTCGTCCATCATCGTGAACCGGAGCACCAACCCGGCCTGGTACAGCTCGCTCAGGTGCCGGTACGCGGTCGCGCGAGAGGAGAACAGCAGCACCCGCACCTGGTGCGTGTCCAGCACCCCGTGCTCGGCCAGCAGCGACAGCAGCCGCCAGTGCCGCGCGGTAAGCCGACGAGGCCGAGGCGACGGGTGCACCTCCCAGTCGGCAACTCGACCGAGCGTGATCCTTCGCTCCTTGTGTCTGCGCCAGCGCCCAACGTCCACAACCGGCAATGGTCCCCGCAGCGGGCGCGCCAGGGAAGCCTGGCGGCCGGCCGGGACACCGTCAGGGGAGGCGAGAGAGAGGTCCGTGTATCTCACACCTACCAAACGCGGTTTTTGGGCCATTTTGAAAGATCGTTACTCAGGAAATCGGACTCTTGGCTCGATGTCGAGCCATTAGCCGGCCTCGAATGAATGGAATTGTTCTTTTCAGCACGTTTCAACTATATTGCCCGAAGTTGCGCACTATCTAACCGGAAGGGGTGTATCGGCAGATGTCGGCCTCATCGGTGTGGTGCGTGGGAGAATCTCTCCCGTGAGCGAAGAAACCTGGCGTCCGTTGGGTGTCGAGACAGAGGACGAGATCGCCCAATATGACGCTCTGCACGACGGCGTGCCGGATTGGATGAGTGCCGCATTTTGGGCGTGGGTGCGCAGCGCTGTCACGGTTATCCGCCCCACTTCCTATGGAGATTGGCGACACGGACAAGGACGAGCGGCCATGCTCGACACCGACCTGGCAGAGCATATGTGCCAGCGACTGCGGATCTCGTTCTCCAATCTCCGCAGTCAGTTGGTCAGCCAATCGACCGGCGAGAACCAGCTCACCAAGGCGGTGAACGTACTTAGTAAGCACAGTAATCCGCTTGAAATTGCGGACTACCTGCTTGCTCACGGCGGCCATGCCAAGGCAGAGGACTTGAACGATCTCCTGGAGCGCAGCAAGTCAGCGTGGGTAGTGGAACCCGATCGGGCCGGTCAGGGCTTGTTCGACGCGTCCCACTTGGCGTACAGATCGCAGCCGACTCCGTGATGGAGCGCGCCGGCCGGGCTGGTGTGCGGTTGGCCAAGGCGTGGGAGGAACTCTACGGCGTAGTTCCGAACGCCAGCGAGGCCTACCGGCTGGCGATCTTGGCTGTCGAGGACGCTGCCGTTCCAGTCGTCTCACCAAAGAGCGCAAACGCCACCTTAGGGACGGTCCTCAAGCAGATCGAAGACCAGAAAGACTGGAAGCTGCCGATGGTCCGCGAGCACCCGAGGGCCATGTCGGCTGAAATCGTGGTCCAGATCATGCGCATGCTGTGGTATGGGCAGCACGACCGGCACGGGGGTCAGCCGTCTGCGCCTGGCAATGTGTCCGTTGAAGAGGCGACGGTCGCCGTATCGCTGGCGGTCACGCTCGTTCACTGGTTCAACGTCGGCATAGTCCAGCGAAGCACCTAGGCAAGGGACGGGTTCGGGGCGAATGGCCGCGGTGGCCGGGCACCCTCCCGGCCAACGCCTTCGGGGGCCTTGATGTTGAGTGCACTGATGGGTACGTTGCGGTTCCGCTGTTGGGCGACCCCGGGCGGCGCAGGAACCGCCGACCCGGGGTCTGACCGGAAAGTGAGGTTCCGGCTGTGACTCATTCAATCAGCCTTCAACCCGGTTGTCGGGTGGAGGTGCGCGCCCTGCCATCGGACCAGAAGTCGCCTTCGGCAGGGGCTCTGTTCGCCTGGGCGGAGCCTGCGGGCGATGGCCGCTGGCTCATGAGCCATTGCGATGGACGCCATGTCGTTGTCGACACAACGGTGGAGGTGCTAGAGCGGATGATCGGGGTCGCCTGCGACGCGTCGCTAGCCGAGCACTGGCGGCGGATGGCTGGGCAGTTGCCGGCCGGCTCGGAGCGAGCAAGCACGCTGCTGGAGTGTGCCCAGGAGTTGAGCGGCGCGGCTGGCCAACCATCGTCCGGGTGCTGCCGGGGAAGGGCGCTGCCAGAACTCGAGGCCAAGAACTCCTGAGCACGTCCAGCCGGCGGCGCTGGGAGACACTCTTCGCAGCGCCGCCGGCCGTCCGGCTGGACATGAGTCGAAACGCGCTCAGCTCGCAGTCCGCTGTCCGTTCACCAACCGTCTGGCGTGGCGTTCGGTGATGCCGGCGACGTTCGCCAGCTCTACCGGGGAGATGTCCGGACGGTGAGCGAGGACCGTGGTGGCAGATGTCCGCTTCGACGTCCGCGTGGGTCCGCGCTGACCGCCGGAGCGTGTCTTGCTGTCACCTGATCCGGGTCCGGCCGTGGACCGCTCCTGAGTCCGCTTCAGCGGTCGGCCGCTGCGGGTGAGGACTTCCACCGACAGCAGGAACGACACCGGAGCCGCCACGGCGACGAGCCGTGCGGTCCAGGTCGGCTGGGCGGAGGCGACATTGGCCGCCAGGGTGGCCAGCACCCCGACCACAACGGCGAGACGGGCGGACATACGCCCGGCCCGTCCGTTGCGCTTGTCCTCCAACAAGGCGGCGACCCCGACCACGATGAGCCCGTCGATGGCAAGCGGCAGGCTGTAGCCGACCCAGGGCCGTTCCCCGGCGGCGATGGCCACCGAGGCGATGTGCTCGAAGCTGGCCGCGCCGGCCACCGCTGCGACCACGACGGCGGCAGCGCGCGCGGCAACGGTCGTCAGGTTGATCTTCATCGGGCAACACCCGCCTGTCGACCGGTCGGCTCGGTGGAGCGGTTCGCGCCCCGCGCGTGGCCAGCGCGGCCGGATGCGGCAAGACCAGTTAGCATCTCGGCAAGGTCCGTGACCTCGCCGGGGGTGATCGTGGTCGTGCCGTTGACAAGTTGCCAATTCGGGCCGATCAGCCCCGACAGCTCCAGCTTGACGAGAACCGCGGTCGGCCACGCGGCGTGCGCCTGGTAGAGATGCGCCCGGACGTCGATCGCGCCTCCCGTTAGCGCCACCGTGGCTGGTTCGCTGCGGTGTGCCTCCCCGTTCGGGGCGGCCGGGGTGGCGGTGCATATCCCCTGGTCACACCAGTCGGGGTGGACGATGGCCGGTTCCACCGCCGCCACGGCGGCGTCCCCGCTGGAACCGCCCCAACATTGTTCTGGCTTTTTTCGTGTCATGACTACGGTCAAGGCGCAGGCCTCGCGGGGGCTGGCCCGGTTGCGGGAACTGGTCGACGCCGATCTCGCGCGACGGGGCTGAGGAGGAGCGATGCGGGACATGGAGGGCGCCCTGCGGGGCGCGATGGCCGGCGAGGTGGCCGACGTGTCGCTGCCGGCCGGCTTCGCCGGGCAGGTGCGGGCGCGGCACCGGCGGCACCGCCGGATCCGGGTCAGCGCCACCCTGGCCAGCGTGGTGGCGCTGGTGGTGGCGGTGCCGCTGGCGACCACAGCGGTGCTGCGTGACACCGCGACCCCGCCGCCGGCCGACGCGCCCGCGGTCGACGAGGTGGATGGGGTGGAGCTGACCTACTTGCCGGACGGGCTGGTGCGGGATCCGGCCGACGGTTTCGACTACGGCGGCGGCTCGATGACCGGGTCGGGCTGGACCGGTTGGTCGGCCGTGACCGGCCGGTGGCATCCGGACTCCGGGGACTACTGGCGGTCCAGTGGATACCTGCGCGGCATGCGGATCTCGGTCGTCCGCGGCGACGATCCGGGCCTGCGGTCGCTGGCCGACAGCGTCACCGGTCGCCCGATCGCGGAGCCGGTGGAGGAGTCCGGGCGGCTCGTGCTCCGGTCGGACATCCCCTTCGGCGGGGAGTGGGTGGACGTGTTCTGGCCGGCCGGCGACGGCGTGACGTTGCGGGTGCGGGTCAGCGACGACCTGGAGCACGAGCTCGAGCGCGTCATCGACGGGATCCGGGTGACCGGGCCGGGCGAGCCGTTCCTGGTCAACCCGGAGCAGGCGCCGCCGCCGGCCGACGGCGGGTTCTGCGATCCGGCCACGAACCTGCCGGTCCTGCCCCCGGGGCGGTCCGCTGACTGGAATGACCGCCTCCCTCGCGACGTGCCGCTCGGCAGCGAGTGGGACCGGTTCGGCGGGGTGACCCTCGGCTACGCCCCGGACGGGCTCACCGGTGGCCTCGCCGTAACGCTGCCGGTCTCCGGCCTGAATGACGGCGCCGGCCCGTCCGAGGCCGGCGGTGCACCGGACCGGTGGATTTCCCTGCACACGTATCGCTTCGATGACGAGCCGTACGGCTCCGTGGTGGTCGAGGTGACCTGCGGTTCGGAGTTCCCGCTCAACGACGAACAGCTGGCCGCCCACCTCGGGACGAAGACGGCAGAACCCGCGACACCCGAGCCCTACCCGATGGCCCGGGAACGGCCCGCGTACACCGTCGACGGACACTTCGACGACGAAGCCGGGCAGCGCGTCGGCTGGCTGGAGCGGCCCGGTGTGGTGGTGGAGGTCTCGGTCAGCGGGGAGCTGGTCGGACAACTGGACGAGATCGTCGACGGCATCCAGCTGCGCGAGCCCGGCGGTGCGGCGCCCGAGGGCGCGGCCACGGGGTGCCCGTTGCCGGAGCTGCGACCGGGCATGCTGCCGTGGCTGTCCGACGGCGAGCCGGTGCCCGATCCGGTCGAGGTCCGGTTCGGCACTGTCGATGAGCCGACCAGCCTCACGACGTGGGCGGCCGATGCGGACCCGGAGGAGTTGTGGAACGTGGCGCACCTGTCGATCGGTCGCATTCACACCCCGGAGGTCGAGCCGGGCGACCAGGGATTCGAGATGGTCGAGGTACGCGGCAACGAGGCGGAGCTGGTGTGGGTCGGTGATCCCGGCATGGGCCAGCTCCGGGTGAACTGGCGCGAGCAGCCGGGGCCGTGCGGGGTCTACTCGGTGTGGTTGGGCACCTATGACGCGTGGTGGCTGGACACCCCGGTGGTGGACGGGCAGCCGTGCGAGGAGTATTCGGAAGAGTGCGCTGCCGAGTTCCAGCGC
>SLSW01000122.1 GCA_007130245.1 Micromonosporaceae bacterium
CTCGAGGTCCGGGTCCACCCCGAGGACCTCGGGACGGTCATCGGCCGCAGCGGCCGCACCGCCAAGGCCCTGCGCCAGGTGATCGGTTCGGTCGGCGGCCGCGGCGTACGGGTGGAAATCGTCGACGCGTACTGATGTGCGCGTGCCGATGCTGCTGACGGTGGGCCGCGTCGTGCGCCCGCACGGGGTGCACGGCGAGGTCGTGGTCGAGGTGCGCACCGACGAGCCCGAGGACCGGTACGTCGTGGGCGCCGAGCTGACCACCGAGGACTCCTCGGGTGCGCCGGGAAGGCTGACGGTGGCGGCGTGCCGCCCGCACCAGGGACGCCTCATCGTGGCCTTCGAGGGGATCGGCGACCGGGATGCGGCCGACTCGCTGCGCGGTGTGCTACTGCAGGTCGACAGCGCGCGGGTGGCGCCACCGAGCGACCCGGAGGAGTTCCACGACCACCAGCTGGTCGGGTTGGCGGTGGTGACCCCGGACGGCGAGCGCGTCGGCGAGGTCGCACGCATCGACCACGCGCCGGCGGCGGACCTGCTGGTGGTCGAGCGCCCCGGTGGCCGTACCGCGCTGGTGCCGTTCGTGACCGCGCTGGTGCCGGAGGTGGATGTCGACGACGGTCGAATTGTGGTCGATCCGCCGCCGGGCCTGCTGGACCTGTGACGGATGGCGGAGGCGGCTCATGAAGGTGGACGTCGTCACGATCTTCCCGGAGTATCTGGCCCCCCTGGAGCTGTCTCTGATCGGGCGCGCCCGCGCCGCCGGAGTCCTGCAGGTCGCTGTCCACGACCTGCGGCGCTGGACCCACGACGTGCACCGCACCGTGGACGACTCCCCGTACGGGGGCGGACCCGGCATGGTGATGCGTCCGGAGCCGTGGGGGGAGGCGCTGGACGAGCTCGCCACCCCGCGCAGCCACCTGCTGGTGCCGACACCGGCGGGGGTGCCGTTCACACAGCGGCAGGCAGTGGCGCTGTCCGGCGAGGAGCACCTGATCGTCGCGTGCGGCCGGTACGAGGGCATCGACCAGCGGGTGATCGACGAGGCCGCCGGCCGGATGACCGTCAGCGAGATCTCGCTCGGCGACTACGTGCTGTTCGGCGGCGAGGTGGTGGCGCTCGCGGTGCTGGAAGCGGTGGTGCGGCTACTGCCCGGTGTACTGGGCAACGTGGACTCGCTGGCCGACGAGTCGCATGCGCAAGGGCTGCTGGAGGCGCCGCTGTTCACCAAGCCGGCGGTGTGGCGCGGGCGGGAGGTGCCGGAGATCCTGCGCTCCGGCGACCACGGTAGAATCGCGCGTTGGCGTCGGGATCAGGCGTTGCTGCGCACCGCGGCTCGTCGCCCCGACCTGCTGGCGGCGTTGCCACCGGATGCGCTGGATGCGCACGACCGGGCGGTGCTGTCGGGGGCCGGGTTACCACCCGATGACCAGGATGTGGCAGAGTAGTCAGGTTGCCACTGCCGTGGCGGAGTAGTGCGGTTGCCGCGACCGGGCTACGCCGGTGAGATCCACCCGCGCGCCGATGGCCGGTGCGCCTCGAGCCTTGGGGATGAAGCGATGAACACGCTGGATGCGCTGGAGGCACAGTCGCAGCGGGCCGACGTCCCGGACTTCCGGGCCGGTGACACGCTCAAGGTGCACGCCCGGGTCGTGGAGGGCAACCGTTCCCGGATCCAGGTCTTCCAGGGCGTGGTGATCCGCCGCCAGGGCGGTGGCCTGCGGGAGACGTTCACGATCCGGAAGGTCAGCTTCGGGGTGGGCGTAGAGCGGACCTACCCGGTGCACAGCCCGGTGCTCGACCGCATCGAGGTGGTGACCCGCGGCGACGTACGCCGGGCCAAGCTCTACTATCTGCGTCACCTGCGCGGCAAGAAGGCCAAGATCAAGGAGCTGCGGGAGAAGCAGCCCGCCTGATCGCGCCGTTCGGACGAGGTCCCCGGGGTCCCGCGGCGACCGCCCGACGTCTAAGCTTGCGCCGGTGACCGCCGGTGAGCACAGCGGCCGTGGATACGGCCGGGACGACCATGACTATTCGTCCTATTATGGGCAGCCGGGCGACTATGAGCGTCACTCCGAGCCTCCGTGGGCCGAAGAGCAGGCGTGGTCCGGGCAGCCGGGCTGGTCCGGGCAGCAGTCTCCCCCCGGAGGGGGTGCGTGGCACGGCGATCATGCCAGCTGGTACGGCGAGCGCGACCCGTACCAGGGTGAGGTTCTCCAGCCCGGCGCTTGGCATGGCAGCGACGCCACCGCGTCCTGGCACGGCGGCGGGGCCACCGGCGCGTGGCAGCGGCCGGTGGTCGATCCGGAAGCGGGCGGCTCGGACGGTGGCGTAGACACCGGCAGGGGCGGGCGGCGCGGCCAGGGGCGCCGCCGCGGCCTACCACTGTGGCAGGAGGTGCCCCTGCTGCTGGTGATCGCGTTCTGCCTGGCGCTGCTGGTGCGGACCTTCCTGCTGCAAGCGTTCTACATCCCTTCGGGGTCGATGGAGGAGACGCTGCTCGCCGGGGACCGGGTCCTGGTCAACAAGGTCGTCTACCAGGTCCGGGATCCGGCCCGTGGCGAGGTCGTGGTGTTCCGCACCGAGGCATGGTCCCCGCAGCACGCGCTGGACACCGATATCGGGATGTTCTCTCGGGTCGGCCGGACGATCGGCGAACTGGTCGGCATCAGTCGTCCTACCGAGAAGGACTACATCAAGCGGATCATCGGACTGCCCGGCGACCGGGTGTCGTGCTGTGATGTCGAGGGCCGGGTGTTCGTGAACGGCCAGCCGCTCGATGAGGACTACATCACCTTCGACGCCCCGCTCAACGACGCCCCCGAGGGCGGTCACGACTGCCGGACCCGCCGGTTCGACGAAGTGGTGGTCGAGCCCGGGCAGATGTTCGTGCTGGGCGACCACCGGGCGATTTCACAGGACTCCCGCTGCCAGGGGCAGGTGCCGATGGACAACATCATCGGCCGCGCTTTCGTCATCGTCTGGCCGAGCGCGCGGTGGGCGTCGCTGTCGGCGCCGGACACGTTCGCGTCGGTGCCCCAGGCCGCCGATCGGACCGGGGCGGAGCAGGTCACCGCCGCACCAGGTGCGATGGCGCCGGCGGCGGAGACGGTGCTGGTCATGCCGCTGCTGATGTCCGCGGCGGTGGCCGGTCGTCGGAGCGGCGTTTCCGACTGACAGGCATCTTCCCCCCGAAGGGCGCGTTCCCGACGTCGCGCCCGCGCGTGAGGTCGTAAGCTCGCGGAGTGATTGAAGAGCAGCCGACCCGCCGCGGAGCCCTCTGGCGGGAGATTCTCATCCTCGTGGGCGTCGCGGCGGTGGTGGCCCTCGTGGTCCGTGCCTTCCTGTTGCAGACCTTCTGGATTCCGTCCGGCTCGATGGAGAACACCCTCGAGATCAATGACCGCGTCGTGGCCAACAAGGTCGTGTACCACGTCCGGGATCCCGACCGTGGCGAGATCGTGGTGTTCCAGCCGCCCGTGCAGTGGCGCTCCGCGAGCGGGGAGGCGTTCATCAAACGGATCATCGGTGTGGGTGGCGACACGATCGTCTGCTGCGACGAGGACGACCGGCTGATCATCAACGGCTATCCGCTGGACGAGTCCTACCTGTACGAGAACGACGGCGTCACCGATGCCGCCGCCGACACCGAGTTCGAGGTGGTCGTACCCGAGGGCCGGCTGTGGGTGATGGGCGACCACCGCAGCTGGTCCGGAGACTCGCTGGATCAGTACCGCGCCTCGGACGGCGATCTGGTGGCGGCGACGGTCAGCGAGGACGACGTGATCGGCCGTGCCTTCGTCCGGTTCTGGCCGGTCGGGCGCGCCGGGCTGCTGTCAATCCCGGAGGAGTACGACGCCGTCCCGGGCCGGTAGCTCCCACCACCGCCGCCCACCGGCTACGCTGGCGGCTGCGCTGCCGGCTGTGGGGAGGTGTCATGCTGTCGCCACCGCGGACCGTGGTGCGCGCCGACGGCGGCCTCTACGCGATGGAGCGGGCGCTGCGGCGGCGTGGCTTCACCCGGGTCGCCGGCGCGGACGAGGCCGGCCGGGGGGCGTGCGCCGGACCGCTGGTCGCCGCGGCGGTGGTGCTGCCGTCCGGCCGCCGGGGCGAGATCGACGAGCTGAGCGACTCGAAGCTGCTCACACCCGCCGCCCGGGAGAGGGTGTACGCGCAGGTGCTCGACCGGGCGGTGGCGCACGCGGTGGTGGTGGTGCCCGCGGCGGAGGTCGACACGCGGGGGCTGCACGTGTGCAACCTGGCGGCGCTGCGCCGGGCGCTGGCCACGTTGGCGGTGCGGCCGGACTACGTGCTGACCGACGGCTTCCCGGTCGACGGCCTGGACGTGCCCGGCCTGGCGGTGTGGAAGGGTGACCAGGTCGCGGCCTGTGTGGCGGCGGCGAGTGTGCTGGCCAAGGTGACCAGGGACCGGATCATGGTGGAACTGGCCGGGACGTACCCGCAGTACGGTTTCGACGAGCACAAGGGGTATGTCACCCCGGAACACAACGCCGCATTACGCCGGCACGGCCCCAGCGCCGTGCATCGGCTCTCATATGCGAATGTGGCTGGTGCGCGTCTGGACGCTACCGAGTAACCTCGGCGTGGCGCGTGCAAGAGGACGTCTGGAAGTGGGGGCCGGCCCCGGAGGGTGGATGCGATGAGCGCCGAAGATCTCGAAAAGTACGAGACGGACATGGAGCTGCAGCTCTATCGGGAGTACCGCGACATCGTCCGCCAGTTTTCGTACGTGGTGGAGACCGAGCGCCGCTTCTACCTCGCCAATCAGGTGGACCTGCACGTCCGCAACTCTGACGGCGAGGTGTATTTCGAGGTGGAGATGCACGACGCCTGGGTGTGGGACATGTACCGGCCCGCCCGTTTCGTGAAGAACGTCCGAGTGATGACATTCAAGGACGTGAACGTCGAGGAACTCGAGAAGCCGGACATCTCCCTACCGTCCGAGTCCGGCTTCGAACGGTGAGGTAACCCGCCGGCGAGGTGACCCGCGTCAGCGGGGCAGTTGCCGCCGGTTGCGCCCGCCGCCCACCGACCGCTGCCCGGCTCGGTAGACCAGATACCCGACGCCGATGACAGCGGCGATGATGATCAGGTATCCGAGGATGCCGAAGAACCACTGGATCACCTGGACGCCCACCACGACAGCGAGCACGCCAAGCACCACGTAGAGCACGGCCTTGCCGAACCCGGTACCACCTTCAGCCATCCCGCTCTCCTCGTCGCAGTTTGTCGTGGTTCCATGCTGCCACCCGCGGGACGCCGGGGCGAGCAGGTACGTCGCCCGTCTCGGGCGCCCTTTCAGCGTAGCCGCCGGACGCCATAGCACGCGGCGCGGATGATCAGGCCGCTGTCCACAGCGGGCTGTCGTCCACAACCGCTGCGCCCGGCGGTTGCTTCGCGCGGCGTACGACCGCCACCCTGCCGGCGTGACTGTCACCGGGTTCGGCACGACGACCACCGCCGCTCTCCGCACCATCGGCCGTCTGCTGGCGTTCCTGCTGGTGGCCACCATCGGCGCCGCACCGCCGGCCGCGCCGGCCGCGCCGGAGCAACCGGCCGCGCCGGAGCAACCGGCAGCCGCCTACCGCTGGCCGCTGGATGGACAGATCGAGGTGGTGCGCGCGTTCGATCCGCCCACCCGCCGCTGGCATCCCGGGCACCGGGGTGTGGACCTCGCCGCCGGGCCGGACGCGGTGGTGCGGGCGGCCGGGCCAGGGGTGGTGCGCTTCGCCGGCACGGTCGTCGACCGCAGCGTCGTCAGCGTCGACCACCGCGGCGGCCTGCGTACCACCTACGAGCCGGTGACCCCGACGGTGGCGGTCGGGGACCGGGTCGCGGCCGGCGACCCGATCGGCGCGCTCGCGCCGGGGCATGCCGGCTGCCCACGCGAGACCTGCCTGCACTGGGGGCTACGCCGGGGCGAGTTCTACCTCGATCCGCTGGCACTGCTCGGCCTCGGCCGCGCCCGCCTGCTCCCGCACCCGACCCCTCGCCGCGCCCGCCGCCACCGCCCTCGCCCGTCGATCTAGGGATTGTTCACGTGGTTTGATCTCCAGGCACGTGAATAAGCCCTAGATCGACGCGGGTGGGGCGGCGGGGGTGTCGGTGACGAAGACGTCGACGCGCTGCACCAGGTTGTTGGCGAAACCACCGCGGTTCCACGGCTGCGCCAGCGGTTGGGTGCGGCCGGTCGCGTCGGTGGCGCGCGCCGACAGCGTGTGCCGGCCCGGCGGTGCGTGCCACTCATACCACCATCGCCGCCACGCCCACGGCGGCCCGTCACCCGCGTCCAGCGTGGCCTCGACCCAACTCGCCCCGCCGTCGGTGGTCACCTCCACCCTGCTCACCGGGGCGTGACCGGACCACGCGCGCCCGTCCAGCACGCACCGTCCCGGCGGCACGACGCGGGCGCGGGACATGAAGTCCGGGTACCCGGGCGGGCGTACCAGTGCCCGCGGCTCGATGCGCGTCACCGGCTCGCCCGGTTCGTCCGGGTCCTGGCGTAGCCGGTAGGCGACCGTGTTCTGGAAGCCGTCGAACTCCTCGTCCAGCACGGTGATCTCGCGCAGCCACTTCACGTGCGCCATGCCGTACCAGCCCGGCGCCACCAGTCGTACCGGTGCGCCGTGCTGGGGCGGCAGGGCAGCGCCGTTCATCTCGTACGCCAGCAGCATCTCCTCGCGCAGCGCCTCGGTCACCGGCAGGCCGCGCTGGTAGTCCTGCGCCACCCCGCGCTCCACCCCGTGGT
Source organism: Micromonosporaceae bacterium (assembly GCA_007130245.1). GTDB lineage: Bacteria > Actinomycetota > Actinomycetes > Mycobacteriales > Micromonosporaceae > Natronosporangium. Next base: position 6,770 of record SLSW01000122.1, read on the forward strand.
CGGCGCCGGTGAACACGACATCCACCGCGTCGGTGGCCGGGCCAGCCTCTCGCAGCAGCGGTGCCAGCGGCGTGCCGGTCCACTCGGCGGTGCCGACCGCCCCGGTCAGCCACGGCTGGCTGACCGGCCGCGGCTGCAGCAGTGCGCGGCCGTTGCCGGCGCACTCCATCGTGACCCGGTGGGTCACCCGCTCGCGCGCCCGCAGCGCGGCCAGGTCCAGCCGCAGCGGGCGGCGCACCCGGCCGCCGATCGTCAACACATAGCTGTCCGGATCGATATCCGGGATGTCGAAGTGGGTGAGCAGGTAGTGCATGCCCACCGGCGTGACGTCGTAGCGCAGCGCCTCCAGCGGCAGTGCGTGGTTGCGCGCCGCCAGCGCCAGTTCCTCGTACGAGATCGCCTCGTCAGGCTCGGCGACCCGAGCCGGTCCGCTCAACTCGTCCCGCATCGTCACAGCATAATCAGCCCCTAGCACATCGAGTGCAAGATCAGGGCGTTGTCCACAGCCGGTCGGGTTGTCCACAACTGGATCATGGTGGGTTGGGGGGGCGTGCCGGCGCTGTCACGGTACGGCCATGACGAATGTGAGCCAGGCGGTGGGCGCCTACGGCGAGCGACTGGCGGTGCGGCACCTGGTCGACGCCGGGCTGGTCGTGCTGGACCGCAACTGGCGGTGCGCGGCCGGCGAGATCGACATCATCGCCCGTGACGGCGACGTTCTCGTGTTCTGCGAGGTCAAGACCAGGCGGGGGCCGGGGTTCGGCACACCGGCCGAGGCGGTCGACCGGCGCAAGACGATGCGGTTGCGGCGGCTTGCGGCGCAGTGGCTCGCCGAGGCCCGGTTGCGGCCGGTCGACGTGCGGTTCGATGTGGTGTCCGTGATCACCCCGCGGCGCGGGGCACCCCAGGTGGAGCACGTGCGGGGGGCGTTCTGATGAGCTACGCCAAGGTGCTCTCGGCCGGTCTGGTCGGCGTGCGCGGACACCGGGTGGAGGTCGAGGTCGACCTCGCCAACGGCCTGCCCGGGGTGGTGTTGTCCGGGCTGCCGGACACCGCCCTCAACGAGGCGCGCGACCGGGTGCGGGCGGCCATCGTCAACTCCGGCGGTACCTGGCCGAACCGCCGGATCACCATCAACCTGCTGCCGGCGGCCCTGCCCAAACACGGCAGCGGCTTCGACCTGGCGGTGGCGTGCGGAGTGTTGGCCGGCGCCGGGGACGTGCCACCGTCGGCGCTGGAGAATGTGGTGGTCATCGGCGAGCTCGGGCTCGACGGCACAGTGCGCCCGGTGCGCGGGGTGCTGCCGATGGTGTTGGCGTCCGCCCGCGCCGGCGCGCGACGCGTGATCGTGCCGCAGGACAACGCCGCCGAGGCGGCGCTGATCCCGGACGTGACCGTGAGGGCCGCCGACACCCTGCACCGACTGGTCGAGTTCCTGCTCGGGCGCGGACGCCTGTTCGACCCGCCGCGGGTGCCGGCGACCGACGGGGCCGACGGGCCCGACCTGGCCGACGTCGTGGGCCAGCCACGCGGGCGCCGGGCGCTCGAGGTCGCTGCCGCCGGCAACCACCACGTGGTGATGGTGGGCCCGCCCGGTGCCGGCAAGACGATGCTCGCCTCCCGCTTGCCGTCCATCCTGCCCACACTCGACGACCAGGCGGCGCTGGAGGTCACCGCGTTGCACTCGGTGGCCGGTGCGCTGCCGCCCGGCGCGCCGCTGCTGCGTCGGCCGCCGTTCCAGGCGCCGCACCACACCGCCAGCGTGCCCGCGCTGGTCGGCGGAGGGACCGGCCTGGCCCGGCCGGGCGCGCTGTCACTGGCACACCGGGGGGTGCTGTTCCTGGACGA
>SLSW01000041.1 GCA_007130245.1 Micromonosporaceae bacterium
ACGCGGCCCCGGGAAGTAGTCGCGCTCGCCGTTGGTGGGGTCGAAGACGATGTGCGGCAGCCGGCCGTCGGCCCACTGGCCCTCGAACAGGGTCCGCAGGTCGTGCCAGGCGCGCTCCGGGACGACGTGGGCCAGGCCCACCGCGATGAAGCCGGTGTCCCAGCTCCACTGGTGCGGGTACAGCGTGCGGGACGGCACGGTGTGGTCATGACGCCAGTTGTCCTCCAGCGTCGTCACCGCCAGGTGCCGGACGTGGTCATATGTACTATTTGTCATGCAGACTCAGTTATCTCCGCATATGGGCCGTCACGCCACATTACCCATAGTCGGGACGTGTGCTCCGGGGACTCCAACGAGACTACTACCGAGTCTCTCGCCCACCGGTTAATTGACACCTCATACCCCTGGTGAGGTGTGTGGCTCACCACGTCCACCCGCGCATGGCTGACCCGGACGACCACCTCGCCCCCCTGCAACGAGAAGGTGCGCTGCACCGCCCGGCCGCCACGGACCTCCTGCCAGCCGTCGCCGACGACCGCAGACGGAGTGGCCGGGGGTGGGGTCGGTGCGGCAGTCGGGGTCGGCGGGGGCGGCGAAGCGGACGTGGCCTGCGGGGCAGGAGTCGGGCTCTCGACCGCCTCGCGCAACTGCGACGCCGACAACGACGGTGGGCGCTGGGCGGCGGCCGCGTCCAGCAGCGGCTGCAGGCCCACCCACGAGCCCGCCACCGCCACGGCGGTGGCGGTGGCCCAGGCGAGCAGATAGCCCAACCGTCGGCGCATTTCCACATCCTGCCCCAGGCAGTACCGTCTGCTCCATGGCCACGGTCCTGCTGGTGGAAGACGATCATGTGGTGCGCAGCGCGATGCTGCGCGCGCTGACCGATCGCGGGCACACCGTGCACGCCACCGCGACCGCCCTGGACGCCCTGCGCCGCGTCGTCGCCGACCCGCCCGACCTGATCGTCCTCGACCTCGGCCTGCCCGACCTCGACGGCGCCGACGCGCTGCGCATGCTGCGCGGCATCACCGACCTTCCGATCATCATCGCCACCGCCCGCGACGACGAGACCGAGATCGTGCGGCTGCTGCGCGCTGGCGCCGACGCCTACATGGTCAAGCCCTTCACCGGACCGCACCTGGACGCGCGCGTCACCTCGGTGCTGCGCCGCACCGGACGCGCCACCCGCGCCGAACCCACCACGCATCAGGTGGGGCAGCTACGCGTCGATGTCGGTCAGCGTCTCGCCCAGCTCGACGGCAACGCCCTGGAGCTGACGCGTAAGGAGTTCGACCTGTTGGCATACCTGGCGGCCCGCCCCGGACAGGTGGTCACCCGGCGGGAGCTGTTGGAGGAAGTATGGCAGCAGCCGTGGATCGGCGAGGATCAGACGATCGACGTCCACCTGTACTGGCTCCGTCGAAAACTCGGCGAGACCGCCGCAGATCCTCGCTACCTGCACACCGTGCGCGGAGTGGGCCTGCGGCTGGCGGCGCCCGGCTAAGGCGCACCCTGGCGCTGCACACCGTGGCGATCACCGCCATGGTCGCCATCGCCATGTTGGTGCCGCTCGGGCTGCTGGTGCAGCAACTGGCCCACGAACGCGCGCTGGCCCAGGCCGAACGCCAGACCGCCATCGTGGTGTCGGTGCTGGCGCTGACCACCGAGGCGCAGACCGTCGAGCAGGTGCTCGCCACCGTGCAGGGCGGCGCCGCACCGGGCGGTGAAGCCGGACGGCTGGCCATCCACGGCCTCGCCGACGAACTGGTGGGCATCAGCCACGCCGACCCGGACGATGTCGCGCTCGCCGCCGCGCAGCGCCAGACGCTGGTCACCGAGGTGGACGGCGGGCTCGCCTACCTTGAACCGGTGGAGGTGGCCGACAACACCGTCGCGGTCGTCGAGGCGTACGTGCCGGACGCTGCCCTCACCGACGGCGTACGCCGGGCCTGGGTGGCGCTGGCCGCGGTGGCCGCCGGCCTGGTCATCGGCTCGGTGCTGGTCGGCGATCGGCTCGCCACCCGGGTGGTACGCCCGGCGCGGCACCTGGCCGGCGCCGCATCCGCGCTCGGCGACGGCGACCTGGAGGTACGGGTCGAGCCCAGCGGCCCCCGGGAGCTGGCCGAAGCCGGCGTGGCGTTCAACCAGATGGCCGACCGGCTGGCCGCGATGCGCACCGCCGAGCGGGAGATGGTCGCCGACCTGTCGCACCGCCTGCGCACCCCGCTGACCGGGTTGCGCCTGGACGTCGAGGCGCTGGAGGAGGGCGTCGTTCGCCCGGCCGACGGCGACGACCGGCACCGCACCGTCGCGCGGATACGACAGGCCATCGCCGCCCTGGAGCACGAGATCGACGCGCTGATCCGCACCACCCGACAGGCCGCCGCGGAAGAACCCGCCCCACTGCAACGCTGCGACGCCAGCGAGGTGGTGCGGGAGCGGATGGCCTTCTGGTCCGCCGTCGCCGCCGACCAGGAGCGGCAGTGCCGGGTGCTGGCGCCGCCCACACCGGCACCGGTGCCGGTGCCGGCCTCCGACCTCGCCGCGGCGCTGGACGCCGTGCTGGGCAACGCCTTCCGCTACACCCCGCAGGGCACCGCGCTGGAGGTGGCGGTCTCCCGCCGCGACGGATGGGTCGGGGTCCGGGTCGACGACGCCGGCGCCGGCATCGACGACCCGGACCGGGCGCTGCGGCGCGGCGCCAGCGGCCGCGGTTCCACCGGGCTCGGGCTCGACATCGCCCGGCGCGTCGCCGAGGATGCCGGCGGGTCGGTCAATGTGGACCGTGCCGCCCTCGGCGGCGCCAGCGTGGTGATGCTGCTGCCCGATGCCGAGGTGGCGCCGCGGCAGCCGAGCCGGCTCGGGCTCATCGGCCGTCTCACCCGCGAGCCATCAGGATCCCGATGGCCCGGCCGCCGCGCACGCGACTGACCTTGCGGCTGGCGCAAGTCTTTCTTAGGGGCGGGTTAAGCCTGGACCGCGCACCTTCCGTCCGCCCACACCCGGCGTTAACGTGGACCACATCCACCCGGCCAGCGCCGTTGCCTTCCCAACGGGGTCACCCCATCTGAGCGGCGCGGCCATTGCGTACGCAGCGGGTGTGCCCGCCCCCAACTTGCGCACACCCGCTGCGGCGCCCTACCTTCTGCGCCCTGCCTTCTGGGCCCTACCTTCTGCGCCCTACCTTCTGCGCCCTCAGCCGGCGAACCGTTGCACGGGGGCACCGGTCACATCGCCGGGCCGGTGCCGGTAGATCAACCCGCCGCGACCGTCGTCCGGATCGTCGAGCGCCGTAGTGATGATCAGCTGATCGAACGCGGCGCCGGCGAAGGCGCAGGACGTCACGCGCGGGGTGCCCACCTCCACCACCCGGTCCAGCGATCCGTCGGGCAGGTATCGGCGCACCGCCCCACCATGGAACAGCGCCACCCACACCCCGCCCTCGGCGTCCACGCACATCCCGTCGGGCATGCCGGCGCCCGCCTCCAGGGTCACGAACGGTCGGCCGTTGCCCATCGTCCCGCTCGCACCGTCGAAGTCGAACACATCGATGCGCCGGGTCGGTGTGTCGATGTAGTACATCAGCGAGCGGTCGAGTGACCAGCCCAACCCGTTGCCGATGGTGATGCCGTCGCGCACCCGCACCGGCATGCGGTCGCCGGGGTCCAGCCGGTAGAGGCCTCCGGCGCCCACGGTCTCGTCGTAGGCCATGGTCCCGATCCACAGCCGGCCGTACGGGTCGGCCTTGGCGTCGTTGGCGCGACGTGACGACGCGGATGCCGCCGCCGGCACGCCGGCGGCGGCATCCGCGTCATCGAACGTTCCCAGTGTGAGAAGCGCCCCGTCCGGGTCGAGCAGCGCCGGCCCGTCCCGCAGGCACAGCACCAGCCCCCCGTGGACACGGGGCACCGCCGCCCCCACGTGGGTGGGGGTGGTCATCTCACCTGGCTCGCCGCTGGCCAGATCGCGCCACCGCACCGTCCGGCCCAGGATGTCCACCCAGCCGATCCGGTCAGCCCGCTCGTCGTACCAGGGGCCTTCTGCGAGCCGGCACCGCCGGTCGTCGAAGACCTCCACCACGCTGGCCATGCGGCCTGCGGTCAGACTGGGCGGACCTTGTCCGCCTGCGGGCCCTTCGGGCCCTGCGTCACCTCGAACTCGACCCGCTGGTTCTCGTCCAGCGACCGGTAGCCCGAAGCGTCGATTGCCGAGAAGTGGACAAACACGTCCGCGCCTCCGCCGTCAACGGCGATGAAGCCGAAGCCTTTCTCCGCGTTGAACCACTTGACGGTTCCCTGCGCCATTTTCCTGCTCCCTTAACCTACAACTCTGACGGCCTAGCACGCTGCATGGCCATCCGGCCGTTTTCGTGCAGCGGCGCTGGCGTCCCCCCGTGCGGAGCGGCGCGCAGACCACGTACCCAAAAACCCCGCGAAAGCATACCCTCTCGGCTACGTCTCAATCACCCCGGGCGCACGCGTGTCGCGCGCCCGGCCCGGCAGCGCAAGGCTGACCAGCGCGCCGGCCGCGCACAGGGCGGCGGTGAGCGCGAAGATCTCCGCGTACTGGGTGCGCATCGCCGCCTGCACCGCTTCCGTGTAGGCTGCCGCGGCCGCCTGGTACTCCGCCTCGCTCATGCCCAGCGGCAGCGGCACCTGCACCCCGTCCATGAGCTGGTGGAACCGGTGCAGGCCCCAGCCGGACAGGGCGGCCACCCCCAGCAGCATGCCCATCATCCGGCAGACCACCACCGCCGCCGAGGCCATGCCGTGGGAGGCGGCGGGCGTGACCCGCAGCACCGCCGAGGCCAGCGGCGCAATCACTAGGCCGAGCCCGAGGCCGGCCAGCGCCAGGTCCGTGTCCAGCCGCGGCAGCTCGAGCGCACCGACCTGGTACGACGCGGCCAGCGGGTCGGCCGGCCAGCGCGCCACCCCGGCATAGGCGGCCGCGGCGGCCGCCAGCCCGCCGACCGCGACCCAGCGTTCGCCGAACCGGCGCACCAGCAGCCCGCCGACCACCGCGCCGACCGGCAGCGCGGCCAGGAACCGGGTCAGCAGCAACGCGCCGCCGACCGCGTCGCGCCCCAGCAGCGTCTGCGCGAACAGTTGCACGTTGACCAGGGTGACCAGCAGCGCCGCCCCGGCCAGCAGGCTGGCACCCAGCGCGGCGGCGAACGGGCGCATCGCCACCCCGACCGGGTCCAGCAGCCGCACCGGCGAGCGCCGCTGGTGCCACAGGAACACCGCGAAGGTGGCCGCCGCGGCCGCCAGCACCGCCGGCCCCCACGGCGGTAGCGCAGCCCGTTCCGGCTCGTGCTGGTAGAGCCCGACCACCGCCAGCCCCAGCGCGGTCGCCAGCAGCGCGCCGCCGACGAGGTCCACCGGCCGGCGGGTGGCCTGCGGCGCCGGCCCGCCGGGCACCAGCCGGTGCACGAACAGCGCCGCCAGCAGCGCCAGCGGCACGTTGACCCAGAACACCCCACGCCAGCCGACCAGCGCGGCCAGCCCCGCGCCGTACAGCGGGCCCAGCACCGCCCCCAGCTCCTGGGCGGCGTTGACCGCACCCAGCGCCACCCCGCGGCGGGCGGCGGCGAACAGGTCGGCCACCAGCGCCAGCGTCACCGGCAGCAGCGCGCCACCGGCCAGGCCCTGCAGCAGCCGCCCGGCGACCACCACCGGCAGGGTGGTGCCGAGCGCGGTGACCACCGAGCCGGCGGCGAACCCGGCCAGGCAGGCGTAGATCAACGGCCGCCGGCCGTAGCGGTCCGACAGGCTGCCCAGCAGCGGCATCCCGGCGATGTAGCCGAGCAGGTACCCGGTGACCAGCGGGGTGGCCCGTTCCAGCCGGTTCACCGGGATGCCCAGGTCGCCGACGATGTCGACCAGGATGGTGACCACCACGTACGCGTCGAGGGCCGCGACCAGGGTGGCCACGGCGCCGACGCTGACCGCGGCCGGACGGATCAGCCGGCGTGGTGGTGCCTCACGGCGCACTGATGTCCGCGGGGGCGTTGAAGTCGGACAGCCGCACCGTCGCCGCGCCCAGCTCGGGTGAGGTGAACTCGGCCCGGTGCAGCAGCGCCGGGTCGGCGCCGATCCACAGGGTGCCGGTCAGCTCGCCGGTCGCCCCGGGCAGCAGTGCCGCCGCCGCGTCCGGGTCGAACCGGGCGGTCACCCGGTAGGTGTCCACCCCGGCGACCGCCTCGGTGCCGTCCAGCTCGGCGTCGGAGGCGGTGCGCAGCAGGTGCGCCACCCCGCGGTCGGGGTCCAGGATCGCCGACGGGTCGTACAGGTCGGCCGCCTCGGCGCGCGGCAGCTGCTGCCAGCCGCCCACCAGCCGGTAGTGGAACTCGTCGCCGACCACGACGAACTCCAGCTCCATCAGCTGATCGAACTGCTCGACCTGGACGGTGCCGGCCGCGTCGCCGGCCCGGGTGACCTGGCCGTCCACCGCGTGCACCGGCAGGTCGGCCACCTCGGCGTCAGCCTCCACCTGCACCCGCACGGTCTGCACCACGGCCATCTCGTCGGCGGCGGCGGCCAGCAGCTCGCTGGCCGAGACCCCGATGAGCTGTTCGGCGACCTCGTCCTCGCAGCTGGCCAGCGCCAGCACAGCGGTGAGGCCGGCGGCCGCAACGGCGGCGGCGGCGCGGATGGGGGCAGCAGGGCGCGCAGTCATACGCCGAATGCTACGGCCTGGCAGCGCCGGCATCATCCGGTGACCGTTCCGGTTGCGCCGGCACCGCGCCGGCGCCGGTGGCGTTGATCCCGCTCACCTCGGCGCGGGTACGCGGCAGCGCGTGCGGGTAGTTGGTGCGCACCCACTCGATCAGGTGCTCGCGCACGTCGCAGCGCAGGTCCCAGGCGACCGAGCCGTTGGCGGCGCTGACCAGCGCCCGCACCTGCACCAGCGCCCCGGTGGCCTGGGTCACCTGCAGGGTGACCGCGCGCCCGTCCCACAGCGGGTGCTCGGCGGCGTAGCGTTCCAGCTCCGCGCGCATCTGCGGCACCGGCACGGTCCAGTCCACGTCCAGCTCCACGGTGCCGAGGATCTTCGCGTCGTGCCGGGTCCAGTGCGTGAACGGGGTGGTGGTGAAGTACGAGGTGGGCAGGATCAACCGCCGCTGGTCCCAGATGCGGATCACCACGTACCCGAGGGTGAGCTCGTCGACGGTGCCCCACTCCCCTTCCACGACCACCACGTCGCCGATGCGCAGCCGGTCGCCGAAGGCCAGCTGCATCCCGGCGATCAGGTTGCCGAGCGTGGACTGGGCCGCCAGGCCGGCGACCACCCCGATGACCCCGGCCGAGGCCAGCACGCTGGTGCCGATGCCGCGCACCGAGTCGAAGGTGTAGAGCACCGCGCCGAGGGTGAGCACCGCCACACCGGCGACGGTGATCCGGCGCAGCACCACCAGCTGGGTGTGGACCCGCCGGGTGTGCAGCTCGGAGTAGTACTCGGTGGAGGCCAACCCGTACCGGGTGCGGGCGCTCTCGAAGGCGATCAGCAGTAGCGAGGTGACCAGCCACCCGGTGGCCGCGATGGCACCGACGAGCATCGCTTTCAACAGCGGGTCGCGCCAGTCACCGGTGTCGGTGGTGGCCAACACCGCGAACCGGGCCACCAGGATGGCGATCAGCACCTGCGCCGGCTTATGGGTGCGTTTAGCCACCAGCGCCACCCGCGGGGCGCCACGCCCGACCCGGTGCAGCACGCGGTAGGCGATGCCGACCGCCAGGGACCCGAGCGTCAACGCCAGCGCGGTCACCAGCAGCGGCCCGTACGCGACCCAGGACTCCTGCACGAGCGGTACCTCCATCCGTCCTGCGGCGTGACCGCCGCGTGTGTGCCAGGGTGCCCGAGACGGCGGTGGCCGCGCCAGCCGGGCCCGGCGCCGGCTACGCTCGCGTGATGCCGGCCACACTCCGCGGCTCCTGGCGCCCGGGCACGCCCTGGTGCTGGACGAGGAGATGGCTCACCTGGTCCCGCTCGTCGACCTAGGGGCTGGGCAGGCGGGACTCCGGGGCGGTCTCGGCCTCCACCGGCTGCGTTTGTCCTTGATCGACGGTAGGAGCCGCTGTCCGGGCGCGGCGACGCAGCATCAGGTCCACGCGGGCGATGTCGCGCGGTGAGGTGCGCGACGCCAGCCAGTACATGATCCCGGTGGGGACGAAGAACAGCTGGAACGCGGCCAGCCCCACGGCGAAGTTCAGCGGTGGCGGCAGCAGCCGCTCGAGCGCCTCAAAGGTGCGCACGGTCAGGTCGGTGCCGATGGTGCGCCCGACGCCGTTGACCATGTTGCCGAGGCTGAACGCGGTGCCGCGGTGCTCGGGCGGGTTCACCTCGCTGATCAGCGCGTACCAGTTGGGCGAGTTGGCCGACAGCAGCGCGATGGCCGCCAGCGCGACCAGGAACGTCAGCCCCATCGCCGGCTCGATGACCAGGCTGCGCACCACGCCGCGCACGATCGCGACGCGGTCGGTCTCGTCGGTGGGCAGATCCAGTCGCAGCGGGAAGAAGAACAGCCCGATGAACAGCGGCACCGCCGCGAGCACGCCGACCGAGGCGACCATCGCCCGTGCCCGCGGCGTGCGTCGCCGCAGCCGGTCGCCGA
>SLSW01000296.1 GCA_007130245.1 Micromonosporaceae bacterium
CGCCAGCACGATGCCGAGGAACATGCCGACCGGGCCGGCCTCGGGCGCCTTCCAGCGCAGCACCGCGAGCAGGATCAGCAGCAGCGCGATCGGGCTCAACGCCAGCAGCCAGTGCACCAGGTCGATGGGTAGCGTGGTCTGGTCCATCGCCGCCCCTCGGATCGTCCACTGCGACTGGCAACGGGACAGTTACCCAGGGTTAGCCGCGGACAAACCGTTAACTCGGTGCAAACCGTACGCCCTGATAACCGTCCGCACTGTCCAGGAAACGGTCCAGGTCGGTCATTGTCAGCGGCCCGGGCAACGGATACCGGGCAGGCACCTCGCGCAATGCGTCGTCATAGGAGGCCAGCTGACCCATGTCGCGTGGATGGTGCTGCGGGCTCAGGCCGGCGAACCAGCCTGCCCCGCGGGCACGGCCCAACACCTCGTACCACTCGTCGATGCCGGGCAGGCCGACCGGCTCCACCGCGTTCTGGAACAGCGCCAGTATGATCTGGTCGAACTCCCGGTCGCTCAGGTAGTCCCGCACCGCCGCCAGCGACTCCTCGGCGTTGAACGTCATCCAGAACGGCACCGAACCGGTGCGCAGCGCCCAGTACGGCTCGACGATGACGAACGACTCCACGAACAGCCGCGCGGCCGGCATGTTCCGCTGCCGGTACCACCACCGGTAGAGGTCGGCCACCAGCGGGCTCAGCGAGGCCGGCTCGTCGTAGACCACCCGACGCACCCGGAAGCCGTGCTCCCGTGCGAAGCGTTCGATGTCCTCCCGCAGCGCCGGCGCGAACCCCCACTCGGCCTCCGGGCTGACACTGTCCGGTTCCGGGCCGTCCCAGCGGCGCACCGGCGAGCCGTAGCGCGCCAGGTACTCGGCCACCCGGTCGCTGCCGCGGTGGAACTCCTCCTCGGTGGCCCCGCCGACCGCACCGTGCTGGAACACGTGCCGCTCCCCGAGCGCGCTGGTCCCCCAGGTGCGCCGGCACTCGCTGATCAGGATGGTGCCACCGGGAGCCAGCCGCTCGATGAGGAAACGCTCGTACGCCTGGCCGAGCTCACGACGCTTGACGCGAAAGTAGGTCAGCGCCCGCACCATCAGCCGGTCCTGGTTGGCGTCATGCATGTGGTGCAACTGAAGGTCCGGGTTCGACGCCACCAGCGCCCGGCCGGGCTCGCGGCCCTTGTCCATCGCGGCGACCGGATCGTCCGGGTGCACCGCCTGCCGGACCGGGATCAGGAACGTCTGGGGCAGCCACGGCATGTCGAGGGCGGCGCACAGGTGCACCAGCGCCCCGTTTGCCGAGCCGATGGCCACTGCCGGGTACCGGCGCTCCGGATACTCCTCGCACACCCACTGCGAGATGCGCTCCCCCTGCACCCGCGAGGCCGCGCGCCTGCTGATCGTCTCGGCCGCGCCACCGGCGACGAAAGCGGCCTCCCGGGCTCGTTGCGGCAACCGGCGGGTGGATCTGACCAGCGGCTTGAGCATCGGCGGGTTGCCCAGCGCGGGAAACGGCTGACCGCGCAGAAACGCGGCCGTGGCCATCATCATCGCCGAGGCCGAGTCGAACCCGGCCACCTCGCGCGGCCGGGACATCAGCTGCTCCTGGTCCGGGCGGCCCGGGCCGCCAGCACCGCCGCCGCCGCGGCGCCCGTGCCGACCACCGCGGCGCGGACACCGCGGCGTCGCCCGTCGGCGCGTGGCCACCCGTCGTCGATGCGCGCGCCGGTCGGCGGGGAGTGGAACAGGTTGCCCTCGCTGCGCTCGGCCGGCTCGTCGGTGAAGTGCACCCGCTCGACCGCGGTGGCGAAGGCCCGCTCGGTCAGCGCCGGGGCCAGCCGGTTGGCCAGCAACCCGAGGCGGGTCGATGCCCCGACGACCACCTCCCGCCGTGGACGACGGGCGCACCGCACGATCGCGCTCGCCACCCGCCGGGCGTCGATCGCCGGACCGGGCGGCTCGACCCGGCGCCCGGTGACGTTGGCGCCGCTGCGGAAGAACGGCGTGTCGATGGCGCCCGGCAGCACGGTGCATACCGAGATGCCGTCGGCATCACGCACCTCCTGCCGCACCGACTCGCTCACCGCCCGGATCGCGTACTTGCTGGCCACATAGGCGCTCTGGTACGGCGACGGGGTCTTGCCCAGCACCGACGAGACGTTGATGAGCACGCCGCTGCCCTGCTCGCGCATCCAGGGAAGTGCCGCGCGGATGCCGTGGTAGGTGCCGAACAGGTTCACCTCGACCACCCGGCGCCACATCTCGGCCGGTATCTCCTCCGCCCGGCCGTACGCCACCACCGCGGCGTTGTTGACCCACACGTCCAGCCAGCCGAACTCGGAGACCACCCGGCGGGCGATCAGCGACACCGCGTCGGCGTCGGTGACGTCGGCCGGCTCCACCCGTACCGTGGCGCCGCGGCCGCGGCACTCGACGGCCAGTTCCTCAAGCGCCTCGCCCCGGCGCGCGGTGAGCACCAACGCGCGGCCGCGCCGGGCGAACGCCAGCGCGGTGGCACGACCGATCCCGCTCGACGCGCCGGTGATCACGATCGTCTGCGGCCGGTGATGCGCCATTCGCCGGTCCCCTTTACGTGCTCTGACACGGATCACGTACCGCGGGTGCTCCTACCCTGGGGTCGGCGGGTCAAACCGCCGCCGGTGGCACCCCGAACGGGCGTGCCGCCGGGGCGCCCCAGTCGCGCCACCGCGGGCAGGGCAGCGGCGGCGCCCGGTCCAGGAACCGGTTGACCTCGTGGTAGAAGGCCGGGGTCTCCGGCAGGTACGGGTGCGCCTCCCGCACCGGGCAGGCGTTGCGCTCGACCGGCAGCCGCCACCCGCCGGGCATGAGCGGCAGGTCGGTAGCGCTGGTGATGCTGACCGTGCGCACCCGCGCGGGCAGCGGCCGGCCGAACACCTCGGAGGCCGCGTTGGGGGTCGCCAGCAGTTCCCGGACGGCCGGCGCCTCCGGATCGAAATGGAAGTCGCCGGCCTCGGCCAGCGGCGTGAGCAGGCGCAGCACATCACCCGCCACCCGCCCCGCGCCGTCGGTGCCCGCCGGCGGAAACCCCACCGGGCTGTCCGGAAACGGCCCGACCAGCACCAGCACGTCCACCTGCGGAACCCGGCCGGTGGCCACCGCCTCCCATGCCACCCAGGCCGCCAGCGAGTGGCCGGCCACCACCAGCGGGCGCGGCAGGTCCTGCACCTGCGCGGCGAACAGGTCCACCTGTTCGGACACCGGGCGCAGGGTGTCGTCCGGCTGGTACGGCGCGCCGGTGCGGATCGGGCAGGTCGCGTCGCCCTGCGGGGCGCCGTCGCCGGTGCCGGCGTACGAGAAGTAGTAGACCTGGTCGCAGCCGTACCCGAGCGCCTCGACATCGGTCTCGAAGATGGACCCGCTGCCGGAGGACGAGTTGATCCCGGACATGATGAACAGGGAACCGGGCCTCGCCTCGGCCGGTGGCGCCGGCGCCACCGTACGGGTGGTCACGAACGCGCCGCCGACCAGCACCGCGACGATAGCGGCGACCGCCAACCGACGCCGCGCCCGGCCGGGCACCGGTCGGGCCAGGGCGCTGATCGCCGCCGCAGTCGCCAGCGCCGACACCGGCACCACCGCCACGCTCACCCAGTCGTCGGTCACATCGGCCACCGCACCCAGAGCCACCACCGCCGCCGCGTACGGCACCATCACCTCCAGTCGCAGCCCGCGCCGCAGGCTGCGACCCAGCCCCGTGCGCAGCCTCGCCGGCAACGGTGACGCCGGTTGTCCCGGCCCAGGCCGGTGCGGGCCGCCGTCGGCCCGCTGCCACAGGGCGGGGCCGGCCACCAGCACCACCACCGCAACCAACGCCACCGCCGGCCAGAACAGGCGCGAGTAGAGCACCGCATAGGCGGCGAAGTCGATTGTGGCCGCCAGCAGCAGCAGCGGGAGCGCCGCGGCGTAGAACAGGGCCGCCAACCGCAGCCGGTCGCGGGTCAGCCCGCCCAGCAGCAGCGCCAGCACACAGATCCGCACCGTCGCCACGAGCACCAGCAGCGCCAGGAACGACGGCACCGAGGTGGTCCGGGTCAGCAGCAGCCGCAAGTCGGCGAACAGGTCCAGCGGCGGCAGCCCCACCAGGTGGATCAGGCCTGACCACGGCGGCACCACTCCGGTGAGAGTGAGCAGGATGACCACCGCGGCGACCCCGGCCAGTGGCCACACCTGCGGCACGGTGCCGCGCGGGTTCATGGGGGCAGCCCTGCCCGCAGCGGGATAGGGTGAAACCATCCGGATCAACCGCGAAACGGACAGTCGGCGGTCGCTGCTGGGTCGGCAAACGTGCGAGCCCTCGATAGCCTGTGAGCAGTGGTCCGGAACGGACGGCGGGGGGCCGGACCGGGCGGGTGCCAACCCAACGGCGGGTCAACGGCGTCCTAGTTGGCAAGCCGTACGACCAGGAGGATGCCAGTGACCGTTCCACAGTCCGGGCAAGAGCTCGGTGGTCCCCTGCCGATCGACGAGTTCCGCGCCCGGAGCGAGCAGATCGTCGACAACATCGAGCAGGTGATCGAGGGAAAGACCGCCACCGTCCGACTGGCACTGGCCGTGCTGCTGGCCGAAGGGCATCTGCTGATCGAAGATGTGCCCGGCGTCGGCAAGACGAAGCTCGCCAAAGCGCTCGCACGCTCCATCGACTGCTCGGTGCGCCGGATCCAGTTCACTCCGGACCTGCTGCCCAGCGACGTCACCGGTGTGAGCGTCTACAACCAGGACAACCACGAGTTCGAGTTCAAGCCGGGTGCGGTGTTCGCCAACCTGGTCGTCGGAGACGAGATCAACCGCGCCTCGCCCAAGACCCAGGCGGCCCTGCTCGAGTGCATGGAGGAGCGCCAGGTCACCGTCGACGGCACCACCTACGAGCTGCAGGTGCCGTTCATGGTGATCTCGACGCAGAACCCGGTCGAGATGGAGGGCACCTACCCGCTGCCGGAGGCCCAGCTGGACCGCTTCACCGCCCGCATCGCCGTGGGCTACCCGCACAGCGGGGCGGAGCTGGCCATGCTCGACGTGCACGGTGCCCACGATCCGCTGCACAACCTCAAACCCGTCTCCGACGCCGAGACGGTGCGCCGGCTGATCGCCACCGTGCGCGAGGTGCACGTGGCCGACGAGGTCAAGCAGTACGCCGTGAACCTGGTCAACGCCACCCGGGAGGCCCCCGAGCTGCGGCTCGGCGCCTCCCCGCGGGCCACCCTGCACCTGCTGCGCACCGCCAAGGCGATCGCCGCCCTGGAGGGACGCGACTACGTGCTGCCCGACGACCTGCAGGCGCTGGCGGTGCCGGTGCTCGCCCACCGCATCATTCCGACCGCCGACGCGCAACTGTCGCGCCGCACCACCGACGCGATCGTCGCCGACCTGGTGCACCGGTTGCCGCTGCCGCACGACCGCAGCCGTCCCCCGTACGAACGCGGCACCGACCGCGCCGAGTACCACCACCAGTACCAGCCGCGGAGGCGATGACAGACCATGCTCGACGCGGTGCGAGGGCTCACCACGCGCGGTCGCTCGTTCCTGGCCGCCGCCCTGGCGGCGGCGGCCTCGGCGGTGATCCTGGGAGAGATCGACCTGCTGCGGGTGGCCGGGCTGCTGGCGGTGCTGCCGCTGCTGGCCGCGGTGTACGTCGGCCGCAGCCGGTACCGGCTGGCATGCACCCGCACCTGCGAGCCGCAGCGTGTGCCGGTCGGCGCCACCGCCCGGGTGCGGCTGAAGCTGCAGAACATGTCCCGCCTGGTGACCGGCACGCTGCTGCTGGAGGACCGGTTGCCGTACGCGCTGGGCAGCCGGCCGCGGCTGGTGCTCGAGCGGCTCGGTGCCAACCAGGCCAGCTCGGTGACCTACACGGTGCGCGCCGACGTGCGCGGCCGGTACGACGTCGGTCCGCTGATGGTGCGGCTGACCGACCCCTTCGGGTTGTGCGAGCTCACGCGCTCGTTCCCCAGCGTCGACCAGCTCACCGTCACCCCCGAGGTGGTGCCGCTGCCGGCGGTGCGCCTGGCCGGGGAGTACACCGGCGCTGGCGAGAGCCGCGCCCGCTCGGTGGCCGTGCACGGTGAGGACGACGCCGCCACCCGCGAGTACCGCCACGGTGACGACCTGCGCCGGGTGCACTGGCGCTCCACCGCCCACGTCGGCGAGCTGATGGTGCGCCGCGAGGAGCAGCCGTGGGAGAGCAGGGCGACGGTGGTGCTCGACAGCCGGTCGTTCGCCCACCGCGGCGAAGGACCCACCGCGAGCTTCGAATGGGCGGTGTCCGGCGCGGCCAGCATCGCCATGCACCTGCGCCACGCCGGCTTCAAGATGCGGCTGGTCACCACCACCGCGGACCTGGACACTCACGACGCTGGCGGCGACGGGCTGCTGCTCGACCACCTCGCGGAGGTGCGCACGCAGCAGCAGGCGGACGTGGCCACCCTGGTCGAGCGGGTGCGGCAGCGCTCCGACGGCGGGATGGTGATCGGGCTGTTCGGCATGCTCACCACCGCCGAGGCCGAGGTGCTGGCACGGCTGCGTGGCAGCCGCGCCAGTTGCGTGGCGCTGCTGATCGACAGTGCGAGCTGGTTGAACCTGTCCACCGAGGCCCGCGAGCACGCCGACCGCGACCACCACGCGGCGGTGCTCTCGCTGGTGGAGGGCGGCTGGCGGGTGATCAGCGTCAGTCACGGCGCCAAGCTGGCCACGCTGTGGCCGCAGGTGGGGTTGCGCGGCTCGCAGGGGTTCGCCTGGCGCGCCGCCATGGCCGAAACCGTCGCGGGGGGGTTGCGGTGAGCCGTCAGCATCACATGGGAATCATCGCCGGTGTGGCCACGCTGATGGCGACCGCACCGCTGGTGGCCATCTACGACGGCCTCGCCTGGCTGCTGCCCTGTGCGGTGGCCATCGCCGCGGTGGTGGTCACCGCGATCGCCGCCCGCAGGCTGCGGGCGCCGGTGTGGGCGCAGGTGCTGGCCATGCTGGGTGCGTTGACGCTGATCCTGACCTGGTTCTTCCGCAGCGGCGACGAGATCTTCGGCATCCTGCCTGGCCGTGCCACCGTGGAGCACTTCGGCGCGCTGCTCGCCCAGCTCCCTACCGACGTGCGCGAACACACCACGCCGGTGCCGGCGATCGACTCACTGATGCTGGTCACCGTCGCCGGGATCGGTCTGGTGGCGGTGCTGGTGGACGTGTTCGCCGCGGCCACCCGCCGGCCGGCACTGGCCGGCCTGCCGCTGCTGGCGGTGTACTCGGTGCCGGTGGCGGTCTCGTTCGACAGCGTGCCGATGGTGCTGTTCGCTATCGGCGCGGCCGGCTACCTGTGGCTGCTGGGAGCGGACAACGTGGACCGCGTGCGCCGCTTCGGGCGCCGCTTCAGCGGCGACGGTCGCGACGTCGACCCGTGGGAGCCGTCCCCGCTGGCCGGCGCCGGCCGGCGGTTGGCCGTGATCGGGGTGCTGGTCGCGGTGGCCATACCACTGGCGTTTCCCGGTGGCATGAGCAGCGGGATCGCCGACCGGTTCGGGCCGGGCCTCGGACCGGGTGGCACCGGCGAGGGCGGTGGCGTCGGTCGGGTCAACCTCTTCGCCGAGCTGTACGGACAGCTCAACCTGGACGAGACCGTGGACCTGGTGCAGGTCACCACCGACGACCCGAACCCGTTCTACCTGCGCCTTGCCACCGCCGACCAGATCACCGACACCGGCTTCGAGCCGTCGGCGCCCAGTGGGCGGGCGCTGGCCCAGCACCTGCCGGCGGAGCCGGACCCGGCACCCCACGCCGGGGTGACCTACCACGAGCACCAGGCCGAGGTGGAGATCACCGCCGACTTCCACATGCAGATGGCCCCCACGTACGCGCAGCTGGTGGACATGGACGGGCTCAGCGACGAGTGGCGGTACGACCCGTCCCAGCAGATCGTCTACTCCACCCGCCACGGCGCACGCGGACAGGACTACCGCCTCACCTACCAGCGCGCCGAGTACGATCCGGACGCGCTGCGCCAGGCCGAGCGGCTGCCGGCGGTGCACGACATCCAGGCGGATTTCACCCAGGTGCCCGAGCTGCCGGAGGTGCGCGAGCTGCTCGACGACATGATCGACGACAGCGCCGCCCCGTACGATCAGGTCCTGGCCATCCTCGAGTTCTTCTCCCGGCAGAACGGCTTTCGCTACGACCTGGAGACCGGCCCGGAGACCGACGCGCCGGCGATCGCGGACTTCCTGGAGAACCGGGTGGGCTTCTGCGTCCAGTACGCGACGGCGATGGCGTGGCTGGTGCGCAGCATTGACATTCCAGCGCGGGTGGCGTTCGGCTTCACTCGCGGCACCGGTGCCGGGGACACGCGGGTGCTGACGAACCGGAACCTGCACGCCTGGACCGAGGTGTACTTCGACGGTTTCGGGTGGGTGCCGTTCGACCCCACCCCGAGCGGCCCGGTGGTCGGCTCCACCAGCCCGCAGTGGGCGCCGAACCCGGACGCGCCGTCCGACCCGGATACCGCCGATCCGGGCGACGGCCCGACCGGGGACAACCCGGACGACCCGGGCTTCGACC
>SLSW01000190.1 GCA_007130245.1 Micromonosporaceae bacterium
GCAACTGCCCGGTGGTCCATCCGGCTGCCCGCTCGAGCACGGAGTCCACCAGGCGCCGGGCGGTGTCCACGTCGTCGAGCCAACTGGCCAGCTCGCAGATCACCAGCACCTTGGGCATGTCGACGCGGCCGGCGCGCAGCGCCGCGAACACCTGCGGCAGGTCCTCCATCAGCTGCCGGGCCTGCTCCAGCCGGGCACCGGCGGCGGTCTCGGTCCACGTCAACGCGAAGGCCACTTCGGATGACGCCCACGGGTAGCGGCTCGGCGCCCCGTGCCGCGCCATGGCCGACTCGTCCGGCTCGTCGTCGAGACTGACCGCATACAAGTCGGCGAGCACCTCCGCCTGCATGTGCGCCGCGAGCCGGTTACGCGCCCGGAGCAGTCGCACCCGGTCCCGCTCGGACAACGACGACCGGTCCACCGACGCCAGCAGGGCGCACAGCCGCGGGCCCGGAGGCAGCAGCTCCAACTCCTCAGGCAACACCGCCCGACCGCGCGCCTCGTTCATGCGTACGAATATATCGTACGCATGTGCACTGTCGCAACAGTACGGTCTCCGCCTTCTAGCGATAAATTGTGTATTGGCTTCACGGCTTGCTCAGCAGTTGATCAAGGATGGTCGGCACGTGCTCGACGAGCGGGACTCGTGGAGCGAGGATCAGCCGTCCACGCAGCAGGAGAACGAGTTCGTCGAGGCGAACGGGATCAACGCGACAGCCAGGCCCGCACACCGGTCGACTAGGCTTGGCGATCGCGGTCGGGGGTCGGGGAGACCGCGGGGCGAGAGATCTGATTCGGGAGTGATCATGGGCGAGGGCCCGTACGTTGACGGGGCGGGCTTCGCGGACCTGCAACTGCGCCCGGAGCTGCGCAAGGCACTGACCAGCCTGGGGTACGAGGAGCCGACTCCCATCCAGCGGGAGGCCATCCCGCCGCTGCTGGCCGGTCACGACCTGCTCGGCCAGGCCGCCACCGGCACCGGCAAGACCGCGGCGTTCGCGCTGCCGGTGCTGCAGCACCTCGACGGCGACCGTTCGCTTCCCGACCCGTACGTGCTGGTGCTGGTGCCCACGCGGGAGTTGGCCGTGCAGGTCTCCCAGGCCTTCCACCGCTACGGCCGCGACCTCGGGGTGCGGGTGGTGCCGATCTACGGCGGGCAACCCATCGGCCGGCAGTTGCAGGTGCTCAGCCGCGGCGTCGACGTGGTGGTCGCCACGCCGGGGCGGGCACTGGACCACATCCGCCGCGGCACGCTGCGGCTGGGCGAGGTACGCACCGTGGTGCTGGACGAGGCCGACGAAATGCTCGACATGGGCTTCGCCGAAGACCTGGAGGCGATCCTGGACGAGACGCCGGCGCAGCGGCAGACGCTGCTGTTCTCGGCGACCATGCCGGCGCGCATCGACGCGATCGCCCGCCGGCACCTGCGCGACCCGGTGCGCATCGAGATGGGCCGGGCCGCCACCGCGGCCGGGGAGCCACCGCGGGTGCGCCAGAGCGCGTACGTGGTGGCCCGCGCCCACAAGCCGACGGCGCTCGGTCGGGTGCTGGACGTGGAGTCGCCGGCGGCCGCGATCGTGTTCTGCCGCACCCGCGAGGAGGTCGACCAGCTCACCGAGACCATGAACGGGCGCGGCTACCGGGCCGAGGCGCTGCACGGGGGCATGAACCAGGAGCAGCGCGACCGGGTCATGGGCCGGCTGCGCAGCGGCACGGCGGACCTGGTGATCGCCACCGACGTGGCCGCCCGCGGGCTGGACGTCGAGCAGCTCACGCACGTGGTCAACTACCACCTGCCGTCGGCGCCGGATGCGTACGTGCACCGCATCGGCCGGGTCGGGCGCGCCGGCCGGGAAGGGGTGGCGGTCACCCTGGCCGAGCCGCGCGAGCACCGGATGCTCAAGACCATCGAGAAGGTCACCGGGCAGCGCATAGCGGTGGAGAAGGTGCCGACCGTGGCGGACCTGCGCGCGCGGCGGCTCGAGCTGACCCGAGCCTCGCTGGCCGAGAGCCTGCTCGACAGCGACGACCTGGAGCACTACCGGGTGGTGGTGGAGTCGCTGTCGGACGAACACGACCTGATGGACGTCGCCCTGGCCGCGGTGAAGCTGGCGCACGAGTCCAGCGGCGGCGAGGTCGCCGACGAGGAGGAGATCCCGGAGATCGCCGAGCCGCGCGGCAAACGCCCGCGCGAGGTCGCCCGTCGCGGCGGGCCGGCCGCCGGTGGCGGGCCGGACGGGGACGTGGTGCGGCTGTTCTTCGGCGTCGGGCGGCGCGCCGGCGTCCGCCCCCAGGATCTGGTGGGGGCGATCGCCGGGGAGTCGCACCTGCGCGGGCGCGACATCGGCGCGATCGAGATCTCCGACCGGTTCTCGCTGGTGGAGGTGCCGGCGTCGGCCGCCGACGACGTGGTCGCCTCGCTGCGGCGCAGCACCATCAAGGGCAAGAAAGCCACCGTACGCCGGGAACGCCCGACCGGGGCCGGCGCCCGCCGCCGCCCCCACTCCTGACCGGTCCCCCTTCCCCACCGCCGAGTGATCTGCGCCAGTGGACCGCCTACCCCACCAACACTGCTGCGCGGCAGGGTAGGACGTCCACCGTTGCTGATCATGCGGGCGATCGCGGGCGCAGCCCCTCGATGCCGAGGTCACCTCTGTCGTCAAGCCGCTGCTGACCTGCGCCAGAACTGGCGTGGGGCGTAGCCGTCGCGCCGCAGCCAGTGTTCGGTGTAGACGATGCGATCGGCGTCGACCACGACGAGCGGACCGGTCGGTGGCTCGTCCAGGGAACGCGAGCGTTCCACATGGTCGGATTGCCACCGGAACGCCGGCCAGTAGTGCGCGAAGTGCGGGTGGTCGGACGTGAGCACGCTGGCACGACCGAACACCTGCGCGCCCCTGCTGCTGGCCTGCCCCACCAGCGGAGCGAAGATGCCTATCGACACCCGCGGATCAGTGGCGATGTTGCGCATCTTGGGTGAGTCGGCTGCGGCGGTGAACATGACGGCGAGGTCGAGGTGGAAGTAGCGCACGGGCGTGGCCAGCGGCCCGTCCGGGCCGGCGGTGGCCAGCACGCACATGTTCTGCGACGACAGCAGGTTGAGGAGGCGTTCCTCCAAGCGGGCGCGGTCCAGGCGCCCGCCGGGAGCCGGCCCGGCGAGCCAAGGGTTGGTCACAGGCATGATCAATTGTCACACCAGTGGCCATCGACAGTCCCGTCGGATGGCCGCGTGGTAACGTCAATTCCGGACGTTCTACTTCCAGCTCAGGACCACCCTTGCGGAGACATGTGAAACCCGACGTCAGCCCGACTGCCCGGGCGCTGCTGGCGCTCGAGCTCATCCAGTCCCGCCCGGGCATCACCGCCGACCGGCTCGCCGACAAGCTCGGCGTATCCGAGCGGGCCGCCCGGCGGTATGTGGGCATCCTGCGCGAGGCCGGTATCCCGGTCGAGTCCGTGCGCGGGCCGTACGGCGGTTTCCGCCTCGGCCGCGGCCTACGGCTGCCGCCGTTGATGTTCAGCGCGGACGAAGCTCTGAGCCTGGTCATGGCGGTGCTCGACGGCCACCACGACGCGGCTGACACCGCCGACCCGGTCGGCAGCGCGCTCGGCAAGATCATGCGGGCCCTCCCGGAGCAGGTGGCCGCCCAGGCCGAGGCGGTGCGCCGCACCACCGCCCCTGCCCCGGACCGGGCCGCCGCCCGGCCCGACCCCGCCACCACAACCGCGCTGGTGCAGGCCTGCGTGTCCCATCAGCAGGTGCGTCTCGGCTACCGCTCCGAGGCCGGGTCCGAGTGGGTCACCGAGGTCGACCCGTGGGCGGTGGTGGTCCGCCACGGCCGGTGGTACCTGCTGTGCCGGTCCCACACCGCCGACGCCAGGCGGGTGTACCGGATCGACCGGGTACGCAGCGTGGAGGTGCTCGACGGCACCTTCCGCCCGCCCGTCGACCTCGACGCGGTCGCCACGCTCGAGGAGCACCTCGCCGCCGGGTGGGAGTACGACGTCGAGGTCATCATCGACGCACCGGTCGACGCCGTGTCGCAGTGCGTCCCCCGCGTCCTGGGTCGGCTCGAGCCGGTCGACGCCGGGACCACGCGTCTGGTCGGCAGCACCAGCAACCCGGTGGCGTACGCCGAGCAACTGGTGCGAATTCCCGCGGCGTACCGGATCGTCAGGTGCCCCGAGGTCCGCCGGGCCGCGCGCGCGCTCGGGCAGCGGTTGCTGGCAGCCGGCGACCCCGACACCGCCCCCGATGCGGTGCACCAGCCGTCCTGAGCCGCGGGAACGCCTGCCAGGCACCGGCGCGCGGCTACCGACCGATGTTCAGCTCGACCCGGCGCAGAGAGCTGGCGATGTGATCCTCACGGAAGGTCACCACACCACGGTCGGCGACCTCGACACCGTACGAGCCATACCCCGTCGACACGTCATGCACGACGAAAGGCACATTGCACACCAGATCCTCAGCGGACCTCGCCATGCGCCCGCTACCGAGGTGGCCGGTGCCGAGAACGGCCCCGTCCGGCGCGGTCACCGTGACTGGTGCCCCGGCCACGATGTCGCGATAGAGTCCGGCACCTTCGCAGGGAGCCCCGGGACCCGGTACCCCGACAATGTCCATCCGGTGCTCGCCGTGGAGCACCACCGAACCACTCACCCGCATGGTGTCCGGCTCCGTTACCTCCCCCGTCGTCGTGCCCGTGCCGGCGTCGACCAAGATCGCCACCAGGACCGTCACCCCGACGACGACGGCAACCAGGCGGTACAGCCGGTCGCCCCACCCCACGATGGCAACGTTCCCGGCGGTCCCCGCCTCGTCCCTGCTCGGCAGTTGGTCGCCCCCGGCCTCACCCACTTCTCCAGTGTGAGCACCTCGGGTCCACAATGACAACCTTGCAGTGGACTCTGACCGGTCGACGACGCCGCTGGTCCGACACCCGCGGCAGTTCGAGCCGCCGGGAGGCAACCGAACGGCGGGTCAGTGGGTCACGGCCCGTATGCGGAACACGACCAGCGCGACGCCGACCGCCACCACCAGCCAGACTCCGGCGCCGGCGAGCGCCACGGCGTAGTCCACCGCGGGCGTGCCACCGCCGGCAGCCGCCGCCTTCGCCATCCTCGCCTCGCTGGCCCCGCCCCGGACGCTGGCCCGTGCCGCTGCACCACGTCCGCGCCGCCAGCCGGTGACCCCCTACTCCGGGGTTGACGTGGGTGGGGCCGCGCCGAGCAGCGGCTCGTCCGGCGAGCGGATCTCGTCGTGGGGCAGGCCGTCGGGATACTCGGCGCGCACCCGCTGCAGGCACGCCAGCGCGATGTCCAGGTGCTGGCGCCTGCTCGTCTCGTAGAACTCGGCCGCCTGTGTGGACAGCTTCGGCGAGGCGTGCAGCGGCTTGTCCGACACCCGCAGCAGCGTGGCGCTCGGGATTCGGTAGCGAAAGCCGTTGGCCGCCACCGTGGCCGACTCCATGTCGATCGCCACACACCGCGCCAGCCGGGTGGCCGCCAGGGTGCGCGCCTGGTTGAACTCCCAGTTGCGGTTGGCGGTCGTGCCCACCACCCCGAGCCGGTGGCGGGCCTGTTGCGCCTGCAGCGCATCGACCAGGAACCGGTTGAGCCAGTGGTTCGGGATCACCGGCACCGTGGGCGGCAGCACCTCGTCGAGCACACGGTCGTCGCGCAGGTACGAGGTGGCCAGCACGAAGTCCCCCAGTCGCTGGTGGTTCCGCAGCCCGGCGCAGTGACCGATCATCATCATGGTGTCGGGCCGCAGCACCGCCAGGTGATCGGTGATGGTCTTGGCGTTGGCCGGGCCGATGCCGATGTTGACCAGGCTCACCCCGTCGCCGGCCGGTGTGCGGTGGTGCCACGCCGGCATCGGCACCCCGTCGCGGTCCGGGCCCTGCGCGTGCGGGAACCGTTCCCGGAACACCTCGACGTGCATGTCGTAGTTGGTGAACAGCACATGCCGCTCGAACGCCTCCGCCGGCGTACCGGTGTAGTGCGACAGCCGGTCCAGCGACAGCGCCATTCGTTCCGGGCCGAACAGGAACAACTTCTTGGCCCGCAGGTCGTAGCGGTCCTCGTCCAGCGCGGCGAAGAATCCCGGATCGTCGAAGGCCAGCGCCTGCCGCGACGGCCGCACCGTCACCGTGGCCCCGCCCTGCAGCAGCGCAGCCAGCTCGCGCGACAGGTACCGGCGCACCGCCCGCGGCCCGGCGAACTCGCCGGTCAGCCGCGGGTTGTGCTCCGACCAGGGACGCACCACCTCCAGCGCGGCATACCAGCCGGTGCTGTCGATGTCGTCGAGCGCATCCAGCAGCCGGGTGACCGCCGCGTCGTGGTCCGCGGGAGCCGTCGCCGCGCCGTCGATGATCATCTCCACCATCGCCATCCTAGCGGCGACGGCGGGCGCCTCTTCTCAATCCTGCGGATCCGGCAATCCAGCTCCGTCCGACTCCGGTAGCACGAACCGGCCCGTGGCATCGCGGGTGACCGGGATGACCTCATCCACCGCCGCGATCGGGACCGGGCCGTAGATGTGGGGATAGCTCGGCGCGCCCGGGCCAGGAGCCTCGTACCGCACCGGCGCCGCGAGCTTCGCGCTGTCGATGACCAGCACCACCAGATCGTCGGCGTCCCCGTAGATGTGCTCAGCGACATCGCGCAGTTGGTGGGGCAGGGAGCAGTGGATGAAACCCTGCTTCTCCAGCGTGACGTTACGGGTGGAGATCCGGTATTCGCCAGCCTGCGAGGCCGCCGTCCAGTGTGCCCGTTCAGTGATGTGCAGCAGCTTCGTCACCGCCTTACGCTACCGCCCGGGCGTCTGCGGGACCATGGGTTAATGACAGCATCGGGCACGGCCGCGTACGCCCACCACCCGGATCTGCCGCCGCTGGTGGCAGTAGCGGTCGACGCCGCGCAGCGGGCCGGGTTCGACCAGTCCTGCCTGCCGGAGCAGGGCGACCTGTTGCGCGTGCTCGCCCGCGGCATCGGCGACGGAGTGATCGGGGAGACCGGCACCGGGTACGGCGTCGGGCTGGCGTGGCTGGCCACCGGTGCGCATCCCGCGGCACGGCTGGTCAGCGTGGAGCGCCAGCCGGACCGCGCGACGGAGGTTGCGGCCCTGTTCGCTGACGAGCCGCGTGTCCAGGTGCGTACGGGCGACTGGCGTGAGCTGGCCGGCGCCGGACCGTTCGACCTGCTGGTGCTCGACGGCGGCGGCCAGGGCAAGCGCGACGAGCCGCCGCTGGAGCCGGGTGACTGGTTGCGCCCCGGCGGGCTGGTCGTGCTCGACGACTTCACCCCGATGACCACCTGGCCACCCGAACACCGGGGGCGCCCGGACACCGCGCGCAGGTACTGGCTGGACCACCCGCACCTGCGTGCCGCCGAGGTCCGGGTCACGCCCACGGCGGCGACGATCGTGGCCACCTACCTGGGATGACGCTCGCCACCGCGGCGTGCTCCGAGGCGCTCCGGGCGGTCGACCCGTGCCCGCGCGTGGCATCGTGGCGGGGTGCGGTTCATCGCGGTCGCCGGGTCCAGTCCCGGCGTAGGCAAGACCACCCTGTGCCGGTCACTCGCCCGCTGGCTCGCCGAGGCCGGGCTGCGGGTCGACCACTTCGAGGAGGAGCACGTCCTCAGCCACCCGCGGTTCGCCCGGGTCGCCGCCGAGTTCACCGGCACCGGGGTGGTGGACAGCGCGTCGTTCGTGGAAGCCACTGTGGACTATCTCGCCGATGCGGCGTCGGCGGGGGTTGATGTGACGATCACCGATGCCCTGGTGCCGTGGATACCTTCCCTGCTGGCGTTCGGGCACACCGAGCAGAGCATCCACGCCGTCCTGGACGACTTCGCGCGGAAGGTCGGCGCCGTCCCCACGCTCGCGGTGTACCTGGACGGCGACGCGGACACGGCGCTGCGCCGGGCCGCCGCGCGTGAGGAGCCGGGGTGGTTACGGTGGTTCGGCGACAAGCTCGCTCGCTACGACCAGGTCCCTGCCGATCCCACCCGGACGGATCTCCTTGACTTCCTGGCGAAGCAGCGGCAGACCGAGTTGACGGCGCTCGAGCGTCAGCCCTGGCACCTGGTCGTCGTCGAGCGCGCCCATGAGCGAGCGCCGGAAGCTGTACTCGACACCGTCCTCGACGCCGTCACGGACTTCCTCGGCATCCCTGCGCAGCCGCGCGGCGCGGGCACCGGCCCGTCATGACCCGTGCCCGGCCGGCACCGGCACGCCGCCGGGTTGGTAGGTGACCACCTGCGGGACATGGAAGAAGAGCCGGGTGCGGTCACGCCCGAACCAACGCTCAATGTCCGCGGTCTGCCAGAGCGCCGCGGCGTCCGCGAGCGCTTCCGGGCACAGGCGCCGGCTCACCCGCTCGCCCCGCCACTCGTACTCCAGGTCAGGAACACTGCACGGCCTACCGGCGCCCGGTCGTGGTAGGGACCTTCGTCGGTGTTCCACGGTCCGATCCGCCCGTGGCTTCACTGCGGCGGCAAGGTATACAGAACGGGTACCGGAGGATCGGATGCTCGGAGTGCGCATGAGAGAC
>SLSW01000105.1 GCA_007130245.1 Micromonosporaceae bacterium
GTGAACGAATACGTGCCATCAGGTGCGGTGACCGCATCCCGGTCAGCCTCACCGGTGACCTCCACCGTCGCCCCGCCGACCGGGTCGCCGGTCTCAGCGTCGGTCACGGTGCCGGCCAGCACACCGGTCGGACCCCGCGGCGACTGGTCCACCGCCGCATACGCGTCCAGCTTGCCCTGACCCCACACGTTGTTGTTGTCAGGCTCGCCACCACACTGCAGGTCCTCGGTGTCCTCCGCAGTCACATCCAGCAGATCCCGCGTCTCATCGATATCACGCTCGATCGCGATCGCCGCCGACCACATCAACGCCACCACACCGGCCACATGCGGCGAAGCCATCGACGTACCCGAGAAGCTGCTGTAGCCATCACCGGGCACCGACGAACGCACCGCCACACCAGGCGCGGAAATGTTCGGCTTGATGATGTCATCACTCCACGCCGAGGGACCCCGGCTGGAGAACGACGCGATGCTGTCATTGATGTCAAACGCACCCGCGGCGTAGCTGGCCTGCAGGTTGCCCGGGTTACCAGACGAACCACACGACGGACCCGCGTTACCGTTGGCGAACTGCGGGAAAATCCCCGCCGCAACCCAACCGTTGACCGTGTCCTCGTACCACGGGTCGGTGGTCGCGCCACCACCCCACGAGTTGTTCACAATATGCGGACGCAGCGACGGATCCGCATTCTCATTGTTCAGATCCGTCGGCGCGGTAATGAACTGACCAGACGACAACAACGCCGACTGCGAACACGACGAAAACTCGCAACCCTTCGCCGCGATCCACTGCGCCTGCGGCGCCACACCAATCTGGTTGTCACCACCATCGTCACCGACCATCGTGCCGGTCACATGCGTGCCATGCCCATTGTTGTCACACGGCACCAACGACGGGCTACCGCAGATCTCCGACGGGTCATGCCAGTTGTAGTTGTGGTCGAAATCGCCACCACCGAGATTACCGCGATACTGCTCCACCAACGCCGGGTGCGTGTGCTCCACCCCGGTGTCGATCGAACCCACCACGATGCCCTCACCACGCACACCGAACTCGTCCCACACATCCGGAGCGTTGACCCGGTCAATACCCCACTCCACGCTGCCGATACGGCGCTCATCAGTGGACTCAGCCGGCTCCGGGATCTCATACACCCGATCCGCGGTAACCTGCGCCACCTCCGGGCGCGCCGCGATGCGCTCCAACAGATCCGCATCCCCGGTCACCTTGACCGCATTCGACAACCAGAACGACGCGTACGCCGCACCAGCACCATCAAGCATCTCCAACAGCCCAGCCTGGCTGTCAGCAGCAGTACGGGTCAGCTCCTCATACACAAACCAACCCTGCGCATCCCGGTCAGCGATACCCGCCGCCGCAGAAAGATCCGCCGACTCTGCCATATACACCCAGAAATCGGTCGAACCCTCAGCAGCAAGCTCATCCCACACCTGCTGCTCCACCTTCGCGCCATCATCCGGCGCACCAGGCATAGACACCTGCGCCGACGCCGGCGACGACACCAACGAAAGACCGGCAACCAGCGCCAACGACGCCGTGCCCGCCAACGAAACCTTCAAGTGACGCCGCCATCGACGCCTCCCAAATAACACTTCGCGATTCCCCTTCCGTAGGGACGTGAGTGGATCTCACCCACCCTCCCCACGGAGTCTCCGCGCCCACCCCACCCTTGTAACCAGGCAGATGACGCAATGAATACTGAGAAACAATCCTCAGTTACCGTGCCGCTCGAGGCACGGTACGCAGTACCGGGCGTGCGGCAACGCCTCCAACCGCTCCCGCAGGATCGGGTTTCCGCAGCGCTCGCAGTCGCCGTAGGTGCCGGCCTCGACCCGCGCCAACGCCGCCGTGACCTGCTCCAGGCTCTGGCGGGCGGCGGCCACCAGCGCGTCGTGCGTGTGCGCCTCCTCGGGATCGCTGGTGTCGGCCAGCAGGTGTCGCAGGTGGGCATCCTGCGCTTCGTAGTCCTCGGTCAGGCGTACCCGCATCTTCTCGATCCAGCCGTCGGTGTCACGCGCTCCGGTGCTCATGATTGTCCTCCAAAAAGAAAAAGGGCCGAAGCTGTGTAGCTTCGCCCGGGTGGTCAGAACTGGGATTCGACGACCACCGGCGGGCTACGGCCGGCACGCATCGGGCTCGGTAGCCCGTACGCGGCGATGACGGTGAACTGTTCGCAGGAACCCTGGCCGGCGCAGGCGCAGCGCACGGAGACCGGCGAGTAGGCGGCCGAGGGCGCCGGCACCCACGCGGCACCGGCACTGAGGTCGTACGCTGCCCTGCCCATCCCCGTACCATAAGCCGTATGAGGCCGGAACCCAACCAGTTTGGGGAGGTCAACGACGCGAGACGGTGACGATCTTCGGGAAGAGCCGGTCCACCATCCTCACTGCCTACCACGGCGCGGCGGGGTACCGTTTCAGGTGCGAGCGAGTGCGAGCGGTGACCATCCGAGCGACCGTGGAGGTGGCCATGGCGGACATCCATAGCCTGCTGGGCGACGAGGCTGACGACCTGTTGACCTACACCTGTCAGGGCATCCCGAAGGAGGACCTGGTGCTGCCCGGTCCTGATTTCGTCGACCGGGTGGTCACCGGGACCGACCGCTCACCGCGGGTGATGCGCAACCTGCAGGCGTTGTACGACCACGGCCGGCTCGGCGGCACCGGCTACCTGTCCATCCTGCCGGTCGACCAGGGCATCGAGCACTCGGCCGCGGCGTCGTTCGCGCCCAACCCGAAGTACTTCGACCCGAAGAATATCGTCGAACTGGCGATCGACGGCGGCTGCAACGGGGTGGCCACCACGGTGGGGGTGCTGGGGGCGGTGTCGCGGCGCTACGCGCACCGCATCCCGTTCATCGTCAAGCTCAATCACAACGAGCTGCTCACCTACCCCAACCGGTACGACCAGATCATGTTCGGCAACGTGGAGCAGTGCTTCGAGCTGGGCGCGGCCGGTGTCGGCGCCACCATCTACTTCGGCTCCGAGGAGTCGGCGCGGCAGTTGCAGGAGGTCAGTGAGGCGTTCGCGCGCGCGCACGAGCTGGGCATGTTCACGGTGCTGTGGTGCTACCTGCGCAACTCGGCGTTCACCAAGGACGGGGTCGACTACCACGTGTCGGCCGATCTGACCGGCCAGGCCAACCACATGGGCGTGACCATCGAGGCCGACCTGATCAAGCAGAAGCAGCCGGAGAACAACGGCGGCTACACCGCGCTCGGGTTCGGCAAGACCCACAAGCTGGTCTACGAAAAGCTGGCCGGTGAGCACCCGATCGACATGACCCGGTGGCAGGTCGCCAACTGCTTCATGGGCCGGGTCGGGATGATCAACAGTGGGGGCGCCTCGGCCGGCCACACCGACCTCGGTGAGGCCGCCCGCACCGCGGTGATCAACAAGCGGGCCGGTGGCACCGGCCTCATCACCGGGCGCAAGGCGTTCCAGCGCCCCACCGATGAGGGCATCGCGCTGCTGCACACCGTGCAGGACGTCTACCTCGACGACAGCATCACCGTGGCCTGAGACCGCACCGGCGCCGGCCGGACGGTGACCGGCGGCCCGGCGAGGTGGTCGGCAAACCGGTCGCTGCCAGCGGGGGCGGTCCGTAGAGTCCCGCTATGACCGTCACCGTCCGGCGCATGCACGACAGTGACCTGGTGTCGGTGGTGGCGGCGATGGGGCAGCGTCAGGCTGAGCCCGGCCGACGAGCCGGAGCTGCGCGAGCACCTGCCCGGGGTGCCGCTGCTCAACCACCTTGAGGTGCTGCCGGCACGACAGTCGCGGGGCATCGGCACCCGGATCATCGCCGCAGCCGAACGGACGGTGTACGACTTGGCGTACCACCGGCTCGCCCTGGGTGTCGGCGTCGACAATCCGCGTGCCCGGAAGCTCTATGAGCGGCTCGGATACGTCGACTGGGGCCACGGCACCGTGGACACCCGCTACGACATCCATCGCGACGACGGCCGCGTCGACACGTTCCGCGAGACGATCGCCGTACTCGTCAAGAATCTGTAGCATGATCCCTAGATCGACGGGGGTGGGGGTCCGGGTACGGGCGGGGTAGGGTGCGCCGTACGGGGGCGTTGATCGCCGAAACTGAAGGCTCACCATGCCGGGGATGTCGGTCGTCTGGACCCGCTACGGCCCGCGGGCGGGCCGGGTGCTGCGCGAGCAGGTCGCCGCAGCCAAGCGCGACGATCCGATGGCGCCGGTGACCGTCCTCGCACCCACCGACATCGCCGGCGTGCAGGCACGCCGCCTGCTGGCCCGCGGCCTCGACCGGGACCGTCCGGGCGTTGCCGGACTGTCCGTGCGGACCCTGGACCGCCTGGCCGAACTCGTCGCGGCCCCGACGCTGGTCGCCGCCGGCCGCCGGCCCGTCACCACCCCGGTGCTGGCCAGTGCGTGGCGCCGCGAGCTCGCCGCCGACCCGCGCGCGTTCGGCGACGTCGCCCTGCACCCGGCCACCGTGCACGCGGTGGTCGAGGCGCACCGGCGGCTGCGCGACGTGCCCGCCGACCGGCTCGACGCGGTGGCCGCCACCAGCACCCTGACCGCCGACCTGGTGGCGCTGCACCGCCAGGTCACACGGCGGCTCGCCGGGCACTGGTACGACACGACCGACCTGCGCGCGGTCGCCACCGACCTGGTCGGCGCCGAGCCGCGCCACGCCGCCCGCGCCGGTGCGGTGCTCCTCTACCTCCCGCAGGACCTCCCCCTCGCCTCGGCCGCCTTCGCCGCCGCCCTCGCCACCCACACCAGCGTCACGGTGATCGCCGGACTGACCGGCGACGCCCGCGCCGACGCCGGGGTCACCGCGTCCCTGCACCGCCTGGGCGCCACCGCTGCCCCTGCGGCGGCCGACCCGCCGACCGCCACCGAGGTGGTGCACGCCTCCGACTCCGACGACGAGGTGCGCACCCTCGTGCGCGAGGTGGTGGCCACCGTACGGCACACCCCGGCGCACCGGGTCGCGGTGCTGTACGGCAACGGCGTTCCCTACCGGCGGCTGCTGTATGAGCACCTCACCGCCGCCGGCATCACCGTCAACGGACCCGGGCTGCGTCCCATGGCGGAGCGGGCGCTGCCGCGCGCCCTGATCGACCTGCTCGCTCTGCCGGACACGGCCTACGACCGCGCGGCGGTGTTCCGGCTGCTGACCGGCGCCCCGGTGCGCCACCCCGACGACGGCGCACCGGTGCCCGCCTCCCGCTGGGAGCGGATCTCCCGCACCGCCGGGGTGGTCGCCGGCGACGACTGGGACACCCGGTTGCAGGCGTACGCCGACGAGGAGCGCGCCCGCGCCGCCCGGGAAGAGGCCAACCTGGACGGTGCCCGGCAGTGGCTGGTCGACCGGGCCACCCGTGCCGCCGAGTCCGCCGAGCAACTGCGTACCTTCATGAGCTGGCTGCGGGACCAGCTGGAGGCCGGTCGCACGACCCGCACCTGGCCGGCGCTGGCCGACTGGGCGCGGCACCTCAGCCGCACGCTGTTCGGGGCGGACGAGCACCGGGCCCGGATGCCCGAAGAGGAACGCTTCGCCAGCGAGCGCCTGGAGCGGCTGCTGGACGGCCTGGCCAACCTGTCCACCGTCGAGCCTGACGCCGACCTGGACACCCTGCGGCAGGTGGTGGAGCTGGAGCTGGCCGACGACCTGTCCCGCACCGGCCAGTTCGGCACCGGCGTGCTGGTGGCGCCGGTGTCGGCCGCGGTCGGGCTGGACTGTGACGTGGTCATCGTGGCCGGCATGTCCGAAGGTCTCTACCCCGGTAAGCAACCGGTCGACGCGCTCCTGCCGGACCCGGCCCGGGCGGCCACCGGCGGCGCGCTGCCGCAGCTGCGCGACCACCTCGACCGGCGGCACCGCCACCTGCTGGCCGCGTTCGCCACCGCCGACCGGGTTGTCGCCAGCTTCCCGCGCGGGGACCTGCGGCACAGCAGCGAGCAGCTGCCCTCGCGATGGCTGCTGCCGACCCTGCGGGCGCTGTCCGGCGTGGCGGAGCTGGCCGCCACCACCTGGCAGCGGGCACGCCGGCACACCCGCGAGTCCGCCTCGTTCGCCGGCTCGCTGCTGGCCAACCCGCACCCGGCGACCGGCCAGGAGTGGCGGGTGCAGGCGGTAGCCTCCGCCCGGGCCGACCGCGGCAACCAGGCCGACCCGGTCCGCAACGCGATTGCGCTGGCGCTGCCCGACGACACCGTCGCCAACCGCGCGACCGCGTTGCTGCGCGGCCGGGCCGGCGGCGCCTTCACCCGCTTCGACGGCGACCTGTCGCATGTGGCGGATCAGCTTCCCGATCCGGCCGCGCCCGACCAGATCGTCTCCGCCACCCAGCTGGAATCCTGGGTCGCCTGTCCCCACTCGTACTTCCTGCGCCGCCTGCTCGGGGTGGAGCCGGTCGCGCACCCCGAGGAACTGATCGAGATCTCGCCGCTGGAGCGCGGTTCGCTGATGCACGAGGCGCTGGACCGCTTCTTCGCCTGGCTGAAGGACACCGACGGCGTCCCCGGCCCGGACGACCCGTGGACCCCGGCGCAGCGCCACCGCCTGATCGAGATCGGCCGCGAGGTCGCGGCCGAGTACGAGCGGCGCGGGGTCACCGGCCACCCCACCATGTGGGCCCGCGACCGGGACCACATCCTGGCCGATCTGGGTCGCTTCCTCGACCACGCGCAGCGGCGGCGGGCCGAGCTGCGCACCCGGCAGGTGCGCAGCGAGCTGGTCTTCGGGCAGGGCCGCTGGCCGGACCCGGTGGAGGTGGGGCTGCCGGACGGGCGTCGGGTGCGGTTTCGCGGCGGCGCCGACCGCGTGGACGTGGCCGAGGACGGGCGCATCATCGTAGTGGACTACAAGACCGGCAGCGCCCGCACCTACCAGGGCCTCAGCGCCGACGACCCGGACCAGTGCGGCAGCCACCTGCAGCTGCCGGTGTACGCCTACGCTGCGCGCCAGCGGCTCGCTCGCCCGGAGGCCCCGGTACGGGCGGAATACTGGTTTATCGGCCGCAAGAACACCGGCGAGCAGATCGGGTACGACGTGGACGAGCGCGTCGACCGGCGGTTCGCCGAGGTGTTGACCGTCATCGCCGACAGCGTCGCCGGTGGGCTGTTCCCGGCCCGCGCACCGGAGGACCAGCCGTGGCTGACCTGGATCCCGTGCGAATACTGCGATCCGGACGGGCTCGGCGCCAAGCGGCGACGCGACGAGTGGGAGCGCAAGAAGCACGACCCGAGGCTGGGCACCTTCCTGGCGCTGGTGGAACCGGAGGCGTCGGCGACCGGCGGGCAGGGGGAGTCATGAGCACGCTGGTCGACCAACCCGGCCGGAACGCCATCAAGAGACAACTCGACCGGACCCTGTTCGTGGAGGCCGGCGCCGGCACCGGCAAGACCCGCTCACTCATCGACCGGGTGGTGGCGCTGGTGTTGTCCGAGGCGGTGCCGTTGCGCGAGGTCGCGGCGGTGACCTTCACCGAGAAGGCCGCTGCCGAGCTCAGCGACCGGCTGCGCGCCGCGTTCACCAGCGAACGCACCCGCGCGTACGCCGGCGGTGACGCCGCCCGCGCCGCACTCGCCGACGCCGCTCTGGACGACCTGGACGGCGCGGCCATCGGCACGCTGCACTCGTTCGCGCAACGGCTACTGTCCGAGCACCCGATCGAGGCCGGCATCCCGCCGCTGCTGGAGGTGCGCGACGAGGTCAGCTCGCAGGTCGGTTTCCAGGCCCGGTGGACCGCGCTGCGCGCCGACCTGCTGGAGGACCCGCAGGTGCGCGAGCCGCTGCTGCTGGGCCTTGCCGCCGGGATGACGCTGGAGCAGTTGCGCGCGGTGGCGTACGCGTTCCACACCGAGTGGGACCGGCTGCCCACGCACGTGCTGGCCGGCGACCCGCCAGCGTTGCCCGACATCGACGTCCCGCCGCTGGCCACCCGCGCCCGCGCCGTGGCCGCCTATGCCGACCACTGCGTCGACGACGCCGACAAACTCCTCCCGGAACTCCACGTGTTGCGCGAGTGGGCAGACCGGCTGGCCCACGCGGTCGACCCCGGCGACCGCGTGAGCGTGCTCGCGGACACGCCGCGGCTGCGGTGGACGTACGGGAGGAAGCCGAACTACCCGCACTGCGACCTCGACCAGGTCAGGCAGGAAGGCAAAGCGGTCGTCGCGGACGCCAAACAGCTGTGCGGCACCGTGCTCGACAGTGCGGTTCGCTGCCTGGCGCACCGCATCGCGCGGGCCACCCTCGACGGCGCCCGCGAGCGCCAGCGGGCCGGCACGCTGGAGTTCCACGACCTGCTGGTGCTGGCGCGGGAGCTGCTGCGCTCACCCCGGCACGGCCGAGAGGTCCGCGCCGCCCTGCAGCAGCGCTACCGCCGGCTGCTGCTGGACGAGTTCCAGGACACCGACCCGATCCAGATCGAGCTGGCCTGCCGCATCGCCGCCGGCGCCGACGCCGAGGCGGCCGACTGGCGCGA
>SLSW01000166.1 GCA_007130245.1 Micromonosporaceae bacterium
CCCGGCGGCGGACCGGCCGGAGGCGGACCCCCCGGCGGCGGACCGGCCGGAGGGTAGTGCGGAGGGCCACCGGGCGCCTCGGGCATCCGCGGCCCGTGCTCACCAAACTGCATCTCGGTGGTCATGTCGGCCCGGTAGCGTTCGCCCTCGTAACCGTACGGGGCTTCTTCGTACCCGCCAGGACCGCCCGGCCCTGGCGCCGGTCGCTGCGGCAGCGGCGGGCCCGTCGGCGACTCTGGCCGGACGAACCCGGCACCCCCCGGCCCCCCCGGACCACCCGGGGGGCCGTAGCCTCCGGGGGCCATCGGCCCGGCGGCGGGCGCCGGGCCACGCTCGGCGATCTCCGCCAGCTGCCGTTCGACGCGGTCGAGGTGCAGGTCGACCTGCCACTCGTCGTACCCGCCGAACCGGACCCGGAAGACCACGTCGTGGACTTCCTGCGCGGTGACCGGCGCCTCGATCGGCTCGCCCGCGAGAGTCGCCTCTACCCGGTCGAGGAAGGTGTCCACCTCGTCGACCTTGTACCCACGGCGTAGCGCCCGACGCCGGAACCGCCCACCATGACTCGTCACCGCACTAGACCTCTCGCTCGTGTCGTCCGCTCGCCGCCAGCTGCCCACACGCCCCGTCGATGTCCCGCCCCCGGGTGTCGCGGACGGTGGTCGCCACGCCAGCAGCGCGCAGACGTCGGACGAACTCCCGCTCCACCGACGGCGGGCTGGCGTCCCAGCGGCTGCCCGGCGTCGGATTGAGCGGGATCAGGTTTACATGTGCCAGCTTCCCCGCAAGCAGCTTACCGAGCAGGTCGGCACGCCACGGCTGGTCGTTCACGTCCCGGATCATCGCGTACTCGATGGAGACCCGTCGGCCGGTGCGCTCGGCGTAGTCCCAGGCCGCGCGGAGCACCTCGGAAACCTTCCAGCGCTGGTTGACCGGCACGAGTTCATCACGTAGATCATCATCGGGTGCGTGCAACGAGAGCGCAAGGGTCACCGCGAGGTCTTCTTCGGCGAGCCGGTGCATGGCCGGCACCAACCCCACGGTGGAGACCGTGACGCGACGCCGGGACAGGCCCAGCCCCTCCGGCGGCGGCGCCACCAGCCGCCGCACCGCCGCGACCACCCGGTCGTAGTTGGCCAGCGGCTCTCCCATTCCCATGAAGACCACGTGCGACAGCCGTCGCGGCAACTGCGCGGCGGCCATCCCCGCCAGGTAGACCACCTGGTCGACGATCTCCGCAGTGGACAGGTTGCGGGTCAGTCCTGCCTGGCCGGTGGCACAGAACGGGCAACCCATCCCGCAGCCGGCCTGGCTGGACACGCATGCGGTGACCCGGTCGGCGTACCCCATCAGCACACTCTCGACCAGCGAGCCGTCGTACAGGCGCCAGAGCGCCTTCCGGGTGGCGCCGGCGTCGCAGGCCGCGTCGCGCAGAGACGTGAGCAGGGGCGGCAACAGTGCGTCCGCGATCCGCTGCCGGCTCGCCGCCGGCAGGTCGGTCATCGCAGCCGGGTCGCGCACCAGCCGGCCGAAGTAGTGCCGTGACACCTGCCCGGCCCGGTAGGCCGGCTCGCCCAGGGCAGCCATCGCCTCCCGGCGGGCGGCCAGGTCCAGATCAGCCAAGTGTGCCGGCGGCAGCGTGG
This sequence comes from Micromonosporaceae bacterium, assembly GCA_007130245.1. Taxonomy (GTDB): domain Bacteria; phylum Actinomycetota; class Actinomycetes; order Mycobacteriales; family Micromonosporaceae; genus Natronosporangium. The sequence goes on from SLSW01000166.1 coordinate 1,644, forward strand.
CGCGCCGCGTGACCACGGGTAGGGTGCTCATGACCCTCCCAGTGTTTCACGCCCGCACCTCGGGCGCCGCAGGTGCCAGGGCGGCGTGCCCGCAGCAGGGTCAGGTCGGCGGCGCCAGCAGCACGAACAGCAGGTACGCCGTGGGGGCCGCGAACAGGATCGAGTCGAGCCGGTCCATCACGCCGCCGTGGCCCGGCAGCAGGCCGCTCATGTCCTTGACCCCCAGGTCCCGCTTGAGCAGCGACTCGGCCAGGTCACCCAGCACCGCCGCACCGGCGACGGCCAACCCGAACAGCGCGCCGGCCCACCAGGTCAGGTCGAACAGGATGACCATGCCGATCGCGCCGCCGGCCGCCGCGGCCACCAGCGAGCCGGCCAGCCCCTCCCAGGACTTCTTCGGGCTCACCGAGGGGGCCATCGGATGCCGGCCGGCGAACACACCTGCCACGTAACCCCCGGTGTCGGTCAGCACCACCAACCCCAGCGCGGCCAGCACCCGCCAGTGCCCGTCGTCCGGGACGGCCAGCAGCACCGCGAACCCGGCCAGGAACGGCACGTACACCGCGATCAGGATCGCCGCACCGACGTCGCGCTGGTAACCGGCCGGTCCGCGTCCCAGCCGCCAGCCGATGATCGCCAACACGGTCACGAACAGGCCGATGCTCAAACCTTCCGGGCCGGCGAACCAGGCCAATCCGGTCATCAGCACGCCACCGCCGAGCAGCGGCACCAGCGGCGGGTGGGCGCCGCTGGCGCCCGTGGCGCGCACCATCTCCCAGATCGCCGCGGCGATCGCCGCCACGACCACCACCAGGAACGCCGGTCGCCACCACAGCAGCGACAGCACCACGACGGCCCCCAGGCCACCGCCGACGGCGAGAGCCGCGGGAAGGTTGCGTCCCGCGCGCCCGGTACGGCGGGCGGGTGGGCGCGGGTCACCGGACCCGTCGGTGCGGCCGCCGGCTCGGCGCGGGTCACCGGACCCGTCGGTGCGGCCGCCGGCCTGCGGCTCTACCACGGGTCGCCGGGGCCGCAGACGGTCGTCCGCGGGTCGCCGTTGTCGAGGTCGCCCATCAGACCTCGAGCAGCTCTTCTTCCTTGTGCTTGAGGATCTCGTCGACGTGAGCCACCTGCCGGTGGGTCAGCTCCTCCAGCTCACGCTCGGCCCGACGGCCCTCGTCCTCGCCGGTTTCGCCGTCCTTGACGATCCGGTCGAGCTCCTCCTTGGCCCTGCGCCGTATGTGGCGGATCGCGACCCGCGCCTCCTCTGCCTTGCTGCGGGCAAGTTTGATCATCTCGCGCCGCCGCTCCTCAGTCATCTGGGGCAGCACGACGCGCAACTGGGTGCCCTCGTTACTGGGGTTGACGCCGAGGTCGGAGTCGCGGACGGCCTTTTCCATCGCGGCGGTCTGCGACTGGTCGTACGGCTTGATGATCACCATCCGGGCTTCCGGGATGCCGATCGAGGCCAGTTGCGGCAGCGGGGTGGGGGTTCCGTAGTAGTCCACCATGATCTTGGAGAACAGGGCCGCGCTGGCGCGACCGGTGCGGATCGCCCCGAACTCCTCCTTGGCGTGCGCGATAGCACGCTCCATCTTCTCCTCCGCCTCGAGGAGTGTGTCGTCGATCACGTTCGCTCCTTCACGGTGCGGGTCGGGGAGTCATCCCACAGTAATCAGCGTTCCGGTCTGGGTGTTGCCGCTTATCGCCTTGACGATGCTGTCCGAGCCCTCCGCCCCGAACACGAGCATCGGCAGGCCGTTGTCCATGCAGAGGCTGAACGCCGCCGCATCGGCCACGCGTAGCCCCTGTCGCAGCACATCGCCGAAGGTGACCCGGTCCAGCTTGCTGGCGTTCGGGTCCACCTTCGGGTCGGCGGTGTAGACACCGTCCACGCCGTTCTTGCTCATCAGCACCACGTCGGCGTGGATCTCCAATGCCCGCTGGGCGGCGACCGTGTCGGTGGTGAAGTACGGCATGCCGGCACCAGCGGCGAAGATGACCACCCGCCCCTTCTCCAGGTGGCGGATCGCCCGCCGCGGGATGTACGGCTCGGCCACCTGCGCCATGTGGATCGCCGTCTGCACCCGGGTGTCGATGCCCAGCCGTTCCAGGAAGTCCTGCAGCGCCAGCGAGTTCATGACGGTGCCGAGGATGCCCATGTAGTCGGCCCGGGGCCGGTCCATCCCGCGCTGCTGCAACTCCTCACCGCGGAAGAAGTTGCCCCCGCCGACCACCACCGCCACCTGCACCCCGGCGCGCACCACCGTCGCGATCTGGCCGGCGATCGCCTGCACGACGTCCGGATCGACGCCGATGCGACCGCCACCGAAGTTCTCCCCGGACAGCTTGAGAACCACCCGCCGGAAGGCGCCGGCCGGCTCCTCGACAGCGTCGTCGAGCCGTTCGGTCACCGCCTGTGTCATGCGACCCACCTCTGTCCTGCCGTTGCCCGCGACGCCGAAGCCCTCACGCCGCCGTGGTGTGACCGTAACGTCCTCGTGACCGTAACGCCGGTCGAACGACCGCTACTCCCGACCGGCTGCTACTGCTGACCGACCTCGAACCGGACAAACCCGGTCACGGTCAGTCCGGCCTCGTCGAGAACCTTCCGGACGGTCTTCTTCGGGTCGGTCACCGAGGCCTGCTCGAGCAACACGAAGTCCTTGAAGAAGGCGTTCACCCGACCTTCGACGATCTTCGGCACCGCCTGCTCCGGTTTGCCCTCGTCGCGGGCGGCCTGCTCGGCCAGACGACGCTCGGTCGCCACCACGTCCTCGGGCACCTCCTCGCGGGTGAGGTAGCGCGGCTGCATGGCGGCGATCTGCATGGCGACGCCGCGGGCATCGGCCTCGGCCGCCTCATCGCTGCCGTCGGTGTAGGACACCAGCACACCCACCTGCGGCGGCAGGTCCGGGCTCTTGCGGTGCAGGTAGACGGCGACCTTGCCGTCCAGCACCGCGACGCGATTCAGCACCAGCTTCTCGCCGATCTTGGCCGACTGCTCGCTGATCGTATCGGCGACCGTGCGCCCGTCCGGCAGCGTGGAGGCCAGCATGGCCTCCGCGTTCGCCGGCCGGGTCTCGGCCGCGTGCTCGACCAGCTGTTGGGCCAGCGCCACGAAGTCGGCGTTCTTGGCTACGAAATCGGTCTCGCAGTTCAGCTCGAGCAGCGCGTTGCCGCTGTGGGCGATCAAGCCGTTGGCGGCAGTGCGGCCGGCGCGCTTGCCGACATCCTTGGCGCCTTTGAGCCGCAGCAGCTCGACCGCCTTGTCGAGGTCGCCGTCGGACTCGGCGAGCGCGTTCTTGCAGTCCAGCATGCCGGCGCCGGTGAGGTCGCGGAGCTTCTTGACGTCCGCGGCGGTGAAGTCAGCCATGTCTGCCTCTTCGATGAGTGATCGGTCGGACGGTCGGATCTATTCGGTGCTGGCCGGGACGGGGTCCTGCGCCTGCCCGGTGGCCTGCTGGTCGGCGGGGGGCTCGCCGCCAGCGGCCTCCGCGCCCGACTCGGTGCCCTCGAGCAGCTCACGCTCCCACTCCGGAAGCGGCTCGTCGGCACCGACCACCCCCGGCTCGGGCTTCTCCTCGGCCGCCCGCGCCTTGCTGGAGCGCGCGATCAGACCGTCCGCCGCCGCGCTGGCGATGACCCGGGTCAGCAACTCGGCGGAACGGATCGCGTCGTCGTTGCCCGGGATAGGCATGTCCACCTCGTCCGGATCACAGTTGGTGTCGAGAATCGCGATCACCGGAATGCCCAGCTTGCGGGCCTCGTCGACGGCGATGTGCTCCTTCTTGGTGTCCACCACCCAGATCGCCGACGGCAGCTTCTGCATATCCCGCAGACCGCCGAGGGTGCGGGACAGCTTCGTCTTCTCCCGCGCCAGCTGCAGCGTCTCCTTCTTGGTGTAGCCCTCCGCGGTGCCGGACAGGTCCAGCGCCTCCAGCTCCTTCATGCGCACGAGCCGCTTGTGCACCGTCTGGAAGTTGGTCAACATACCGCCGAGCCACCGGTGATTGACGTACGGCATGCCCACGCGGGAGGCCTGCTCGGCCACCGCCTCCTGCGCCTGCTTCTTGGTGCCGACGAACAGGACGCTGCCGCCGTCGGCGACCGTGTGGCGCACGTACGCGTACGCCTTGTTGATGTAGTCGAGCGTCTGGCGAAGATCAATGATGTAGATGCCGTTGCGTTCGGTGAAGATGAAGCGCTTCATCTTCGGGTTCCAGCGCCGGGTCTGGTGCCCGAAGTGCACACCGCTCTCCAGCAGCTGACGCATGGTCACGACGGCCATGGTGCGAGCTCCTTGTTGTGTCCCTGGTTGTGTGTCCTGGCGTCCGGTCGTCGGCCGTGGTGGGGCCCGGTGTGCACCGGGACCAGGGCGGGCCGCCGCCGCACGGCTCGGGCCGTGCGGAGGACGCGCGAGGTCAACCGCACAGGCGGTTGCCGAGGATCGAGTCTACGCCGCCGGCCGCGGGTGCTGCGGCCAGCCCCACGGTCGTCGGCGCCCGACCGCCGGTGATGCTGGTGCGGCGGGCACCCGGCGCGCCCACCCTGACCGCGATCAGCCGCCCTCAGGCGGCGAAACCGGCGGCGACCAGCAGCAACAGGGCCACCGACAGGTATGTCACCGGTGGGCGCAGCCAGGCCTGGGCGCTGTTCGGGCCGGCCGCGCGCACCGCGCCGGTGGCCACCGCGTACAGACCGACCGCGGCCATCGGCAGCGCCGCCACCAGGCACACCGCCGCCACCACGCCGGAAGCGGCCACAGGGTCTGCGCCGAACGTGGCGTCGCGCAGCAGAATCAGCGCCGGGATCTCGAGGATCGCCGCCACCGCACCGAACAGGATCGCCAGCGCCGGGCGGCGGCTGCGGTACATCTCGCCCGCCGGGCCGGGTGAGCCGGGCGCGGCGGGCGCCGGTGGGCGACGCGCCTGGGCCGGGTCGTCCGGGATCGGCAGCCCGGACCGGGGTCCGACGGACTGTGCCCGGTCAGGCTCGGCCCGACGTGGCTCGCGCTCCGCGCCACCGTATTCCGGGTAGTCCCCGTAGTCGCCGAGGTCTCCGCCCGCGTACCGTCCCTCACCGCGGTAGCCGCGGTCGTCATACCAGCCGGTGTTCTCGGCGTAACCCGGGTCCGGGTAGTTGCGATGTGGTTCCACAGCCCGACACGCTATGCCACACCAGTCGCCAAACGCTACTTCCGTGGCCCTGATCACGACATGTTTTTCGATGCCGTTCCGTGGGCAGTGCCGGCCCGCCGTGGGCTCCGGGGGCTGCCTCGCGGTCACACCCGCGGTCACGCCGCGGCCACAGCCGCGGTCACGCCCGCGGGTGCGCCTGACGGTACGCCGCACGCAGCCGCTCGTTCGACACGTGCGTGTAGATCTGGGTGCTGGCCAGCGACGAGTGCCCCAGGAGTTCCTGGACGCTGCGCAGGTCAGCGCCACCCTCCAGCAGGTGGGTGGCGGCCGAGTGGCGCAGCCGGTGCGGCGAGGTGGCCGGCAGGCCGGCGGCGCGGGCGTGGTGGCTGACCAGTCGGCGCACCACGGTGGGGTGCAACCTGCCGCCGCGCACACCGAGGAACAGGGCGTATCCGCTCTGCGGGCCGGCCAGCCCCGGGCGCCCCAGCCGCAGCCAGTCCTCCAGCGCCTGCTCGGCCGGCACGCCGAACGGGACCGCACGCTCCTTGGTGCCCTTGCCCAGCACCCGCACTAACCGGCGGCCCTGGTCCAGATCCTCAAGGTCAAGGCCGCACAGTTCGCTGACCCGGATGCCGGTGGCGTAGAGCAGCTCCAGCGTGGCCCGGTCGCGCAGCAACTCCGGGGAGGCGTCGTCACCGGGTGTCTCCACCAACGCGCCGGCCTGGTCCGGGCGCAACACCTCGGGTAGGTGGCGGTGCGGTCTGGGGGTGGCGAGGGCGGCGGCCACGTCCGTGACGATCAGGCCAGCTCCGTGCGCCCAGGTGCTGAACGCACGGGCGGCGGCGGCGTGCCGGGCGAGCGATGCCCGGGAGGCGCCGAGGGTGCGCCGTCTCGCCAGCCAGCTGCGCAACACGGGGAGGTCGAGCGCCTCCACGGTGCGGCTACCCAGCCGTGCCGCATGGTCGAGCAGGGACACCACGTCCGCCACGTACCCCCGCACAGTGTTCGCGGACCGGCCGGCGACGGCCGTCAGGTGGTGCGCGAACTCGTCGACCGCCTCGCGCATCGGCGGCGGGAGCTGCGCGTGCATCTGCTGTGTCGGCTCGCCCACGCGGTCGACGCTGCGGCGGCACGCCGGGCGTGTCAAGCCGCCGCGCCGCCGCCAGTATCGCGGCCGCCCCTGCCCTGTCCGCCTGACCTCGCCGTGGCGGTCTTCGCGCCGCTGGCCGGGGTGCCCGTTGACGCCTGCGCCAGCACGAACCCGTGCCCGCGCCGCTCGGCGAAGCCGCGGAATTCCAGGCTCGGCAGACGCCGCATCGCTTCGCGGGTGTCCACCCCGGCCCGGGTCGCCACCTCCTGCGACGACAACGGCTTACGCACCAGCAGCGCCTCCAGCAAGCGCCGCTCGATCGGCTCCAACCGGTCGCGCGAGTGCTCCTCACCCCGCACCACCGGAGCCAGGTCACCGCCGAGACGACCGACCAGCTCCAAGATGTGGGGCACGCCGGTGACCAGCTCCACCTCCGGGTCCCGCAGCTGCTCGTGGCAGCCGACCGACATCGCCGACGTCACCGGACCGGGCACCGCCATCCGGTACCGCCCCACCTCGCCGGCGCGCCGCAGGGTCTGCAGCGCACCGCTGCGGGCCGAGGCCTCGACCACCACGGTGCCGGCGGTGGCCGCCGCGATGACCCGGTTGCGGATCA
>SLSW01000164.1 GCA_007130245.1 Micromonosporaceae bacterium
AGCGAGGGCTGACGCAAGCCAATGGTCAGCGAGGGCTGACGCAAGCCAATGGTCAGCGAGGGCTGACGCAAGCCAATGGTCAGCGAGGGCTGACGCAAGCCAATGGTCAGCGAGGGCTGACCGGCGTCCTCTGTCAGCCCTCGTGGCGGTGGCCGAGCGCCTCCCAGATCTCGTACACGGTTTTGTACACGCGGTCCGCCGGCAGGCCCTCCAGGTCGGCCAGTACATCCAGCGGTGCGTCCATCTCCCGGGCCGCGCGCACCAGTTCGGCGCGCCCGGCCGGCAGCACCGAGCGCGGTACCGCGCGTCCGAGTCGGCTGCGCGCCTCGACGTCCTCGCCGGTCATGGGCTCCGGCGCGCCGCCGGGGCGCGGGCCCTGCGGGATCAGACTGGGTTCGGGCTGGTCTTCGCCGGCGGGTTCCTGCTCGCGTTCGTCGTCCACGCGCGCCGAGCCGGGGCTGCGGCCCTGGGTGTAGGCACGCGCCTGGCGGGCGAGCTCGTCGTCCAGGCGCGGGCCGTGTGTGCTGCTGCCACGTTCCATCTGGCGCCGTTACCCGAGTGGGCGACGCGGCAAACACCCGTTGTCGTCCGGTGGGGGGCCCGCCGGGCGGCGCGCGGAGGCGACGCGGTGAATGGGGGCCATCCGGGGTTACCTGCCAGTAGCGGCGGACGGTAGGTTACCCGGCATGACACAGACCAACAATCGGGTAGCGATCGTGACCGGCGCCGCACGCGGCATCGGCGCCGCCACCGCCCGGCGCCTGGCCGCTGACGGCCTGGCGGTGGCGGTGGTGGACCTGGACGAGGCGCAGGCGCAGGCCACCGCCGAGGAGATCGACAACAGTGGCGGCGGGCGGGCCATCGGCGTCGGCGCGGACGTCGCCGATGCGGCACAGGTGCGCGCGGCGACCGAGCACGTCGCCGGGGCGCTCGGGCCGCCGACTGTGCTGGTCAACAACGCCGGGGTGCTGCGCGACAACCTGCTGTTCAAGATGAGCGACGACGACTGGGACACGGTCGTGGCCGTGCACCTGCGGGGGGCGTTCCTGTTCAGCCGCGCGGTGCAGGCGTACATGACCCAGGCTTCGTGGGGCCGCATTGTGAACCTGTCCAGCCGGTCGGCGCTGGGCAACCGGGGGCAGGCCAACTACGCCGCTGCCAAGGCGGGCCTGCAGGGGTTCACCAAGACGCTGGCGATCGAACTGGGCCCGTTCGGTGTGACCGTCAACGCGGTCGCGCCGGGGTTCATCGTCTCCGAGATGACCGCGGCCACCGCCGCGCGGGTCGGGATGGATTTCGAGGCGTTCCAGGCTCGTGCTGCCGAACAGACCCCGGTACGGCGGGTGGGGCGCCCGGAGGATGTGGCGCACACGGTGTCGTTCCTGGCCAGTGAGGGCGCGTCGTTCGTGTCCGGTCAGGTGGTCTACGTGGCGGGAGGGCCCTGTGACTGAGCAGTCCGGCCGCGCGGCGATCGTGACCGCCGCCAGCCGCGGCATCGGCCTGGCCATCGCCGCCGCGCTCGTCGCCCGCGGCGACCGGGTGCTGATCACCGGTCGCCACCCGGAGACCCTCGCCGAGGCGGTGGCCACGCTCGGCGGCGGTGAGCACGCGGTGGCGGTGGCCGGCAAGGCCCACGACGAGGCGCACCAGGACGAGGCGGTCGCGCGCGCCATGGCGGAGTTCGGCCGCGTCGACTACCTGGTCAACAACGTGGGCACCAACCCGGTCTTCGGCCCGCTGGTCGATCAGACCGCCGAGGTGATGCGCAAGGTGCTGGACATCAATGTGATCGCCGCGTTCAGCTGGACCCAGAAGGTGCACCGCGCGTGGATGGGCCAGCACGGCGGCGCGGTGGTCAACGTGTCGTCGGTGGCGTCGCTGGGTCCGGCGCCGGGCATCGGCGCCTACGGCTTGAGCAAGGCGGCGTTGAGCTACCTCACCGCCCAGCTGGCGCTGGAACTGGCTCCCGGGGTGCGCGTCAACGGCGTGGCGCCAGCGGTGGTCAAGACCCGTTTCGCGCAGGCGCTGTACGCCGACCGGGAGGACCAGGTCGCCGGCAGTTACCCGTTGGGGCGGCTCGGCGAGCCGGACGACGTGGCCGGTGCGGTGACGTACCTGCTCTCCGAACACGCGAGCTGGGTGACCGGGCAGACCATCGTGCTCGATGGCGGCAGCACGCTGGTGCGCAACCTGCAGTGACGGTGGCCGCCGGGCGGTGCTCGGGGGGTCCATAAGAGGATGATGATGTCCACACCGGTATAGCTTTGGTATCGACGCTCGTCCTTGTGTGCGGGGTGTGACCGCGGTTAGCGTACGGGCACGCCGTTACCCGGCGGTAACCCGACTCTCCCCGGAGGTCCACCATGTACCCCCTTGTCCGCCGCCTGCTCGTGGTCGTGAGCATGCTGGCCCTGATCCTGGTCGGTGGGCTGGCCAGCCCCGCCAGCGCCACGCAAAGCCATCCGGTGCCCAACTCGATGGCGAGCATGGGTGACTCCATCACCCGCGCCTTCAACGCCTGCGGGTGGTATTTCGACTGCACGTCACGCTCGTTCAGCACCGGCAGCTCCTCCAGCGTCAACAGCCATTACCTGCGGATCCTGGACGTCAACCCGGCGATCCTCGGCAACAACTACAATGAGGCCCGCTCCGGCGCCAAGGCCGATGAGATGGCCACGCAGGCCTCGGCGGTGGTCAACCGCGACGCGGAGTACGTCACCATCCTCATCGGTGCCAACGACGCCTGCACCAGCAGCGAAGAGTCGATGACCCCGGTGGACACGTTCCGGGCCCAGATCGACGACGAGCTGGACACATTGCAGGCTGGTCTACCGGACGCCCGGGTGTACGTGATGAGCGTCCCCGACATCAAGCGGTTGTGGGAGGTGGGCCACACCAGCTCCACCGCGCGCTTCTACTGGTCGGCCTACAACATCTGCCAGTCGATGCTGGCCAATCCCACCTCGTTCGATCAGGAGGACGTCGAGCGCCGCGACCGCGTCCAGCAGCGGGTGATCGACTACAACAGTGAGCTGGCCGACGCCTGTGCCGGGTACGGCGCCAACTGCACCTTCGACGACAACGCGGTGTTCGGCTTCCCGTTCGAACTGGAGCACCTGTCCGGATGGGACTACTTCCACCCCAACACCGAGGGGCAGGCACTGCTGGCCGAGATCAGCTACGAGGCCGGATTCAACTGGTGAGCGCTCCAGCCCGCCGGTAGGCAGGCCCGCCCGCGCGACACGGCTCCGGGCCGGCTGGTAGGAAGGTCACATGACCGACCCCGCCACCGGCCCGGAGCCCACCAGTGAGGTGGTCGACCTCACCCGGGAGCTGATCCGCATCGACACCACCAACACCGGTGCGGCGGACACGACCGTCGGCGAGCGCGCCGCCGCCGAGTGGGTCGCCGCCCGGCTGGAGGAGGTCGGCGTCGGCGCGCGGCTGCTCGAGCCGCTGCCGGGACGCACCAGCGTAGTGGCCCGCATCGCCGGCGAGGACACCTCCGGTCGCGATGCGCTGCTGGTGCACGGCCACCTCGACGTGGTGCCGGCCGAGCCGCAGGAGTGGTCGGTGCACCCGTTCTCCGGCGATCTCCGCGACGGATACGTGTGGGGCCGCGGCGCGGTGGACATGAAGGACTTCGACGCGATGGTGCTGGCGGTGGTGCGCGGCTGGCAGCGTACCGGCTACCGGCCGCCACGCGACATCGTGCTGGCGTTCACCGCCGACGAGGAGGCCGGCAGCACCCACGGGGCACGGTTCCTGGCCGAGGAGCACCCGGAGCTGTTCGACGGCTGCACCGAGGCGATCGGCGAGGTCGGCGGCTACTCCTACCCGGTGGCCGACGACGCCCGGCTCTACCTGATCCAGATCGCCGAGAAGGGCATCGACTGGTTGCGGCTGCAGGCCACCGGCACCCCCGGGCACGGGTCGCTGCTGCACGACGACAACGCCGTCACCACCATCGCCGAGGCCGTCGCCCGGCTCGGGCGGCACCGGTTCGAGGTGGAGGTCACCCCGGCGGTGCGGGACTTCCTGACCCACGTCAGCGACGCGCTCGGGGTCGAGCTGGACCCGCACCACCCCGACCCGGTGATCGCCAAGCTGGGCACCCTGGCGCCGCTGATCGGCGCCACCATCCGCAACACCGCCAACCCGACCCGGCTCGCGGCCGGCTACAAGGAGAACGTCATCCCCGGGCGGGCCACCGCCACTGTCGACTGCCGCAGCCTGCCCGGTCGCTCCGAGCAGCTGCTGGCGCAGGTGCGACAGCTGGTCGGCCCGGACGTGGCGGTGGAGTACGTACAGCGGCAGCCGGCCGTGGAGACCACCTTCGACGGCCCGCTGGTGGAGACGATGTCGGCGGCGCTGCGCGCCGAGGACCCGGGCGCGCGCCCGGTGCCGTACGTGTTCTCCGGCGGCACCGACGCCAAGGCCTTCTCCACGCTGGGCATCCGCTGCTTCGGCTTCTCCCCGTTGCGGCTGCCGCCCGATCTCGACTTCACCGCGCTGTTCCACGGCATCGACGAGCGCGTGCCGGTCGAGGGACTACAGTTCGGCGTACGGGTTCTCGACCGGTTCCTCCGGGCTCTGTGAGGAGATCGACTATGACCGACCAGCCGGCCGCGCTCGACGACGCCCTCGAGCGGGTCATCACCGCGGCGCGCGCCCACCTGGCAGCGGTCAAGGCCGCTGACGGCGCCATCGACGACGACGACGTGTGGCGCAGCTACGTGGAACTCAACAACGCCTCCTACGGCTACGACCAGCTGCTGCTGGACACCTACGGCGAGGTCACCCCGTGGGACACCGAGGAGATCGACCTGGAAGAGGGAGCGGTCGAGCTGTGGAGCGCCACGCCCGGGGAACCGGCCACCGACCCGTACCCGTCGGTGGTCTCGGTGCGCCAGCGGCGCGACTACCGCGTGCCCAGCGTGGCGTCGCTGCTGGCCGCAGCCGAACAGGCCACCGCGCGGCTGGCGCTGGATGACGAGATGCCGGCGCCGCAGACCGTGGCCGACGCGGTGCTGAGCCTGGTGCAGGCCGGCGACGGCTCGCTGGCCTCGCTGGATGTGCCCGCGCTCGAGCCGATGGAGGGGGTGGTGACGGTCGCGGAGGTGGCCGAGCCGCTGGACCTGGCCGACGCGGGTGACACCGACGGGTCGGAGCTGTTCGCGCTCGGTGACGGCGACCGCCAGGTGGGCCGGCTCGACGAGCACCCCTACCTCGACCTGGAGGACCTGGACCAGGCCATGGAGGAGCTGGACCTCAGCGAGGGCGACACCGACATCGACGACCCGCGCGAGCGGTAGGGCTCCACCACGGGTCACGCGGGGCTGAGGGTCGCAAGGTCGCTAGTACGACAGGCCGGGGCGGGCCGCGGTGCCGTGCGGCCGGCGCAGCACCACCCACCGGGTCCCGTCCGGGTAGCGCCGTAGCCGTGCCAGCTCCCAGCCGGCGAACTCGGCCTGGACCGTCAACTGCGCCGTCGCGGTGAGCTGGTCGACGTGGGCGGGTAGCCGCAACGGCGCGTATTCGTAGCTCATGGGCGCCATCCTGCCCACTCTGCGGCCCGCGCGCCACCCGGTAGCCTGTGCGGATGCGGTTAGGGCTGAGTCTCGGGTATCAGACGGCGTGGACCACTGCGGCGGACCATCTGGCGCTGGCGCGGGAGGCGGAACGCCTCGGCTTCTCGGTGGTGTGGGCCGCCGAGGCGTACGGGTCGGACTCGCCCAGCATGCTGGCCTGGCTGGCCGGGCAGACCTCGCGCATCGACCTCGGTGCGGCGGTGATGCAGATCCCGGCCCGGACCCCCACGTCCACCGCCATGACCGCCGCCACCATCGACACCCTGTCCGGCGGCCGGTTCCGGCTCGGGCTGGGGGTCAGCGGTCCGCAGGTCTCCGAGGGCTGGCACGGGGTGCGGTTCAACTCCCCGCTGGGGCGCACCCGCGAGTACGTGGACATCGTGCGCATGGCGCTGGCGCGGGAACGGGTGAGCTACTCCGGCACGCACTACACCCTGCCGCTGCCCGACGGCCCCGGCAAGGCGCTCAAGCTGGGCTTCCACCCGCCCCGGGCGGACATCCCGATCTACCTGGCCGCGATCGGGCCGAAGAACCTGCGGCTGGCCGGCGAGGTCGCCGACGGATGGCTGGCGATCTTCTTCGCCCCGGAACACGCCTCGTCCCAGCTGGCAGAGATCCGCGCCGGCCGCGAGGTCACCGGGCGGGACCTGACCGGTTTCGACGTGGTGCCGAGTGTGCCGGTGGTGGTCGGCGAGGACCCGTCCGCCTGCGCCGAGCTGGTGCGCTGGTACGCCGCGCTCTACGTCGGCGGCATGGGGTCGCGGGAGCAGAACTTCTACAACCGGCTGGCGGTGCGGATGGGCTACGAGCAGGCCGCGCGCCAGGTGCAGGACCTGTACCTGGCGGGCCGGCACCGAGACGCCGCCGCGGCGGTGCCGGCCGAGTTCATCGACCGGACCTCGCTGCTGGGCAGCCGGGAGCGCATCGCCGACCGGCTGGTGGCCTACGCCGAGTCCGGGGTCACCACCCTGTCGGTGTCGCTGTTCGCCGCCGACGCCGAGTCCGGCGCCGCGACGCTGCGCACCATGGCCGAGGCCGCGGAGCTCGCCGGGGTCGGCGACTAGGGTGGAGATCTGGCAGGCGCTGCTGTCGTTCTGGCCATCCCGGCGCTGGTCGGCGCCGGCGTGGTCACCGCCACCTGATCGGATAGGGTGCGCGGGTGGCGACCGTACTGCTGCTGCGACACGGCCGGACCAGCGCCAACGCCTCCGGCGGGCTGGCCGGCCGCAGCCCGGTGGGCCTGAACGATGACGGCGTGGCGCAGGCCGCCACGGCCGGCGCCCGGTTGCGGGGGCTGCCGCTGGCCGCGGTGGTGACCAGTCCGCTGCCGCGCTGCCGCCAGACCGTGGCCACCGCCCTTCCCGACGCCGAGGTGCACGTCGACGACCGGCTGGTCGAGTGCGGCTACGGCGACTGGCAGGGCCGGACCCTCGCCGAGCTGGCCGACGACCCACTGTGGCCGGTGGTGCAGCAGCACCCGTCCGCGGTGCGGTTTCCGGGTGAGGGCGGGGAAGCGGTGGCGGACATGGCGGCGCGGGCGGTGGCGGCGGTGCGCGAGTGGGATGCCCGGATCACCGCCGGGCACGGCGAGCAGGCGTTGTGGCTGGCCTGCAGCCACGGTGATGTGATCAAGGCCATCGTGGCCGATGCGCTCGGGCTGCACCTGGACCTGTTCCAGCGGCTGGTGATCGACCCGGCGTCGCTGACCGCGGTGCGCTACACCCGCACCCGCCCGTTCCTGCTGCGGCTGGGTGACACCGGCCAGCTGAGCTTCGACACCGGCCCGGAGGGCGGCTCGGACGCGCCCGTCGGCGGCGGCGCCGGGCACGCACCGTCCTTGTAGGGTCGAAGCATGAGCCACCAGGTGTACGCGTTCGAGCCCCCGGAACGGTTCGTCGTGGGCACCGTCGGCGAGCCGGGCGAGCGCACCTTCTACCTGCAGGCCAGTGGCGAAGGCCGGACCGTGTCGGTGGTGCTGGAGAAGGTGCAGGTGTCACTGCTGGCCGAGAAGCTCGACGAGCTGCTCGGGGAGGCGAGCCGACGGTTCGGGCTGCCGCTGGCCGAGGCGGAGAGCGCCGAGGTGGACAACGAGCCGCTGAGCGCCCCGGTGGAGGAGGAGTTCCGGGTCGGCACGCTGGGGCTGGCCTTTGACGTGGACACCTCCACCGTGGTGATAGAGGCGATCGAGGTCGGCGAGAGCGGCGAGAGCGGCGAGGCCGGCGAGAGCGGCGAGGGCGCCACCGACAGCGAGCAGGAGGAACCGTCGGAGGACCTGGACCGGCTGCGGGTGCGCATCACCCCCGCGGCCACCCGGGCGTTCATCGAGCGGGCCCGCCGGGTGGTGGCCGCCGGACGCCCGCCGTGCCCGCTGTGCGGCCAGCCGCTGGACCCCACCGGCCACATCTGCCCGCGGCACAACAGCTACCACCGCCAGTCCGAGGCGTAACCGTGTCCGGCGGCCAGGTCGCGGCGCACGAGGCCGACCCGACCGCCGGGGCGCTGGCGGCGGTCTCGCACGGCACCCTGGAGGTGGAGGGCCGGCTGGTTGACGCGTCCAACACCACGGTGCGCTGCCTGGCCACCCTGGACGGGGTGACGGTGCGCTGCGTGTACAAACCGGTGGCCGGCGAGCGCCCGCTGTGGGACTTTCCGGACGGCACGCTGGCCGGCCGGGAAGTCGCTGCGTACGAGTTGTCGGTGGCCAGCGGCTGGGACCTGGTGCCACCCACGGTGCTGCGCGACGGACCGCTGGGTCCCGGCGCGTGCCAGCTCTGGATCGAGGAGAGCGACGACACCACGCCGCTGGTGGGTTTCGTGCCGGAGGCGGCCCTGCCGGCGGGCTGGCACCCGATCGCCGACGCCGAGGACCCGGACGGGCGGCCGTTCCTGCTCGCCCACGCCGACGATGCGCGCCTGGCGCGCATGACGGTCTTCGACGTGGTGGCCAACAACGCCGACCGCAAGGGCGGTCACCTGCTGGTGGGCACCGGCGACCGGTTGTACGGCGTGGACCACGGCGTGTGTTTCCACACCGACCCGAAGCTGCGCACGGTGCTGTGGGGGTGGGCCGGTCAGCCGCTGCCCGCCGAGGTCCCGCCGGTGCTGGCTGACCTGGCGGGCCGGCTCGACGGCGCGCTCGGGCAGGCGCTGGCGGCGCACCTGACCGCCGCGGAGGTGGCGGCGGTGCGTGAGCGGGTGGCCGTGCTGCGCGCCAGCGGCCGGTTCCCGGTGCCGGGTGGGCGCTGGCCGGCCGTACCGTGGCCGCCGATCTGAGCCGGCCGCGGAAGGTCGGCGTCCGGCGCCGGAGCTGTCGTAGCGTCTGGTTACCCTGGTGACGATGGAGGCGTGGGCGGGACACGAGGTGCCGGCGCTGCCCGGCACCGGGCAGCCGTTGGCGTTGTACGACTCTGCGCGGCGGTCGGTGCAGGTCACCAGACCGGGCCCGGACGGCGCCACGATGTACGTGTGCGGCATCACGCCGTACGACGCGACCCATCTCGGGCATGCCGCCACGTACCTCGCGTTCGATCTGGTGGTGCGGGCATGGCGCGACGGCGGGCATCGGGTGCGGTATGTGCAGAACGTCACCGACATCGACGAGCCGCTGCTGGAGCGCGCTGCCCGCGACGGTGAGGACTGGATCGTGCTGGGCCTGCGCGAGACCGCGCTGTTCCGCGAGGACATGGAGGCGCTGCGGATGGTGGCGCCGGACCACTTCGTGGGGGCGGTGGAGTCCATCGGCGTGATCGCCGAGCGGGTCGCCGCGCTGCTGGACGATGGCGCGGCCTACCGGCTCGACGACGGCACCGGCGACGTGTATTTCGACGTGGCCGCCGCGCCCCGGTTCGGCTACCAGTCGCACCTCGACCGGGCGCAGATGCTGGCGTTGTTCGGCGACAATGGCGGCGACCCGGACCGGGCCGGCAAGCGGGATGCGCTCGACCCGCTGCTGTGGCGCGGCGCCCGCGACGGCGAGCCGGCCTGGCCCGGCGGGGTGCTGGGCCCTGGCCGCCCCGGCTGGCACATCGAGTGTGCGGTGATCGCGCTGGAACACCTCGGCGACAGCGTCGACGTGCAGGGCGGCGGCAGCGATCTGATCTTCCCGCACCACGAGTGCTCGGCCGCGCACGCCGAACGCCTGACCGGAGTGGCGCCGTTCGCCTCCCACTACGTGCACGCCGGCATGATCGGCCTGCACGGCGAGAAGATGAGCAAGTCCAAGGGCAACCTGGTGTTCGTCTCCCGGCTGCGCGCCGACGGCCTGGACCCGATGGCGCTGCGGCTGGCGCTGATGGCCGAGCATTACCGCACTGACCGGCAGTGGACCGACGAGGCGGGCAAGCTCGCCGAGCACCGGCGGGCGCGGTGGCGCGCGGCGGTGGCCTCGCCCACCGGCCCGGACGCCGAGAGTCTGCTCATGGCGGTGCGCGGACGGCTGGCCGACGACCTGGACACCCCGGGTGCGCTGGCGCTGGTCGACGCGTGGGCGGAGGCGGCCCTGGCCGGTGAGGGCAAGGACCCCGGCGCCCCGGCCCTGGTGCGCACGACCGTCGACGCGTTGTTGGGGGTCCGGCTCTAGCGACGCCGTGACGAGCCGTCCGGCTAGGACGGTGTGACCTACGCCCCACTGCTGCCGTACTTGCGCGGCTACTCGGCGTCATGCCACTATGTACCGGCCGACGCGACAGTATGGACATCCCTCGAAGTTCACGCGGCGGCGCCATAAGGACTGTTGTCGAAACGTGCCCATCTATCTTTTGATGGCATCGCGGGGAGGATCCGGGCGTGCTGCTGGCCGATGAGTACTGGCTGCTCGCGTATGACGACCGCACCGGCAAGCCGCGGGTGAGTGGTGGCATGCGAGGCCTGGGCCTCGCCGCGGCACTGATCGGTGAGCTCATCCCGGACGGCAACGTGGTGGTCCAAAACGGATACCTGCACGCACGCGCCCGCGAGCTGCCCCCGGACCGGCTCAGCCACGACGTGCTGGCGCAGATGCTGGCGGAGCCGCAACGCCACCCGATCCGCGCGTGGCTGCTGTTCCTCGGCCGCACCGCGCACGACGCGGTGGCCGAACGGCTGGTAGGACAGGAGATCCTACGACCCAGGACGTCGCGCAAGCTGCTGAAGCAGCTCGTGACCTACGAACCGCTCGACGCCAACCGCGTGGCCTGGCCGATGGCGCGGTTGGCGACCGCGTTGCGGCGGCAGTCGCCCGTGGACGAGCCGGACGCGGTGCTGACCGGGCTGGCGGCGGCCACCGGGCTCGACCAGCTGATGCTGCGGGGTGCCGAGCCCGCGGCGAAGGAATACCTGGCGTACGTGGTTTCCACG
Source organism: Micromonosporaceae bacterium (assembly GCA_007130245.1). Classification (GTDB taxonomy): domain Bacteria; phylum Actinomycetota; class Actinomycetes; order Mycobacteriales; family Micromonosporaceae; genus Natronosporangium. The sequence goes on from SLSW01000164.1 coordinate 10,926, forward strand.
CTGAGCACTCCGTACCACACGCTCGTCAAGCACACCGAGGCCGTGGTCGGCGACACGGTGCTGTCCCGACGAGTCTGAGGCACCATCCCCCACCCATGAGGAGTTTCTGAAATGGCGAGAGAGACCGACGTCAGTCGGGTGTCTGAAGCGTTGGCCGCCGACCGCCTCGGCGTTCCCGCTGTCGTCTTCTTCGTCGTGTCCGCGGCCACCCCGCTGACCGTCGTCGCCGGCGTGATAACCCTGGCCTACGCCATCACCGGCTCGCTGGGGCTGCCGCTGGCATTCATCCTGATCGGACTGTTGCTGGGTCTGTTCGGGGTCGGCTACGTGGCGATGTCGCGTCATGTGGCCAACGCGGGCGCTTTCTATGCGTACGTCAGCCGGGGACTCGGACGTCCGGCGGGGGTCGGCACCGCCTGGGTGGCGCTGATCGCCTACAACCTGCTGCAGGTCGGCCTTTACGGGGTCATCGGTTTCGTCGCCAATGAGTTGCTCGAGTGGTGGTTCGGCGTACTGGTGCCGTGGTGGTTGATCGCGCTCGCGGCCTGGGCGATCGTCGGCCTGCTGGGGTTGCAGCAGGTGGACATCAACGGTCGGGTGCTGGCTGTGCTGCTGTGCCTGGAGGTGGCGGTCATCGTGGTGTTCGCCGGCGCCAGCCTGGCGAACCCGCACCAGGGCACGGTCAGCTTCACCACCCTGGACCCGTCGAACACCTTCACCGCCGGCATCGGGGCCATTCTGGTGCTGGGGGTGCTCGGTTTCGTGGGCTTCGAGGCGGCAACGGTGTTCTCGGAAGAGTCCAAGGACCCTCGTCGCACCGTGCCGGTGGCCATGTATGTGGCGATCGCGCTGATCGCGCTGCTGTATGCGCTCGGCGCATGGGCGATGAGTGTCGCGGTGGGTCCGGAGAACATCGCGGCGCTCGCGGGCGAGCTGGAGGTCGCGCTGATCTTCGTCCTCGCCGAACAGCACCTGGGCGCGTTCGCCGCCAACATCGGATGGGTGCTGTTCCTGACGTCGCTGCTGGCGGCGATGATCGCCTTCCACAACATCACGGCGCGCTACATGTTCTCGTTGGGCCGCGAGCAGGTGCTGCCGGCCGCCTTCGGCCGCACCTCCTATCGCACCGGGTCACCGAAGGTGGCGTCGCTGGCGCAGACCGGCATCGGCCTGGCCGTCATCGCGATCTACGCCTTCGGTGGGTTCGATCCACTGGTCCAGTTGTTCTTCTGGGGCGGTGCGTCCGGTGGACTGGGTGTGCTGCTCCTGGTGACCGTCACGTCGCTGGCCGTCCTCGGATTCTTCGCCCGGCAACCGGCCGAGCCGGACCTGTGGCGACACGTCGTTGCGCCGGTCGCGGCCACCGTCGGCCTGCTGTCGGTGGTCTACCTCGCCCTCGTGCATTTCGACACGCTGCTCGGGGTCGCCGCCGACCACCCCCTGCGTTGGGCCGTGCCGGCGATCTACCTGGTCGTGGCGCTGCTCGGTACCGCCTGGGGGGTGGTGCTGCGCCGCCACCGGCCGGAGGTCTACGCCACCATCGGTCATGGCGCCAAGAGCGCCGCGGGCGAGGTCAGGGTGTCAGCTCCGGGTACGGCGCAGGCGGAGCTGGTCGATGACGAGGTGTCCCGGTGAGTGCGCCCCGGATCGTGCAAGCCGACAACGGGGACGCCGCGGCTATCGCCGACCTCGTGGCGCAGGCGTTCTACTCCCTCGCTCCGGCGAAGTGGCTGGTGCCCGATCCCGCGGTGCGTCAGCGCCTGCTGGCGGGTCAGTTCGCCATCCTGGCCGAGCATGCGCTGCGCCATGGCACCGTCTACTGGGCCGGGGACCGGGAGGGGGTCGCCGTCTGGTTTCCCCGGGTGGAGCCGATACCGGAGCCGCCCGACTATGAACGGCGTCTTTCGGCTGCCTGTGGGAAGGCCACGCCCCGATTCGAGCTGCTGGACGCCCTGCTGGAGGACAACCACCCCGCCGAGCCGCACCATCATCTGGCCTTCCTGGCGGTGCGACCGGAGCGGCAGGGTGACGGCCTGGGTACGGCGTTGCTGAAGCGGCATCACGAGGTGCTCGACGGTGCCGGGCTGCCGGCGTACCTGGAGGCCAGCAGTACCCGGAACCGGCACCTGTACGCACGGCACGGTTATCAGGAGTGGGAGGCACTGCAGTTGCCGGACGGGGCGTCGTTCTGGCAGATGTGGCGTCCGCCCCGAACGCACGCCGGTGCCGCCGTCGGCGCGTTCGAGGTCGACGAGGCGGCCGGCTAGTTCATCCGAGCACCGGCCCCGGGTCCGGATCCGGACCCGGGGCCGGTGCCGGGATGTCGTACCGCTCGGTGAGGGTGGTCATCGGCCCCGGCCAGGTGGCCTGGGCGACCTCGATCGGCTTTCGGTGCTCGTCGTAGGCGACGTGCAGCAGGTGCAGCACCGGAGTGTCGGGTCGGATGGCGAGGATCTCCGCCTCGGCCCGGGTGGGCTGGCGGGCGCCGATGTGGTCGCTGGCGGAGGCGTAGCGGCGGCCGGTGATCTCCTCCACCTCCTGGTAGAGCGGGCGGCCGAAAGCTTTCTCCTGTTCCAGCCCGGTGCCGCCGGCGTCGTCGAGCCGGAACCAGGAGGCGCCGACCTCCACCGGGGCGTCCTGGGTGCGCACGACATGGCGGCGCACCACCAGCGCGGTGCCGTCGGCGACGCCGAACGCGTCGGCGACCTCGGGCGGGGCGGGGGAGCGGCCGACCTCGGTCAGGTACTGCCGGTAGCGCGCGGCCAGGTCGGAGTGGTAGCCACGGTAGGCGCCGTAGCGGCCACGTGAGAGCCGGTTGAGCCGGCGCCGGGTGCCGCGCACGTAGGTGCCGGAGCCGGGCTTGGTGATCAGCACGCCTTCGATGCGCAGCTGGTCAACGGCGCGTTGGACGGTCTGTTTGGCGACGCCGAACATCTCGGCCAGGGCGGGTATGGAGGGCAGGCGCTCGCCCGCAGCCCAGTGGCCGGCGCGGATGCGGGAGCGGATGGCCTCGGCGATCTGGCGGTGCGGGAATTCGGCCGCACCCGGGTTGATCTGTTCCATGAGACTAAACCTAGCTTCCTAGGATGCGATACACAATGTGACCCACGCCCTCAATCCATTGATCTAAACATCATTCACATAAATTGATCTTCAACTACGTGGACAACCCCAGATCAACTAGGGCATCTACGAGAAATCAGCGATCAATGGCGGCCGCGGCGGCGCAGGTACTTCTCGAACTCGTCGGCCAGCTCATCACCGGTGGGGGCCCGCAGGTCGGCGTCGCCCGCACGCTGCTCGAGCTCACGGAGATACTCGGCCAGCTCGGCGTCCTGTTCGGCCACCGCGCGCACCCGCGCCTCCCACTCGCCGGCCTCCTCGGCCAGGTCGGCCACCGGCACGGGCAGGTCGAACATCTCCTCGACCCGGTGCAACAGCGCGAGGGTGGCCTTGGGGCAGGGTGGGCTGCTGGCGTAGTGGGGCACGTGCACCCAGAAGGACGCGACATCGACCTCCGCGCGCCGGCATGCGTCGTGCAGCACCCCGACGATGCCGATCGGTCCCTCGTAGCGGGTGGCGGTCAGCTTGAGCCGCTCGCTCACCTGCGGATCGGAAGTGCTGCCACTGACCGGCAACGGCCGGGTGTACGGCACGTCGGCCAGCAGTGCTCCCAGCAACACCACCCGGTTGATCTCCAGTGCGTGGCAGATCTCGAGGATCTCGCTACAGAAACGCCGCCAGCGGGTGCTCGGCTCGACCCCCCGGATCAGGACCACGTCGCGGTCGGTGCCCGGCGGCGACGCGACCGAGAAACGGGTGGTGGGCCACTCCAGGCTGCGCTCGCCGTCGTCGCCGTAGCTCAGGATGGGTCGGGTGACCTGGAAGTCGTAGTACTCCTCCGGATCCAGCGCGGTTACCTGGCGGGCCTGCCACACCTGCTCCAGATGGTCCAGCACCGCGGTGGCGGCGTCGGCAGCGTCGTTCCAGCCCTCGAAGGCGATGATTGCCACCGGGGAACGCAGCACCGGCAAGCCGTCGAACTCGGTCACCTGTCCAAGCCTACGGCCCGCTGAGGGGTACAGCGACGGGCCGCGCCGATCACCGCCCGTTGAAATCGGGCATACCATGAACAGTCACACCCAAACCCCGGGGGACCGGGCCGCTGACCGGCCCACCCGACTAACCTGGGCTGAATGCCGACTTCTTTGACCGACGTGCTGACCAGCCGCGTGCTCATCGCCGACGGGGCCATGGGCACGATGTTGCAGGAGGCCAACCCGACCCTGGAGGACTTCGACGGTCACGACGGATGCAACGAGATCCTCAACGTGACCAGGCCGGACGTGGTCCGCCACGTCCACGACGCCTACCTGGCCGCCGGGGCCGACTGTCTAGAGACCAACACGTTCGGCGCGAACCTCGGCAACCTCGGTGAGTACGACATCGCCGACCGGATCCGCGAACTGTCGGTGGCCGGCGCGCAACTCGCCCGCGAGGTCGCCGACCGGTGGTCCACCCCGGACTGGCCGCGGTTCGTGCTGGGCTCCATCGGCCCGGGCACCAAGCTGCCCACGCTCGGCCACGCGCCGTACGCCGAGCTGCGCGACGCGTACCAGGAGAACGCCGCCGGGCTGATCGACGGCGGCGTCGACGCGCTGCTGGTGGAGACCTCCCAGGACCTGCTGCAGACCAAGGCGGCCGTGATCGGCTCCCGCCGCGCCATGACCGCCACCGGCCGCAGCGTGCCGCTGATCTGCCAGGTCACGGTCGAGACCACCGGCGCCATGCTGCTCGGCAGCGAGATCGGCGCCGCGCTGACGGCGCTGGAACCGCTGGGCATCGACATGATCGGGCTCAACTGCGCCACCGGGCCGGAGGAGATGACCGAGCACCTGCGCTACCTGTCACAGCACGCCCGGGTGCCGATCTCGGTGATGCCCAACGCCGGCCTGCCCGAGCTGACCGCCGACGGCGCGCACTACCCGCTGACCGCCGACGAACTGGCCGAGGCGCTGGGGAGGTTCGTGCGCGAGTACGGCGTGGGCCTGGTCGGCGGGTGCTGCGGCACCACACCGGACCACATCGCCGCCGTGCGCGCCGCGCTCGACGGGGTGGCGCCGGCGGCCCGCCGGCCGGCGGACGAACCCGGTGCGTCATCGATCTACCACCACGTGCCGTTCGCCCAGGACGCCGGCCTGCTGATGGTGGGGGAGCGCACCAACGCCAACGGCTCCAAGGCGTTCCGGGAGGCGATGGTCGAAGGCGACTGGGAGAAGTGCGTGGAGATCGCCCGCGGCCAGGCCCGGGACGGCTCCCACCTGCTCGACCTGTGCGTGGACTACGTCGGCCGCGACGGCGTGGCCGACATGCGGGAGCTGGCCGGCCGGTTCGCCACCGCCTCTACCCTCCCCATCATGATCGACTCGACCGAGCCCGACGTGGTCGAGGCCGGCCTGGAGATGCTCGGCGGGCGGTGCCTGGTCAACTCCGTCAACTACGAGGACGGTGTCGGCCCGGACTCCCGCTACGCCCGGGTGATGCCGATCATCCGCGAGCACGGCGCCGCAGTGGTGGCGCTGACCATCGACGAGGACGGCCAGGCCCGTACCGCCGACTGGAAGGTACGGGTGGCCTCGCGCCTGATCGACGACCTCACCGGCAACTGGCGGATGTCCATCAGCGACATCCTGGTGGACTGCCTGACGTTCCCGATCTCCACCGGCCAGGAGGAGACCCGCCGCGACGGCATCGAGACCATCGAGGCGATCCGGCAGATCGCCGAGCGCTACCCGGGTGTCAACTTCACCCTCGGCATCTCCAACGTGTCGTTCGGCCTCAACGCCGCCGCCCGGCAGGTGCTCAACTCGGTGTTCCTGCACGAATGCCAGCAGGCCGGGCTGACCTCTGCGATCGTGCACGCCTCCAAGATCCTGCCGATGTCGAAGATCCCCGAGGAGCAGCGGCAGGTGGCCCTCGACCTGGTCTACGACCGGCGCAGCGAGGGCTACGACCCGCTGCAGAAGTTCATCGACCTGTTCGAGGGCGTGGACGCGGCCTCGGCGCGCGCCTCCCGGGCCGAGGAACTGGCCGCGCTGCCGCTGACCGAGCGGCTGGAGCGGCGCATCGTCGACGGCGACCGCAACGGCCTGGAGGCCGACCTCGACGAGGCGATGCAGACCCGCTCACCGCTGGAGATCATCAACGAGACCCTGCTGGAGGGGATGAAGACCGTCGGCGAGCTGTTCGGCTCCGGGCAGATGCAACTGCCGTTCGTGCTGCAGTCGGCCGAGGTGATGAAGACCGCGGTGGCCCACCTGGAGCCGCACATGGAAAAGGACGACTCCGGTGGCAAGGGCCGCATCGTGCTGGCCACCGTCAAGGGCGACGTACACGACATCGGCAAGAACCTGGTCGACATCATCCTGTCCAACAACGGCTACGACGTGGTCAACATCGGCATCAAGCAGCCGATCAACGCTATCCTGGAGGCCGCCGAGGAGTCCGGCGCCGACGCCATCGGCATGTCCGGCCTGCTGGTCAAGTCCACCGTGATCATGAAGGACAACCTGCAGGAGATGGCCCAGCGCGGGGTGGCCGACCGGTGGCCGGTGCTGCTCGGCGGGGCGGCGCTGACCCGCGGCTACGTCGAGGACGACCTGCGCTCAATGTACGCCGGCGAGGTGCACTACGCCCGCGACGCCTTCGAAGGGCTGTCGCTGATGGACAAACTGATGGCCGCCAAGCGGGGCGAGGGCGGGCCGGTGGTCGACCCCGAGCGGGAGAAGGCGCTGGCCGCCCGGCGGGAGCGCCGCGCCCGGCACCGCGCCACGGTGACCGACGACCTGCCGGAGCTCGACGACGACTCGGTGCGCTCGGATGTGGCGGCGGATGTGGATGTGCCCCAGCCGCCGTTCTTCGGCACCCGGGTCGTCAAGGGCGTCCCGCTGGCCGACTATGCGGCGATGCTGGACGAGCGGGCCACCTTCCTCGGCCAGTGGGGGTTGCGGGGGGCCCGCGGCGGCTCCGGCCCGTCGTACGAGGAGCTCGTGGAGTCCGAGGGCAGGCCACGGCTGCGGGCGTGGCTGGACCAGCTGACCGCCGACAAGGTGCTGGAGGCCCGGGTCGTGTACGGGTGGTTCTCGTGCTACGCCGAGGGCAACGACCTGGTGGTGCTGGACGAGAACGGCCACAGCGAACGGGCCCGGTTCACCTTCCCGCGCCAGCGTTCCGACCGGCGGTTGTGCCTGGCGGACTTCTTCCGCCCGCGCGAGGCCGACCGCCTGGATGTGGTGGGCCTGCAGCTGGTCACGGTCGGCGAGTCGATCAGCGAGTACACCGGGAAGCTGTTCGCCGAGAACGCCTACCGGGACTACTTGGAGGCGCACGGCCTGTCGGTGCAGCTGACCGAGGCGCTGGCGGAATACTGGCACGCACGGATGCGTCGCGAGCTGGTGCTGCCGGACGGTGCCACGGTCGGTGACTCCGACCCGGACCTGGCGGGCATCTTGCGCACCGACTACCGGGGTTGCCGCTACTCGTTCGGCTATCCGGCCTGCCCGGAGCTGGAGGACCGCGCCAAGATCGTGGACCTGCTCGGTGCTGACCGCATCGGGGTGGCCCTGTCGGAGGAGTTCCTGCTGGTTCCGGAGCAGTCGACCGACGCGATCGTGGTGCACCACCCGGAGGCGAGCTACTTCAACGCCAAGTAACCAGCCTTGACGACCTATCGTAGGCTGTCCCTACACTGAGCGGCATCGCACATCGTCCTTTCTGGCGTGTCGCGGTGCACCGGCTGTGGGGAGGCGGATGTCGGAGTACGTCTACATCCGGGACACGAACTTCAGTGCCATGCTCGAGACGGCGCTGAAGCATCTCCACGAGGCGTTGACGCGTCGATGGCGGGAGCAGGCAGCTCGCGCCATCGAACTCAACCAGGCGCTGCCCATGGTGCCGACACCGGGCGGGTCCGGTTATCACCAGCGGCATCTGGGCTCGGCGTGGTTCGGTCCGGCATGGTCATACTCGACGCTGCCGGCCCGCGCACACGTGGACAGTGGCGCCTGCCGTTATCTGGCATGGGTCCACGGCGGACAGAACGGCGACCTGAACAGCGTGCGCTGCGACGGATCGATCACCGAGGCGGTGGTGATCGATCCGCGCACCGGCACGCACGTCGCCATGCCGCCTGCCATCGACTGCGGGGTGGGCCGCATCCTGCGGCAGGTGGAGGAGTGGGCGTGGGCCGAGCGCACCCGGGTGTTCGCTGCGTTGCCGCTGTTCGATCACCACGACGTGCTGGAGATCGAGCACGCGTATCGTGCGTACGCCGCGATGGAACGCCTGATGGTCACGGGGGAGCAGCCGACCGCCGGTCCGGACCGCAGGTCGTTCTCGACCAGGTCCGCAGCCACTCTGCCCCAGGCTGTTGAGGAGATCGCCGGACATGGTGGGGGTTGGATAGCCGAGTGGACCGGTCTGGCCGCCGAGTCCTTCCGCACCGGGTTCGGCGCGTCGGTCCGGCCGACACTTGACCATCACCTCGGAGTTGCGAGAGCGCTGGGCGGCCTCTACCGGGCTCGTGCGGCCATCATCGAGAAGGGACGCCGCGAAGCGCTGTACCGGATCACCGCGGCAACAGTGGCACTGGACGCGCGCGTGACGGTGATCTCCGACCCCACCCCGGGCCTTCGGGCGATACAGGGCATCGGCCTGCTTATCGCACCGCTCGGGGCGCCGAAGGCCGGCGGTTTCCTGCTGCTGACCTGGTTCCTCGGTGACGTCTTCCACCAGCTCGGCCTCCTGCCGACGTCCGAACGCGAAACTCACCGGCACGGGCCGCAGGAGGTGCTGGACGAGCTGCACGGGGAGGTCGGCGCGCTCAACCGGGAGCTGAACCGGCTGGAGAGCGAGCTGAGCGAGGAGGTGCTCCGGCTGCGGGAGACCATCCACGGCCTGCACAGCTACCACCTGGAGCTGTACGACCTGACGCAGAACAACCCGGTCGGGACGGCCGACGTCCGCACCACCGCCGTCAAGACCGAGGTGGTCGAGAGGCTCGCGCGGCACTGTGCTGACGCGGCGGAGGACTACCAGACCCTGCAAAGACTGCTCACACGCACCGCGAGCGCCGACCCACACCTGGCTGGCCGCGACGGGCAGGCCACCCACGCGGATGCGGCGATCGTCGAGGTGCGCGACCTGCTTCATTCCTTCCTTCGCACCACCTGCGCGCGCTATCACCTGGCCGGTGAGCAGCTCAAGGCGGCTGCGCGGGCGTACCGAGAGGTCGACGCGGATCAGCGGCGCATCCTGGACAGCAAGCTGTCGGCGCTGGAGGGGCGCAGCAGCATCGACATCGGCCAGTGGGCGATGGCAACAGAACGCCGGTACGACCCGTTCGAGGGGCACCGGGCGCGCGCCGGGGCCGAGCCGGGGTGGAGTCAGACCGATGAACCTTACATCGTCGAGGGAGACCAGCATGACGGGTCGTAGGCCGCTGAGCGGACGGCTGCGGCTGGCGGCGGTGGCGTTTCTCACCGCCCCGGTGGTGCTGGCAACGGCATGCACCGACATCGGGCAGCCGGTCGATGCCGCACCCACCGGGCCACCCACCCCGCACAGCACACCCGACCCGTCACCGGCGCCTGAGCCGACCACACCACCGGAAGACGTTTACCTGGATCTCGAGTTCGAATACGACACCGCCGAGCACGAGTGCCTACCGCCGGAGACCTTCGACACCCTGCACCGCATCGACCCCGTCACCGAATACAAACTCCAGACATCCCGCTCATCCGAGTACGAACAAAGCCTGCAGACCTTGGTGTGCTCATATCTTCGGGCCGACCTGGCCGGCCTAATCCCAAACGGCGATGACCTCCAACCCACCCATGTGTTCATCACCACCGTGACCTGGCTACACCGCGAACAACCCGCCGGATTCGGCTCCGGCACTGTGACAACAATCCCGCTGGCCTCCCACGACCTGCTCGACTGGTTCGACACCGCCTGGTCAGGACATCAGTACGACGACTGGCGCGAGACCTGCTGGCACCATCACCGACGCCCTTGCGAGACACTCGAGAGCCTGCCGGCGCACGGCCCGGGCATGCTGCTGTCGTTCGACGGCCACGTGGGCAACCTCCAGGTCACGGCGGACATCACCTACGCCGGCGCCGATCTTCCCGACCAGGAACAGGCCAACGAGACCATGACCGGCATCTACCGCGACATCGTCCTGGCCGAGATCGAACGCCGCCCCCACCAGGAACGCACACCGTGACAGCACCCGCCCTTTCGTGACGCGAGCCGACCCGTGTCCGGAGCCGGTCACCGGGGGGCGGTCCCAGCGCTGACCAGCCGGGACAGGTAAGCCAGGTCGACCTCGACCAGGCTGCCGACCACATGGGCACCGTCGAGATCGGCCAGCGGCACCTCGCCTGGCACGGCCACCACGACCGCACCGGACGCGCTGGCACTGGCGATGCCGGTGGGAGAGTCCTCGATCGCCACGCACCGGTGGATCGGTGCGCGGAGGCGGTGGGCCGCGGTCAGGTACGGCTCCGGATGCGGCTTGGGCGAGCTGACCTCGTCACCACACACCACCACGTCAAACGTGTCGTGGCCGAGGGTGCTGGCCATCGCCACCTCTACCAGCCGTCGGTGGGTGGAGGTGACCAGCGCCGTAGGCAGCCCGGCAGAGCTCACCTGCGTCACCAGCTCCCGGGCGCCCGGCTGCCAGGCCAGGTCCGTGGCGAACAGCTCCATCATCCGGCGGCCGATGAACAGCTCGTCGGCGGCCCGGTCGGGTTCAGTCATGCCCAGGTCGGCGTAGAAGATCGCCATCGACTCGTCGGCGCCCCGACCGGTGATCGCCAGCCGCGCCTGTTCCGACAAGGTCCCGCCGTGGTGGGCGGCGAGCGCGTGCAGCGCCTCATCCCACAGCTTCTCGCTGTCCAGCAGCGTGCCGTCCATGTCGAACAGGATGGCGGCAGGGCCGGCGTACTTCATGGTTGTCGAGTCTGCCCGACCCGGCCGTGGCGGCGGGGCGCGCCACCCCCGTGCGTGGCGCGCCCCACCATGTGTCACTCGTACGCGATGGCCTGAAGCACGTCGGTGCGGGCGGCGCGCACGGCCGGCAGCACCGCGGCGGCCACGCCCACCAGGCCGGCCAGCGCTACGTACACACCCATATCAGCCCAGGGCAACACCAGTTGGTTGATGCCGTCGTCACGCAACGCCCACACGACGGCGGCGCCGAGGGCGGCGCCGACGGCGACACCCTGCAGTGCGCCGAACAGGGAGATCACCATCGACTCGACCGTGACCATCCGCATGGTGGCGCCTCGCCCCAAGCCCACTGCGCGCAGCAGCCCCAGCTCCCGGGTGCGTTCGATCACCGACAGCATCAGGGTGTTGATGACCCCCAGCACCGCGATCAGGATCGCCAGCGCCAGCAGCACCCGGATAAGGGTGAGCACGAAGTCGAGCTGGCTGGTCTGCTGCTCGAGGAATGCGCCCTGGTCGCTGACCGACACCTCCGGACTGTCGACCAGCATCGTGGCCACCTCGTCGCGTACCGGTGGCACGTCGGCGCCGTCGGCCAGCGCGACGAATCCCATCACCGGCTGCGGGATGCCGAAGTCGGCCACCGCGTCAGCCGGCAGGATGAAACCGGCGAAGAGGGGAGTGGCGCGGTAGATGCCGACCACCTCGTAGGCGCGGGCCTGCCCGTGCGGCAGCTGCACCTGCACCCGGTCGCCCACGCTCAGGTCGCGCCGCTCGGCACCAGTGTCGTGCACCACGACCTGACGCGGGCCCAGGGTGTCGAGATTGCCGTCGACGGTCTCGAGTCCGAACACCTCTCGCAGCGACGCCAGGTCGTTGGCCGCGGTGAGGAACACCCGGCGGTCGTCGACCATCGCGATCTCCCGGTAGATGCCGGCAGCCGCCACCACGTCCGGCAGGTCGCCTGCCGCGTCCAGCACCGCCGGGTCGAATGTGGGCGGCCGTGGTCCGGTCTGCTCGCCGGAGATCACCAGTTCGGCGCCGATGGTGTCCCGTGCCAGGTCGCTGATGCTGGCCTTGGCCGAGTCCAGGACTACCCCGACGCCGGAGATCAGCGCCACCCCGACCATGAGGGCGGCGGCGGTGATGGCGGTACGCCGTGGATTGCGCCCGGAGTTGAGACGGCCCAGCTTGCCCGGCACCGACCAGGCGAACAGCCGACCGAGCAGCGACACCACCGGGCGGGCCACCAGCGGGGTCAGCAGCGCCACCCCCACCAGGCTTCCCAGCACGCCGACCAGCACCATCCACAGCGTGTCGTCGGCCACGCCGAGGAACAGCAGTGCCGCACCGGCGGCCAGCACCAGCCCTCCGGTGATCGACAGGCGGGTGAGCGGCCCGTCGGGTGTGGCCGCCTGCTGCATGGCTGCCACCGGCGGTACGCGGGAGGCGCGCCACGCTGGCAGCAGTGCGGCCACGGCGGTGACGACTGTCCCGACGGCGAACGCGGCGATCACCGCGGAGGCCGGCACTCCCACACCGGCCAGCGGCAGCGACTGGTAGCTTGCCGCGAGCCACGCCAGCAGTGCTGCGACGCCGATTCCGGCGGCGAGCCCCAGCGCGGAGGCGACCAACCCGATCACCAGCGCCTCGGTGAGCACCGAGCCGAGGATCTGGCGGCGGCTGGCGCCGATGGCGCGCACCAGCGCCAGCTCGCGTAGCCGTTGCGCCACCACGATCGAGAACGTGTTGAGAATCAGGAACACGCCGACGAACAGCGCCACCGCGGCGAAGCCGAGCAGGATGTTGCCGAAGAAGCCGAGCGCTTCGCGGAATTCGCCGGCCTGCTCCTGCGCCAGCTGCTCGCCGGTGCGCACCTGGTAGTCGTCGCCGAGGACGGCGACCAGCTCGTCGCGCACCTGCGCGGGCGGGTGACCGTCGGCGACCTGTACGTCGACGCCGGTCCACACGTCCGGTTCGCCGAGCATCAGTCGCTGGGCGGTCTCGTCGGTGAACATTACATACTGGACGCCGCCGATGGTGTCGCGGCCGCCGGAGAAGCCGAAGATTCCCACCAGGGTGAAGTCGCGCCGGGGTTCCAGCGTCAGCACCCCGACCCGGTCACCGACGGCCACGCCGGCGGCGTCGGCCAGCGAGGCGTTGACGGCGATCTCGTCAGGTGCGCGGGGTCCGCGGCCTTCGCGCAGCTCGACCAGTTCGTCCTCGCCAGTCCAGTTGGCCCCGAACCGGGGCGGACCGACGGAACCGACCACCTGGCCGTCGGAGCCGATGACGCGGGCGCCGTCGGCCTCCACCACTCCGGTGGCCTCGGCGACCCCGGGCACGGCGGCGACCGTGTCGACGCTGTCGGCGGGGATCTTGGCCGGCACCTGCTCGCCCTCGGACTCGTGCACGGCCACGTTCGGCACGCCCTGCACGAGCACGTCGGTGTGCTCGTACGCCTCGGCGAAAACCCGGTCGAACGAGCGCCCCAGGGTGTCGGTGAGCACCAGGCTGCCGGCCACGAACATCACCCCGAGCACCACCGCCAGCCCGGACAGCACCAGGCGCAGCTTGCGCTGCCGCATGCCGGACAATGTGGCCCGTAGCATCACGCCACCGCCTCACCGGCGCTGGTGCCGGCCCCGGCCAGCGTGGCGCCGTCGAGCCGCTTCATCGCCTCCAGCACCGCCTCGGCGGTGGGGTCGGCGAGTTCGTCGACGACCTGCCCGTCGGCCAGGAACACCACCCGGTCGGCGTAGCTGGCCGCCACCGGGTCGTGGGTGACCATCACGACCGTCTGGCCGAAACTGCGTACGCTCTCGCGCAGGAACCCGAGCACCTCGCGGCCGGAGCGGGAGTCGAGGTTACCGGTGGGCTCGTCGGCGAAAACCACCTCCGGGCGCGACACCAGCGCCCGCGCGCACGCCACCCGCTGCTGCTGACCGCCGGACAGCTGGCTGGGCCGGTGGGTGAGCCGGTCGCGCAGACCCACCGCGTCGATGACGGTGTCGTACCAGTCCGGGTCCGGCTTACGGCCGGCGATGGACAGCGGCAGCAGGATGTTCTCCTGCGCGGTCAGGGTCGGCAGCAGGTTGAACTGCTGGAAGACGAATCCGACCTGGTCGCGCCGCAGTCGCGTCAGGCCGGTCTCGCCCAGGTCGCTGACGCGGGTGTGGCCGATCCACACCTCGCCGCGGGTCACCTTGTCCAGGCCGGCCAGGCAGTGCATCAGCGTGGACTTGCCGGAACCGGACGGTCCCATGATCGCGGTGAACGCCGCCCGCCGCAGCGCGAGGTCCACGCCCCGCAGCGCCACCACGCGTGCCTCGCCCTCGCCGTAGGCCTTCCACACGTCGATGGCCCGGGCAGCCACCTCGCCATCGTCCCGTGTCGCCACGTGTCCTCCCGTCTGCTGTGGGCCCTGCGTCAGGCCGGTCACGGTAGATCATGACCGACGCGGTGGTCGCGTGCCTCCGCCCACGGGCGGAACGGCCTTTGATCTGCGGCTGCGGGTGGTCCCCGACAGCGGGTCAGGGGAAACCCGGAGCGGCTAACCGGAGACCAGCTCCGCGGTGGCGCTGCGCACGACCCGGTAGTCGGAAAAGCCGAACAGTCGCAGGATCAGCCTTGGATGCACCCCGGCCACAGTCACCGTCACCTCGGTCAGCTCGGCGTTGAACTCCACCTGCCCGGTGGCGCCGGCGTCGGCGAGGTATGCCTGGGCGGCCTCGTCGGCGCGCGCCGGGTCGACCCGGTGCGCGCCGGTGGCCGCCACCTGCGCCGGGTCCACCGCCTGACCGGCCGCGCGCGCGGCCTCCGCGGCCACCAGTTCGGCGTGCAGTGTGGCCCGTACCTGGGCGCTGACGTCGTGCGCCACCCCGATGATGAACAGCAGGCCGGACACGGTGATGGCCAGGAACACACTGACCCGTCCGGTGTCACGGCAGCCGCCGGTCACTGCCGGCCCCGCCAGGTGTCGATGGGGGAGGTGAAACTCGCACTGACCTGACGGCTGCCCGGCAGCCCGGCGAACGCGATGTCGCGCAACGCCACATCACACACGATGGTGACCTCGACCGTGGCCGGTGTGCCCACCGGGCGGGAGAACTGGCTGGTGTCCGGTGTCACGATAAGGTCCTCGCAACGCAGCCCCTGATCGGCCAGGGTGGTGCGGGCCACGGTGACCGCCTGCTCC
>SLSW01000044.1 GCA_007130245.1 Micromonosporaceae bacterium
CGCTTTCCGGTGGCGCTGGTCGCGTTCCGGCTGGCGGCGACCAGCCCGGCGCGCTACCTGACCGGCGGTAGCCTGTGGGCGCTGCTGTACATCGTGCCGATCCTCACCGGCCTGGTGCTCAAGGCGCTGTTCGACCTGCTCAGCGGTGCGCGCACCGCTGACCTGGACGCGGCGCTGTGGCTGTGCGCCGCGTTCGTGGCGGTGGAGGCGCTGCGGGGCGCCATCTTCTGGACCGCCATCAACATCTGGCCGTACTGGTGGCAGGGCGCCGAGACCACCCTGCGCGCCAACACGCTGCGGTCCATCCTCACCGCCCGCGGACCGGCGGCCAGCCGGCTGCCGCACTCGTCCGGCGAGGCGGTGGCGCGCTTCCGCGACGACGTACGGGACCTGGCCATCCTCACCGACAACATCGTGGACCTCGCCGGGGCGGCGCTGTTCAGTGTCGTCGCGTTCGCGATCATGGCCTCCATCGATCCGGTGATCGCGCTGGTGCTGGTGGTGCCGCTGCTGGGCATGATCGGGGTCTACCGGATGCTCAGCGCGGTGATCCGGCGGGTGCACTCGCGCGCCCGGGCGCTGGGCGCGGTGGTCACGGCGTACATCGGGGAGATGTTCGCCGGCGTGCTGGCGCTCAAGACCGCCGGCGCGGAGGCCGCCGCGCTGGCCCGGTTGCGCGAGCACAACCGCCGGCGCCGCAGCGCCGCGGTCAAGGACCGGCTGGCGATGGACATGGTCGACACGGTCACCGGCGCATCCATCGAGATCAGCATCGGCCTGGTGCTGCTGCTGGCGGCCCCGGCGATGCGCAGCGGTGACTTCACAGTCGGCGACTTCGCGCTGTTCGCCAGCTATGTCGGATGGCTGGCGATGCTGCCGCGGTTCCTCGGCCGCATGCTGTACCGGGTGCCGCAGGGCGCGGTGGCCATCGAACGGCTCACCCGGCTGATGGCGCCGCACGAGCACGCCGAGCACCTGTCCCGCCGCACCGGGGTGTGGTTCCACGCCGACCCGCCGCCAGCGACGGCCGCGGTGCCGGAGCGCGCCGATCTCTTGGAGGTGTTCGAGGTGTGCGGCCTCACGGTCGAGCACCCGGACGGCGGCGAGGGGGTCCGCGACGTCGACCTGCGGCTGGAGCGCGGGTCGTTCACCGTGGTCACCGGCGCGGTGGGTGCCGGAAAGACCACGCTGGTACGGGCGCTGCTGGGGCTGCTGCCGGCCAGTGGCGGCACCATCCGCTGGAACGGGCGGGCGGTGGACGACCCGGGTACGTTCCTGGTGCCCGACCGGGTGGCGTACGCCGGGCAGGTGCCGCGGCTGTTCTCCGACTCGCTGCGGGAGAACCTGCTGCTGGGCTGGCCGTCCGGGGACGAGGTGGTGACCCGCGCGCTGCACCTGGCCGCGCTGGAGGAGGACCTGGCGCACATGCCGGAGGGCCTGGCCACGGTGGTCGGCCCCCGCGGCGTACGGCTGTCCGGCGGTCAGGTGCAGCGGGCCACCGCGGCCCGGGCGCTGGTGCGCATGCCCGACCTGCTGGTGGTCGACGACCTCTCCTCGGCGCTGGACGTGGCGACCGAGCAGCTGCTGTGGGAGCGCATCGCCTCCGCTGCCCACGACGGCCACGGGCCGGCGACCCTGCTGGTCGTGTCCCACCGGCGGGCGGCACTGGAGCGCGCCGACCGGGTCGTGGTGCTGGACCGCGGATCGGTGGTGGGCGACGGGCCGCTGGCAGACCTGCTGCGGACCTGCCCGGAGATGCGGCGGCTGTGGAGCGAGGAGCTGCTGGTCGAAGCCGAGGAGGAGCCGGACGTGTCGCCGGCCGCTCGCGGATAGTCATTGCGCCCCGCCCGGCGGCCGGCTAGCGTGTGCCGTACACGAGAGAGGAGGTGGTCCAAAGTTGTGTAGCTGTAGGACTCGTGAGGTGACTGTCCGCTAGTCGCCGTTCTCTCGGACTCACGCCGCGTGATCGGTGACGCGGCGAATACCAGACAGTTACCCAACCCCCGGGGGCGCCGGCCTAGTCCAGCCGGTGTCGCGCGGCACTGCTGCGCGACACCCCGGGGGTTGACCCTCTCCGGCCGGCGTTCAGTGGCTCGGGTAGGTCTCGTACGGACCGAGATAGGCCTCCTGATACGGCACCCGTGCCTTGCCCTGCCACTTCGCCACCGCCAGCGGCGCACCGTCGCGTGCCGCCCAGGACGCGTGTGAGGACCACAGCGCAGCTGCCTCGGCCCGCTCGGCCAGGCGCCGCGCGGGACACGGCCAGTGCACCCCACACCAGACGCACCGCCCGTCGCCCGCCGGTTCCGCGTGGCGCTGCAGCGTCTGTTGCGCGTCGCGCCACAGCAGCCGATCCGCGACCTCCCCAGGCGCGCCGTTGTCGTACAGCAACATCGCAGATCACCCCCATCGGAGCGGACCTGTCGTGGTCCGTCACCCGATTCAACGCCGCGGTGACGGCCGGCTGCCGGACAGACTGTGCGATGCCCGCGCGTGACGCACGACCTCCCTGTTTCGCGCACGGCGGACAGCCTGCGGCGACGGTCCGCACCGCGGCGGGAACCCGCTGCCCTCCGGCGGTGTTGTCGCGTGCATGGACAACGAACGTGAGGCGATGGACGCTTACAGCGCCATCGTCACCAGGGTCGCCACCACCGTGCTGCCGTCGATCGCGGCGCTGGCGATCCGTACCCGCCGCGGTATCGGCGCCGGTTCCGCGGTGACCTTCACCGGCGACGGGGTCCTCATCACCAGCGCCCACGTGGTCACCGGCAGCGGCAGCGGCACCGCGGCCTTCGCGGACGGGGACGAGAGTGGTTTCGATGTCGTCGGGGCCGATCCGCTGTCGGACCTGGCAGTGCTGCGGGTGCACGCCACCACCGCACCGCCGGCGCCGTTCGGCGACGCCGACACCCTGCGCATCGGGCAACTCGTGGTGGCCGCGGGCAACCCGATGGGCCTGGCCGGGTCGGTGACCGCCGGCGTGGTCTCCGGACTGGGCCGGTCGCTGCCGGCGCACGACGGCCGGCGGGTGCGCCTCATCGATGACGTCATCCAGACCGACGCGGCCCTGAACCCGGGCAACTTCGGCGGTGCGCTGGCCGACGCGTCGGGCCGGGTGGTGGGAGTGAACACCGCGGTCGCGGGCTACGGGCTGGGACTGGCGATGCCGATCAACTCGACCACCCGCGCGATCATCGGCGAACTGATGGCCACCGGGCGGGTCCGGCGGGCGTGGCTGGGTGTGGCCGGCGTGCCGGTGCCGATGCCGCCACCGGTGGCCGGGCGGCTCGGCCAGTCACGCGGGCTGCGGGTGGTCGAGGTGGTCCCGGGCAGCCCGGCCGGGACCGCCGGGCTCTACCTGGGCGACGTGATCGTCAGCGCCGGCGGCGCCCCGGTGGAAAGCGTGCAGACGCTGCAGCGGCTCATGCTCGGCAAGAGCGCCATCGTCACCGACCTGCCGGTGACCGTCCTGCGCCGCAACGCCTTCGTAGACGTGATCACCACCCCGACCGAGCTCTGACCCTCGGTCCCACACCGTTGATCTAGGGGTTTCTCACGTGGTTCGAGATCAAACCACGTGAAAAACCCCTAGATCAACGGAAGTGGGGGGTCAGTTGGGCACGTGGCTGAGCAGGTCCTGGCGGGTGATGACACCGGCCGGCTTGCCGTCGACGAGTACCATCGCCGCGTCCGCCTTGGCCAGCAGCGCCACCGCCTCCGACACCGGCTGGCCACCGCCGATCATCGGCAGCGGATCGGACATGTGCGTCTCGATCATGTCGTGCAGGTGCGCGTGACCGGAGAACAGCGCGTCGAGCAGGTCGCGTTCCGCAATCGCCCCCGCCACCTCTCCGGTCATCACCGGCGGCTCGGCGCGCAGCACCGGCAACTGGGACACGCCGTACTCGCGCATCACGTCGATCGCCTCCCGCACCGTCTCGGTGGGATGGGTATGCACCAGCGGCGGCAGCTTCTCGCCCTTACCGGCCAGCACGTCCTTGACGGTCTTGCCGGGGCCGGCCAGGAACCCGTACCGGCTCATCCACTCGTCGTTGAAGATCTTCGACAGGTATCCGCGCCCGCCGTCGGGCAGCAGCACCACCACCACGTCGTCCGGGCCGGCCCGCTCGGCCACCCGCAGCGCCGCCAACACGGCCATGCCGCAGGAGCCGCCCACCAGCAGCCCCTCCTCGCGGGCCAGCCGCCGGGTCATCTCGAACGAGTCCTGGTCGGTCACCTCGACGATCTCGTCGCAGATGGTGCGGTCGTACGTGTCCGGCCAGAAGTCCTCGCCCACCCCCTCGACCAGGTACGGCCGGCCGGTGCCGCCGGAGTAGACCGAGCCCTCCGGGTCGGCGCCGATGACCTTCACCCGGCCGTCGGAAATCTCCTTCAGGTAGCGCCCCACCCCGCTGATGGTGCCGCCGGTGCCCACCCCGGCCACGAAGTGCGTCATCCGCCCCTCGGTCTGCTCCCACAGCTCCGGACCAGTGGACTCGTAGTGCGAGGCCGGGTTGTTCGGGTTGGCGTACTGGTTCGGCTTCCACCCGCCGGGCAACTCGCGGGCCAGCCGGTCGGAGACCGAGTAGTACGAGCGCGGATCCTCCGGCGGCACCGCGGTCGGGCACTCGACCACCTCCGCGCCGTACGCCCGCAGCACGTTCTGCTTGTCCTGACTGACCTTGTCCGGGCACACGAACACGCACCGGTAGCCCTTCAGCTGTGCCACCAGGGCGAGCCCGACCCCGGTGTTGCCGCTGGTGGGCTCGACGATGGTGCCGCCCGGTGGCAGCTCCCCCGAGGCCTCCGCCGCCTCCACCATCTTCAGCGCGATGCGGTCCTTGACCGATCCGCCCGGGTTGAGGTACTCGACCTTGGCGAGCACCGTGGCGGAGATCCCCGCCGTGACCTTGTTCAGCCGCACCAGCGGCGTGTTGCCGATCAGTTCGACGACGTTGTCGTAGTAGCGCACACCCGCAGCCTAACCCCGCCCCGGAGCCGTTCGCCTGCGGCGGGTCGGTGCAGATCCTGGCTGGTTCGGGCTAACCTCGCGATGTGGACAGCGGGGGATACCGGTCGCTACCGAGGGTGGTCGGCTACAGCGCGGGCGCGGCCGCCGCTGGCGCCCTGGCCGGCGCCGGGCTGCTGCTCGGCCAGGTGCAGCTCGCGCGCCGGGACATCCCGCGCGCGCAGGCGCCGCCGCCGCGGGCCACCGGGCGGTACGGCCCGCGGCGCGGTCGGCAACCGCTGCGGATGGTGATGCTTGGCGACTCGTCGGCGGCCGGATACGGCGTCCGCAAGCCGCGCCAGACTCCGGGCGCGTTGCTGGCCACCGGGATCTCCCGGCGGTTGGGCCGCCCGGTGGACCTGCACACTCTGGCGGTGGCGGGCGCCACCTCGCGGCTGCTGGGACCGCAGGTGGAGGCGGCGCTGGAGCTGGCTCCGGAGCTCGCGGTGATCGTGATCGGCGGCAACGACGTCACCCACCGCAACAGCCAGCGCGCCGCGGTGCGCCACCTGTCCGACGCGGTGCGGGCGCTGCGCGCCGCCGGTGTCCAGGTGGTCGTCGGCACCTGTCCGGACCTGGGAACAGTCCTGCCGATCCGACCGCCGTTGCGATGGCTGGCGGGACGGTGGAGTCGGCAGCTGGCGGCGGCGCAGACCGTGGTCACGGTCGAGGCCGGCGGCTGGACGGTCTCGCTCGGGGACCTGCTGGCCCCGCGCTTCCACGCCGAGCCGCACCGGATGTTCAGCGCGGACCGCTTCCATCCTTCGGCCGAGGGGTACGCTGCGGCGGCCGCGGCCCTGCTGCCGACCGCGCTGGCGGCGCTCGGGGTGGTGGACCCGCGAACGATCACCCGTGACCAGCAGGTACGGTCACTGCCACGCGCCGCGGTGGAGGCGTCCCGCCACGCCGGCACCGAGGTCAGCGGCGCGTCGGTGGCCGGACGCGACCGAGGACCGGCCGGCCGCTGGGCGGCGCTACGCACCCGCGTAGCGACCGCGATCCGACCGACCGACGCCGAGCCGGAGGCGTCCGCGTCCTCCGGCCAGGCCGCCACGGAACCGTTGGAGCCACGATGAGCAACCTCCCCCACCGCCTCCGCCGCGCCGCTACCATCACCACGGCCGCCGCCGCTGTCGGCGGTCTGACGGTCATCGCCGCCGAGTTCGCCGCCGCCCGCCTGCGCCGGTACGCCGTTCCCGCGCTCGACCTGGCCGTACGTGCGTCGATCGGCCCACCACAGCGACCGCCGTTGCGACTGGTGCTGCTCGGTGACGCGGTCGCGCTCGGCGTCGGCGCCGAGTCGGTCGACGAGACCATCGGCGGCCAACTGGCCGAACTGCTAGCCGCCGACGCCCGCCGGGTGGAGCTGTCCAGCGTCGCGGTGGCCGGCTCGACCAGTGCCGACCTGGAGCCACAGGTGGCCAGGGCACTTCTCGGCGACACGCCCGACGTCGCGGTCATCCTCATCGGCGCCGGCGACGTGACCCGGCTGCACCGGCCGACCGAGGCCGCCGCTCACCTGGGTGCGGCCGTACGGCGGCTGCGCGACGCGGACGTGGAGGTGGTCGTCGGCACCTGCCCCGACCTGGGCGCCGTGCGGGCGTTCGCCCCGCCGCTGCGGCAGCTGTACGGGTGGCTCGGCCGCCGCCTGGCCCGGGAGCAGGCCGCTGTCGTGCACGCCGCCGGTGGTGACGTGGTTGACCTGGCCGCTGAGACCGGCCCGGTGTTCCGCGCCGACGCCGGGTCGCTGTGCTACGACGGGTTCCACCCCTCGGCCGACGGGTACCGGGTGTGGACCCACGCGCTGTATCCGGCGGTGGCCGCCTCGGTCACCGACTCCACCTCCGGCTGAGTTCGGCACTCAGGTGTAACGGATGGACTGGTCCGCCGGTGGCTGACCGGTCTGATGGACGTGCCGGATGACGCGGAAGGATGGTCGTGCGCCTTAGCCAGACCTCCCGTGTCGGGTTGGCCGGCCTGCTGGCACTGGTGGCGACGTATGGCATCGGCCGGCAGGCGTACGGGTTGTTCGTGCCGACCTTCCGGGATGAGTTCGGCCTGTCGCTGGACGTGCTGGGCTTCTACGCCAGCGCAGCCCAAGCTGGATACCTGGTGACCACCGTGGTCACCGGTGTCCTCACGGCCCGTTTCGGGCCTCGCCTGCCGGTGGTGTCCGGGTGCCTGCTGCTGGCGGTCGGCGCGGCCATAGCAGCTTCTGCGCCCGGTCCGATACTGCTGGCCGTGGGGATCATCGCGGCGGGCACGAGCGCCGGCGGGGCGTGGGCGCCGTTCTCGGACGCGGTCGACAAACAGGTGCCGTTGTCCGGGAGCCGGCGTGCCCTGGCACTGGTCAACGCCGGCTCTCCGGTCGGCCTGGTCGTCGCCAGCGGCCTCGTACTGCTGGGCGGTGACCAGTGGCGGGCTGCGTGGTGGGGGTTCGCGGTGATCGGGCTGGTGGCGGCCGCGGGGGCCTGGAGGGTGCTGACGCCAGGTGCGGTGGGTCCGTCCCTCGACCGCGCCCGGCCCCGGCTGGGGTGGTTCCTCAACCGCCGGTCGGTGCGGCTCCTCGCGGTCACATTGGGGGTATCGGTCACCTCGGGTGCCTACTTCGCGTACGCACCCGACACGGCACAGGACAACGGGCTGGCCGCCTGGACCGGTCCGGCGATGTGGGCGGCCCTGGGGATCGCCGGGGCGGCGGTGGGTGTCTTCGGTGGCGGGATCGCCAACCGGTACGGCCTGCGCGGGCCGCTGGCGGTGATGCTCGTCCTGGTCGGCGGGTCGACCCTGATGTTGCTCGTCGCGCCCGGCTCCGTGGTCGTCGCGCTCGGGTCGGCTGCCCTGTTCGGGGTGGGCTTCACCACCGTGTTCGCCCTGGTGGTGATGTGGAGCCAGCACGTCTTTCACGACCGCCCCACCACCGGGTTCACGCTGGCCATCGTGGTTGTCGCGGCCGGGTTCGTCGTCGGGCCGAGCCTGTTCGGCGTGCTGGCCACCCACGTCGACCGCTCCGTGGCCCTCCTCGCCACGGCCGTCCCTGCCGTCCTGGCCGCGCTGGTATCCCCGTCGCGTCACGACCGCTTCAAGCGTCACCGCCCTGGGTAGAGGGCTCCGGCGCCGCGCCGCCGGTCCGGCTGCCGGACGGCGCCCGATGCTACCGGCGGGTTAACCTAGGCGGATGCCGGAAGCTGTCATTGTCGCCACCGCCCGCTCGCCGATCGGACGCGCCGCCAAGGGCTCCCTGAAGGACCTGCGGCCGGATGACCTGGCCGCCACGATCGTGCAGGCGGCCCTGGACAAGGTGCCGCAACTCGACCCGACCACCATCGACGACCTCTACCTCGGCTGCGGCCTGCCCGGCGGCGAGCAGGGGTTCAACATGGGCCGCGTGGTGAGCATCATGCTCGGCCTGGACGGGCTGCCCGGGGCCACCATCACCCGCTACTGCTCCTCGTCGCTGCAGACCACCCGGATGGCGTACCACGCCATCAAGGCCGGCGAGGGTGACGTGTTCATCTCCGCCGGGGTCGAATGCGTGTCCCGGTACGCCCGCGGCAACTCCGACGCGCTGCCTCCGGAGGCGGCCGAGGCCGTCGGCGGCACCTGGCACAACCCGCGCTTCGACGACGCCCGTGCCCGCACCAAGGCCCGCGCGGCCGGCGGCGCGGAGCGCTGGCACGACCCGCGCGCCGACGGCCAGCTGCCGGATATCTACATCGCGATGGGGCAGACCGCCGAGAACCTGGCCCAAGCGCACGACGTCACCCGCGACGAGATGGACGACTTCGGCGTACGGTCCCAGAACCTCGCGGAGAAGGCGATCGCCGACGGCTTCTGGCAGCGCGAGATCACCCCGGTGACCACCCCGGACGGCACCGTGGTCAGTGCCGACGACGGTCCGCGCGCCGGCGTGACCAAGGAGAAGGTGGCCGCGCTGGATCCGGTGTTCCGCCCGGACGGGCGGGTCACCGCCGGCAACTGCTGCCCGCTCAACGACGGCGCCGCGGCGGTGATCGTGATGAGCGAGCGGCGGGCCCGGGAGCTGGGCATCCCGCCGCTGGCGCGGATCGTGTCCACCGGGGTCACCGCCCTGTCGCCGGAGATCATGGGGCTCGGCCCGGTGGAGGCCTCCCGGCAGGCGCTGGCGCGCGCCGGCATGACCATCGCCGACGTCGACCTGGTGGAGATCAACGAGGCGTTCGCGGCCCAGGTGATCCCGTCCTACCAGCAGCTGGGCATCCCGCTGGAGAAGCTGAACGTGATGGGCGGCGCGATCGCGGTCGGCCACCCGTTCGGCATGACCGGCGCCCGGATCACCGGCACGCTGCTGAACGCGATGGAGTGGCACGACGCGACGGTCGGCCTGGAGACCATGTGCGTCGGCGGTGGCCAGGGCATGGCCATGATCCTGGAGCGCCCCAGCTGACCACCGCCGCACCCGCCCCCAGGACGTCGCACCCGCCCCAACGAGATCTTGGTCGTTGGTGGCCCTCATGAGGGCCACCAACGACCAAGATCTGCAGATAAGTGGCGGCTTCCCGCCGTGGGGCTATTCGCCCTGGAGGAAGCTCAGCAGCCGCAGCACCTCGATGTAGAGCCAGATCAGGCTCACCAGGATGCCGAACGCGCACGCCCAGGCGTACTTCTGCGGCAGCCCCAGCCGCACACCCTCCTCCACCTCATGGAAGCTGAGGATGAAGCTCAACGCCGCGATCACGATGAAGACCAAGCTCACGATGATCGACAGCGGCTCGCCGTCCCGCAGCGGGGTGGCCTCGCCGGTGATCATCGTAATGACGAGGTTGATGACGATCACCGCAGCCGCGCCCACCAGCGCGGCTGTCATGAACTTGATGAACTTCGGGGTGGCCCGGATGGTGCCGCTCTTGTAGAGGAAGCCCATCAGCAGGAACACGCCCAGCGTGGCGATCACCGCCTGCATCACGATGCCCGGGAACCGGGTCTCGAAGAACTCACTGATCGCGCCCAGGGCGGCGCCCATCACCACCGCGTAGGCACCGATCGCCAGCGGGTTGGTCACCCGCTTCCAGGCGATGACCAGGCCCAGCACGAGGCCGATCATGATCGACGGGAGCACCAGGGCCATGGCGGTCGGCTGCGGCACCATCGTCCACACGAAGCCCGCCGACAGCGCCGTTAGGCCGACCAGCCCGATGGTGCGGACGACCACGTCGTCGATGGTCATCGCGCGGGTGTCGGGCGGGGCCGTGCCGAGCACGCTCTCATCGGTCGGGTAGGCGGCCTGGGCGGCCTGTTGGCCGAAGACTTGCGGGTTCGCTTCACGCTCGCGCGCGGCGTCGGCGCCAAGGCGGGTCAGCACCGGGTTATTCGTCCTCACGTCACACGCCTCTCATCCGGAACAGAGCTCAATGCGGTAAACAGCGTAACCGGTCCCGGGCTGTGCCGCCGCCACGCTCACGACCACCGAGCGCCCGGGAAGGGCGCGGGAATGGCCTCAGGGTGCCCGGGGCGGGAGTCGAACCCGCACGCCTTTCGGCAGCCGCTTTTAAGGCAGCCGTGTCTGCCGTTCCACCACCCGGGCGGCACCTGCCACCGTAGCCCGCGGGGAGGCGACCGGTCGCGCCCGCTACCCGCAGACCGGCCCCCCACAGACGCCCACCTCGTACCAGACCGTTGCCCCGGCCCGGGTCGGGTCCGGCTAGGGTCTGAGCCCATGGGCACGACCGAGACCACCCAGCCCAGTAACACCGCCGTCGCGGACGAGCGATCCGGCCGGTTCGCCAGCCTGTGGCGACGACCATGGGTCATCGACACCGGCGTGGCGGTGCTGTTCCTGGCTGCCGCGCTGTGGCTGGTGCAGGGACTGTGGCCGGATCCGGCGACGCGGGCGATGGCGCTCAACCCGGAGGACCAGATCCTGATCGAGTGGTTCCTGGCCACCGACACCCGGGTGCTGCTCGGCGAACACGGGCTGGTCAGCGACCGGATCAACGTCCCCGACGGAATGAACATGCTGGTCAACGCCACCTCGTTGACGCTCGGCTTCCTGCTGGCGCCAGTGACCTTGACCCTCGGCGCGCCGGTGTCGTTCGCCATCATCACGGTCGGCAACGTCGCCGCCACCGCGATCGCCTTCTACCTGCTGTTCGCCCGCACCCTCGGCCTGCACCGCGCGGCCGCTGCGGTCGGGGGCGCGTTCACCGGCTTCGCGCCGGCGATGGTCTCGCAGTCCAACAGTCACTGGCACATGACCGCGCTGTGGCTGTTACCGCCGATCATCTGGAGCATCATCCGACTGGTGCGCGCTGCCGAGGCGCGCGACCAGCGACGGATCGTCACCTCCGGACTGTGGCTGGCCGGGCTGGTGGTGCTGCACGTGTTCCTCGGCGAGGAGGTGCTCTACCTCGCCGCGTTGACGCTGCTGCTGCTCACGGTCGCCTACGCGCTGATGCGCCGGCAGTGGGCGCGGCGCATCGCCCCCGGGTTCCTCGCCGGAATGGCGCTCGCCACCGGCACGGCCACGCTGGTGCTGGCCTATCCGCTGTGGGTGCAGTTCTCCGGGCCGGGCAGCGTACCCAACGGCCCGTTCCCGCCCAGCTACTACTCCGCCGACCTGCTCAGCTGGCCGGCGTTCTCACCGTTGAGCCTCGCCGGATCGGAAGAGGCCGCGCGACTGGCGACCGGCCCGGCCGAGTACAACACCTTCCTCGGCTGGCCGTTGCTGCTGGTGGCGGTCGGCCTGGTGATCTGGCTGTGGCGGTACACCATCGTGCGGGCCTGCACCGTGGCCGGCGTGATCATGGGCCTGCTGTCGTTCGGGCCGGAGCTGGTCGTCAACGAGGTGCGCACCGGCGTGCCCATGCTGTACTCGCTGCTGACCTGGGCGCCGGTGATCGACGCCGCGCTGCCGCAGCGCTACGCCATGGCCTGGGTGCCGCTGCTGGCGTTCCTGCTGGCGCTGGCCCTCGACCGGGCAAGGTCGCTGCCCAACTGGACCCGGGTCGCGGTGCCAGCGGCGGTCGCGGCCGCGCTGCTCCCGCTGGTGCCCACCCCCCTGCCGACCGAGGAACGGGCGCCGGTGCCGCAATTCATCACCGAGGACCACTGGCGCGACTGCGTCCAGCCCGGTGGCGGGGTGCTGGTGCCGGTGCCGTTGCCGACGCCGCAGGAGCCGGAGTCGATGCGCTGGGCGGCTGCCGCCGACGCGGAGTTCGCCCTGCCGGAGGGATTCTTCATCGGCCCGTACGGGCGCGAGGGTCGCGCTTCCGTCGGCACGTTCCCGCGGCCGACCTCGCACCTGCTCGCCGACGTCGCCGCCACCGGCGAGCTACCGCAGATCGGCACGGCCGAGCGGTCCCAGGCCCGCACCGACCTCGACTACTGGGGTGCGGAGTGCATGGTGCTGGGCCCGGGCGAACCGTACGAAGATGAGCTGCGCACGGTGGTCGCCGAGCTGCTCGGTGATCCCGGCGAGCGGGTCGCCGACGCCTGGATCTGGCGGGTGTAGCAGAGGGCGCCCCTGCTGGGGCTCACGCCTGAGGAGGGCGCCCCTCCTGGGCGGAGGGGGCAGCCACGGGTGTGACGTCGGTGAACGGGTCCCGGGCCGCGTGCAGCTCGCCGAGCGAGACCACCTCGCGGGGCAGGAACAGCGCCAGTGTCCAGTCGGCCACCACCCGGACCTTGCGGTTCAGGGTCGGGATCCGGGTCATGTGGTAGGTGCGGTGCAGGAACCATGCCGGCCAGCCACGGAGCCGGACGCCGTAGACGTGCGCCACGCCGTGGTGCAGGCCCAGGCTGGCCACGCTGCCGCGGTGCTTGTGCCGGTAGGGCACCGGTGGACGGCCCCGCAGCTCGGCCACGATGTTGCCGGCCAGCCGGCGCGCCTGGCGTACGGCGTGCTGTGCGCTCGGGGAGCACAACGCACCCGGCTCGTCGGCGGTCAGGTCGGGCACCGCAGCGGCGTCCCCGGCGCTCCAGGCGCCGGGGAGCACCCGGTCACCGTCGACCACCTGCAGCGTCGCCAGGCAGGTCACCCGGCCGGCCCCGTCGCGGGGCAGGTCGGTGGCGTCCAGCATCGGATGCGGCCGCACCCCGGCGGTCCACACGATCGTGTCCGCCTCGAACGTGTCGCCGTCGGACAGCTCCACCTGCCCGTCCACGCACGACAGCAGCCGGGTGTCCAGCCGGATGTCGAGGCCGCGCCGGCGCAGCTGGTCGACCGTGTAGGCGCCCATCCGGGGGCCGACCTCCGGCAACACCCGCTGGGTGGCCTCGACCAGCACCCAGCGCATCTCCTCCGGCGCCAGGCCCGGGTAGTAACGCAGCGCCGCGCGGGCCATGTCCTCCATCTCGGCCAGCGCCTCCACCCCGGCGTACCCGGCGCCCACCACCACAAACGTCAGGGCGCGCCGGCGCACCCGCGCGTCCCGGGTCGCCTCGGCCACGTCCAGGCGTGCCAGCACCCGGTTGCGCAGCCAGATCGCCTCGCCCATGGTCTTGAAGCCGACGGCGTGTTCCCGCAGTCCGGGAATCGGCAGGGTGCGGGACACGCTGCCGGGAGCGACCACGATGTGGTCGTAGTGGAGCCGCCAGGACGGCCCGGTCACCGGTTGCACGGTGGCGGTGCGGCGCGCGTGGTCGACGGCGCTGACCCGGCCGACCACGACCCGCCCTCGCCGGCCCAGCAGCTGCCGCACCGGCACCACCGCGTGCCGCGGCTCGATGCTGC
Source organism: Micromonosporaceae bacterium (assembly GCA_007130245.1). GTDB lineage: Bacteria > Actinomycetota > Actinomycetes > Mycobacteriales > Micromonosporaceae > Natronosporangium. The sequence continues at coordinate 13,722 of SLSW01000044.1, forward strand.
CGGCCGCCGCCTCGGGCAGGAACGGCTGGTAGGTCATGTGCGCACGCGGGTCGACCACCACGATCTCGGCCTCCCGCCGCGACAGCCGGCGGGCCAGCCGGTGCGCGGCGTACAGCCCCACGTGTCCGGCCCCCACTACCAGGATCCGTTTCGGGCTCACGTGTCAATGGTGCGCCGGTCCCGCCACCGTGCCGAGGGTCCGGGTGCGCGAATGTGAGGATCATGACCGCGGCGCGCTGCGGCGGGCGGCCAGCGAGAGTGTCGCCGCCAGCCCGGCGGCTACGGCCAGCCCGAGCACGGTCGCCACCTGATAGCCCCCGGTGCTCACGCGGGCGGCCCCGGCCAGCACCGCTGCGGACAGCAGCGAGGCCACCACGGCCACCGCTACGGCGCGCGCCAACCAGCCGACCACGACATCCGGCGCCACCATCGCGTCCGAAGGCAGCGCAGCGGCCAGCGCGGCCAGCGTGTGCACCAGGTACAGCGAAGCGGACAGCGCCAGCACCCGCCAGACCGTCACCGGTTCCGGCCACAAGGTGGTCGCCACCAGCCACCCCCCGGCGGTGACCAGCACCAGGGCGCTGGGCCAGTGCCCATCGGGCGCCAGCGCCGGCCCCGCTGCCAGCGCCACCACACCGAGCAGGCCGTAGGCGGTGGTCAGTGCCGGCGCCGGGACCGCGACCAGCAGCGCGATCAGGCCGGCCACACCGACCCCGGCGCGCACCAGCATCGGTTCCCACCTGATCCGCGACCAGCGCTCCCCCAGAGACCAGCGCCCCGCCGGCGACCGCTGGTGCCTGCCTCCCGGACGCACGGTCAGCGCCCCGCCCGTGGCGCCGAGGCCGACCGGGACAGGTCCCGCAGCACCAGGTCCAGGCTGCCCGCGCCGGCCCATGAGACCACCGGCACCCCGTGCTCGCGCAACGCTCCGATGGTGTTGTCCCGCTCCAGCCGCCACAGCCGGTATGCCACGTCGGTGTGTGCGCCCAGATCCGGTGGCGCCACGTCCGGCGGGAGGGTATCGACCGCGAGCACAGATCGACCGGCCCGGGTCAGCCGCGCCAGCATCGCCGCGGCGCTCGGATCGATCAGCGGGGTGAGCACTACGGTCAGGGCGTTCGCGGACAGCAGGTGTGGGCCCAGGACCTGGTCGTACGCCGCCCCGACACTGCCCCCGGCGCTGGTGTCCAGGAGCCACTCCAGCACCGTGAGGTACTGTCGCCGTCCACTGGCCGGGCGTAGCCGGCGGGCCGCCCGGCTGTACTCGACCATCGCCACCCGGTCGCCGTGCTGGAGGTAGTGCTCGGCGATGGCTGCCGCCGCCCGCACGGTGGTGTCCAGCACCGTGGCGCCGCTGGCCGACCCCTCGCCGTGCCCGGCGTCGGCCAGCACGTCGAGCACCAGCACCACCTCGGCGTCCCGGTCGGACAGGGTCGCGGCGACGTGCAACTGCCGGGTGCGCAGCGAGACCCGCCAGTCGACCCGCCGCAGGCGGTCGCCGGGCGCGAACTGGCGCACACCGGCGAGTTCGCCAACCTCGCCGGGCCGGCGGGAACGGTGCTGCCCCACCAGCCCGGCGGCGCGGGGCACGGTCTCCGTGGCGTCGAACGGCTCCGTGATCGGATAGACGGCGTAGTCGACCGTGGCGGAGGAGGCGTGATGTCGCGCGATGAGAAGACCGTCGCACGCCAACGCGGTCACGTGGACCGGGCCCAGCCGGTGCCGTCCCCAGCGCAGGGCCGTGCCGGATACCGCCAGGTCGACGGCCTCCCCGGGCGGGACGGCGAGCACCTGCGGAAGCCGGATCGCCGGTGCGTCCACCCACGGCGCCACCGCGGCGCGCAGCGCCAGGGCGTCGTAGCCGGTGCGGTCGGCGTTGACGGCGCTGATCGTGCCCGTGACCTCCTCTCCCTCGGACAGTGCCGTCCGGTCCGCGGTCACCTCGACATCGGGAAGTGCCTGTGGGCGGCGGCGCAGGGCCCACGCCGCCCCGAGCGCGAACGGGGTGGCCAGCAGCACCACATCGACCCGGCCCAGCAGCACCCCTCCGAGCACCAGCAGACCCGTCAGGAGCACCGCGCGACCCAGGGCCCGGGTGGGCCGCCAGTGCTGCCCGACGACGCCCCGGGTGCCGGCACCGCGAAAGGTGGCCACGGTGGACATACCTATCCGGACATGCCGGGACGACCCGAACGGGAAGCCCGCGCGTCACTCGCGGCCGACGCGCCAGGGTCACGCGCGGCAGGCGCGCCCGGGTGACCTTCCGCGGACACGCTCGCGTACGACGGCATCGCACCGCTCGCAGGTGCCGGCACAGTGTCGAGCACCTCCCTCACCACGAACGCCGGATCGAGCTTGCGCAGCCACATCTCCGGCCGCAGCGTGATGCGGTGCGCCAGCGCCGGCACCGCCACCGACTTGGCGTCCTCGGGAACGACGAAATCCCGGCCGGCCAGCACCGCGCGGGCCCGCGACAGCAGCAGCAGCGCCAGCGATCCCCGCGGGGAGGCGCCGACCATCACCGCGCTGTGCTCGCGGGTCGCGCCGGTCAGCGCGACGAGGTAGCGGCCGACCGAGTCCTCGACCGTGACCTGTTCCAGCGACTCCTGCATCGCCAGCAGCGTCGCCGCGGTCACCACGGGATCCAGCACACTGTCCTCACGCTGCCGGCCCATCCGCCGTTGCAGCACCTCCCACTCCTCTTCGGCGGCGGGGTAGCCGAAAGACACCCGCAGCAGGAACCGGTCCAGCTGCGCTTCGGGAAGGGGGTAGGTGCCCTCGTACTCGATCGGATTGGCCGTGGCCAGCACATGGAACGGTGGATCGAGCCGGTGGGTGGTGCCCTCTACCGAGACCTGCTTCTCCTGCATCGCCTCCAGCAGGGCGGCCTGGGTCTTCGGTGGGGTCCGGTTGATCTCGTCGGCGAGCAGCAGGTTGGTGAAGACCGGGCCGGGACGGAAGGTGAACTCGTGGTTGCGCTGGTCGTACAGGAACGACCCGGTCACGTCGGCGGGCAGCAGGTCCGGCGTGAACTGCAGCCGCCGGAACTCCAGGCCGAGCGACTGGGCGAAGGAGCGGGCCGTCAGCGTCTTGGCCAGCCCGGGCAGGTCTTCCAGCAGGACATGGCCGCCGGCGAGGATGCCGGCCAGCACCAGTTCGAGGGCGTCTCGTTTGCCCACCACTACCGTACCGACCGCGTCCAACACCTGGTGCGCCAGTCGTTGCACCTCGGTCACCGGCATCGCGCGAGCCGTCATCACATCGCCTCTCTCCCCGCTGGCGCCGCACCGGCCCCGCGCTGACATCGCCGTACCTGGCGGTGCCGTGACTATCTCAAATGCGCTCCAGGTCGTCCACCAGTGCCGACAGCTCATCGACAGCGGGCGGCTCGGCCGGTGGATGCTCCAGATAGGACCATAGCCGTTCGCCCAGCACCGCCCGGGCACAGGTCGGGTCGCCGCTGCGGGTGATACCCCGCCGCTGCCGCAGCCGCTCGTCAACCAGCTCGGCCAGGGCCGGATGCAGGGTGCGGCTGGAGTGCCACAGCCCCGCCTGGTCCCAGGACAGGCGGGCGCGCCACCGCTGCAGCGCGCGGGCGAAGCCGTCATCGGCTCCGCTGACCCGGTCGGCCGGCTCCGGCGGGTTGTCGGCGGCCGGTACGACCCCGAGGGCGGTCACCGCGCGATGCAACACCACGAGGCTGAGCAGGCCGACGAACACGAGTGGGTACCACAGGCGTACGCCCACCGCGGACGCGGCGAGCACCAACGCGCCCGACAGCGCCGCCACCCACAGCGCCGCTCTGATCAACCACCGGCCGGTGGCCCGGTCCGGGGGCGGTGTCTCGCTGGACCTGGGCTCGGCATCGAGCAACTCATTCAGGCTGGCCACTGCCGGCTCCTACCGGTGGGCCCACCAACGCCTGCCGCAGTTGCCGCAGCGCGGAGCTGGCAGCCTGGGACATCCGTTCGTCGACCGGATGCGGTGAGTATCTGGCGCGGCGGTACACGTCGGCCAGGTCGACCAGCACCTCCTCGCTGACGCGCTGCGACCGCAGCAACCGCAGCACCAGGTCGTCGGCGGTGTCGGCGGCGCACGCGGACACCCCTGCCGCCGCGGCCAGCTCCTGCAACCGCAGCCAGCAGGCGATGACCACCGCCCGCGGCTCGTCACCTGCGGCCAGGGCCGCCAGCGACTCGTCGACCACGGTCACCAGCGCCGGCTCGTCCGACTGGCCCTTGCGGCCGGTCGTGACCGGCCGGGTCGCGGCGAGGCGGCGGCGGCGGCGCACCCGGACGGTGCCGCCGCGGCGGTGATTCCACACTGCGACCGCTACCAGCACCAGCAGGACGAGTATCAGCAGGAACACGACCGCACCGAGCGCCCAGAAGAAGGCTTCGGGAAGATGGCGCGGGGTCGGCTCGGTCACCTCCGGTGGCGGACCCGGCGGCGAGGTCTGCCGGTCGCGCCGCCGATCGAAGGTCCACGGCTCCCCGGTGCCCAGCGGGAACTGCGAGAAAGCAGCGGTCACCGCGGCGACGACCACCAGCACGCCCGCCGCGACCGCGGGCAGCACGACCCGCGGCCTCACGGCAGGCCCGCCAGCTGTTTCGCGCGCGCCAGCACCTCGTCGAGCATGTCCGGGGTGAGCCGGCCGGTGAAGGTGTTCTGCTGGCTCACGTGGTAGCAGCCGAGCAGCCGTGGGGCGCCGCCGGCGAACCAGAGCTCGCCGTGGCCGAAGCGGGGACGCGGCGAGGGCACCGGCAGCCCGTAGACCGCGGTCAGGGCGGGCCACCACGAGTTCCAGGCGAACGAGCCCAGCGCCACGACCACCCGCAGGGTGGGCCGCAGCAGCGCCACTTCCCGGTGCAGCCACGGGGCGCAGGTGTCGCGCTCGGCGGAGGTGGGTTTGTTGGCCGGCGGGGCACAGCGCACCGCCGCGAACACCCGGGTGTGGTGGAGCTCCAGGCCGTCGTCGCGACCGGTGCTGGTCGCCTGGTTGGCCAGGCCCGCCCGGTGCAGGGCGGCGAACAGCACATCCCCGGAACGGTCCCCGGTGAAGATTCGGCCGGTCCGGTTGCCACCGTGCGCGGCCGGGGCGAGCCCCAGCAGGCCGATGCGCGCGTCCGCGGCACCGAAGCCGGGCACTGGGCGGCCCCAGTAGGTCTGGTCGGCGTACGCCGCGCGCCGGGTGGTCGCCACCTGCTCGCGCCACTCCACCAGCCGCGGGCACGCGCGGCAGTGTGACACCGCCTCGTCGAGGGTGGGCAGATCGGCGGCGGCGCGGGCGCGGGTGGCGACGGCGCGGGCAGTACGGGCAGGGGTGTCGACTGTCAACCGAGCTGACTCCGGATCGCGTCGATGGTGCGGGCCCAGGCGCTGGCGGCGGCGGCGGTGTCGTAGACCTCGGGACGGTCGTCGTTGAAGAACGCGTGCTTGGTGCCCGGGTAGTCGTACAGCGTGCAGCTGCCGCCGCCGGACTCGATGGCCGCCTTCGCGGTCTGGATGCCCGCCGCGGCGCTGGTGCCGTCGCTCTCCGCGCAGTGGATGACCGCGGTCTTGCCGGTGTAGTTGTCCCAGCGCGGCTGCATCCGCTCCCACGGGATGGCGGGATAGAAACCCACCGCCACCCGGATCCGGTCGGACAGGGTTGCCGACCATAACGCCAGGCTGCCGCCCATGCAGAACCCGACCGCGGCGATGCCGTCGCCACGGGTCTGCGGCAGCCCGGCGAGGTAGTCGGCGGCACCGGCGATCTCCTGCCCGGCACGGTCCATGGCCAGTCCCATCAGCAGCCGCCGGGCCTCGTCCGGCTCGGTGGCCTGCACGCCGTGGTACAGGTCCGGCGCGAGAGCCACGTAACCGGCGGCGGCGAACCGGTCGGCCAGGGAGGTGATGTGGCTGACCAGCCCCCACCACTCCTGGATCACGACGACCCCGGGGCCGCCGTTCTCCGGCAGGGCGAGATAGCCCTCGCTGCCACCCGCGTCGCTGGCGTAGCTCACCATCTCGCCCATCGGAACGCTCCCTCTGTCACGTCGTTCGAGGCTCTGACCGCATCGGCGTCGGATGCTGCCGAGACTATCGGCCGAGCGGTTCAGCCGAGTGGTTCCAGACAGAACACGTCACCGACACCATCGGCCCCGTTATCGCCGTACCACACCGCGAGCTCGGTGTCCGGATGGCCGGCGCAGAGGTGCTCGTCCGGGATGGCTTGGAAGTCCGACCAGGTCAGGTCCGGCTCCGTGCCCGCCACCTGCCAGGTCGCGTCCCCGGCATCGCAGCTCACCCGGCGCAGCTCCCCCGGATCGCCCGCGCCGGCCAGGCAGTCTCCGACGGTGGCACGGGCCGGGTCCTGCCGGAAGGTCTCGAGCAGGTCCCATCCCAACCAGCCGGTGACCGCCAGCCCGGCGGCGACCAGCACCGACAGCAGGCCCGCGAGCACCCACCGCCCCGGGTGCCGAACCCGCCGTCGCCTCGACGGTGCCAGCGGTGACCGGTCGGCCGGTTCGTCGTCGCTGACCGCCGGTTCCACCGCCGGCACGGCTGGATAATCCGAATGGTCCGTCTGGTCCAGCGGCTCGGTCACCGGGGGGTCCTTCCGGGGGCGGATCGTTGGACGACACCATACGGTGCGGTACGCGCCGACGCTACCCGCAGCTGATCGCCCGGTGGCCGCAGCCGTCACTGCCGCCGCTGGCCGCCGGTGGTAGTGACCAGGCGATGCCGTCGAGGATGTCATGCTCGCTGGCGATGACAGTGTCGGCGCCGCACTGCTGCATCACTGTGCGCAGGATCATCGCCCCGGCGGCGATCACGTCCGCCCGGCCCGGGTGCATGACGCCGATGTCCAGTCGCTGCTGGCGCGGCATCGCCAGCAGGTCCGCGGTCACCTTGGCGACGTCGCGGTAGGAGATCCGGGCGTGGTGGATGCGGGCCGGGTCGTAGTGCGGCAGCCCGAGCGCCATCCCTGCCACTGTGGTCACCGAACCGGCCAGCCCCACCAGGGTGACCGCGCCGTGCCCGACCGTCGCCAGTGCCCGGTCCACCGCGGTGGCGATCTCCACCTCCGCGGCGGCTATCTCGTCGGCCCGCGGCGGGTCGTCGCGCAGGTGCCGCTCGGTCATCCGCACGCAGCCGATGTCCACCGAGACCGCCGCCCGCACTGCGCCTGCTCCGGCGCCGGAGCCGGCGCCGGAGCCGGCGACTCCGCCGGCGACGAACTCGGTGGATCCGCCGCCGATGTCGACCACCAGGTGCGGCGCTGGGACATCGGCCGGCAGCCCGCGCACCGCCCCGGTGAACGACAGCCGCGCCTCCTCGTCCCCGGTGAGCACCTCCGGCGCGACCCCGACCGCGTCGACGACCATCGCGGCGAATTCGTCCGCGTTGGCGGCGTCGCGGGTGGCGGAGGTGGCGACCAGGCGCACCTCCTGCGCGCCCCAGTGCCGGATCTCGGCGGCATAGTCGAGTAGCGCCGTACGGGTGCGGGCGATCGCGGCCGGCGCCAGCCGGCCGGTCCGGTCCACGCCCTCCCCCAGCCGCACGATCTCCATCCGCCGCGTCAGATCCCGCAGCGGCTCGCCGCCGGACGGCTCCGCGGGGAGATCGGCCACCAGCAGCCGCACCGAGTTCGTCCCGCAGTCGATCGCCGCCACCCGCATCACGCCGCCACCGTACTCGATTGAGCAGGGCGCCCCGCCAAAGCTCAGCACCGGAGCAGGGCGCCCCGGTAGCGGGCGCCCCTGCCGGGCCCAGCACCGGAAGAGGGGCGCCCTCCTCAGGAGAGGTGCAGCAGCATGCGGGAATTGCCTAGAATGTTCGGTTTGACCCGGTCCAGGTCGAGGAACTCGGCCACTCCCTCGTCGTACGAGCGCAGCAGCTGCTCGTACACCGCCGGCGGCACCGGTGCCCCATCGATCTCGACGAAGCCGAACCGGGCGAAGAACTCGCGCTCGAAGGTGAGCACGAACACCCGCGAGACACCGAGCCGGCGGGCCTCGCCGAGCAGCTCGGCCACGATCCGGGCGCCGATCCCGCCGCCGCGCAGCTGCGGGTCCACCGCCAGGGTGCGCACCTCGGCCAGGTCCTCCCACAGCACGTGCAGCGCCCCGCAACCCACCACGATGCCGTCGCGCTCGGCCACCCAGAACTCCGGCACGTCCTCGTACAGCGTCACGGTGGCCTTGCTGAGCAGCCGACGGTCCATGGTGTATGCGTCGACCAGCCGGCGGATACCGGCCACGTCGGCGGTGCGGGCCCGCCGGATCACGATCTCCACCCCGACGAGCCTAGTCCGCCCGGTGCGCACGCCCGTCGGGCTGATCCGGGTCGACACACGGCCCATCGCCCCACCAGTGGCCGACCAGCTCGCGGGTCTCGTCGCCGATCGGGTTCACGCCCGGGCCGGCGGCCAGCGCGTGCGCCAGCAGCGCGTGCAGGCACTTGACCCGACCGGGCATGCCGCCGGCGGACACCTGCGCGATCTCCGGCACGGGCTCGATCGCGTCGCGGCGGCGCAGGTAGTCGGCGTGGGCGGCGCGGTAGCGCGCGGCCAGCTCCGGATCTTCGGCCAGGCGCTCGGTCATCCGCGCCATCAGCCCGGACGACTCCAACCGGCTGCAGGCGGCCACCGCTCGGGCACACGTCAGGTAGTACAGGGTCGGGAACGGCGAGCCGTCGGCCAACCGGGGCGAGGTCTCGACCGCCGCCGGCAGACCGCAGGGGCAGCGGTACGCCACCGCCCGGGTGCCCCGCGGTCGCCGACCCAGTTGGCCGGCGACGGCCGCCAGGTCGCGATCGGTGGCCGGCTCACTCTCTCGGCTCATCCCAGGCTCACTCCCCGGCAGGCGGGGTGGTCTGCGGGGCGTCCCCGGTGCCGTCGGCGGGGTCCCGGTCGGCGGCCTCCACGCTGGACCACAACGTGCTCCACCACGGCTCGGGGTGTTCCGGCTCCTCGTCCGGGTCGCGCCCGGCGTCGCCGGTCTCCTCCTCATCCCACACGATGATGATCGGGATCTCCCCCGGCTCCACGAAGAAGCGCCGCTTGCGGGCCTGGACGCGGACGTACTCGTCGTCGGCCCACCGGGCGGCCTCCGCCTCCAGGCCCGCGATGTGATCTCGCTGGGCCTGTTGCGAGCCGCGGAGTTCGGAGATCTCCGCCTGCTGGGTCAGATAGACCCGCAGCGGGAACACGTAACTCATCGCGAGCGCGAGCAGGACCACGCCGAGGATGACCGCGCGGCCGCTCAGCCGGCTGGGGTGACGCGGGGCCGAGGTACGGGTGGTGGCGGCGTCCGACCCGGTGCTGGACCGGCGGGTCACCGGGCGGGTCGCGGCTGCCGGTCCGCGGGGCCGCGAGCGGCCGCGCGGGCCCGCCGGCCGCCTCGGCCTGTCCCGCATCGACGATCCTCCGTCCGCCAGAACCCACGCGATCTTGCAGTTGTGCACGTCGTTATGCGGGTTATGTACGAGTTTGCCCGGTGCACGAGTGCAAGATCGGCGCGAGAAGGGGGTGTGTCAGGGCTTACGGTAACGCGGGAACGCCGCCGCACCGGCGTACCGCGCCGCGTCGTCGAGTTCCTCCTCGATCCGCAGCAGCTGATTGAACTTGGCGACCCGGTCCGAGCGGGCGGGCGCACCGGCCTTGATCTGTCCACAGCCGGTGGCCACTGCCAGGTCGGCGATGGTGGTGTCCTCGGTCTCGCCGGACCGGTGGCTCATCATGCAGCTGAACCCGGCCCGGTGCGCCAGGTCCACCGCCTCCAGGGTCTCGGTCAAAGAACCGATCTGGTTCACCTTCACCAGCAGCGCATTGGCGGTCTGCTCAGTGATCCCGCGGGCGATCCGCTCCGGGTTGGTGACGAACAGGTCGTCGCCGACGATCTGGAGCCGGTCACCCAGCCGCGCGGTCAGCGTCGCCCAGCCCGACCAGTCGTCCTCGGCCAGCGGGTCCTCCAACGACACGATCGGGTAGTCCCCGGCCAGCTTCGCGTAGTAGGCCGACATCTCCTCGGCGCTCTTCGTCGCGCCCTCGAAGGCGTACGCCCCGTCGGAGAAGAACTCGGTGGCGGCCACGTCGAGGGCCAGCACGATGTCGCTGCCCAGCTCGTAGCCGGCGTCGGTGACCGCCTGCGCGATCAGGTCCAGCGCCGCGGCGTTGGTCGGCAGGTCGGGCGCGAACCCGCCCTCGTCGCCCAGCCCGGTCGACAGCCCCTGCTTCTGCAGCACCGACTTGAGCGCGTGGTAGACCTCGGCGCCGGCGCGCAGCGCCTCGGAGAACGTCGGTGCGCCGACCGGAGCGATCATGAACTCCTGGATGTCGACGTTGGAGTCGGCGTGCGCACCGCCGTTGAGGATGTTCATCATCGGCACCGGCAGCAGGTGCGCGTTCGGCCCGCCGAGATAACGGAACAGGCTCAGCCCGGCCGAGGCCGCCGCCGCCTTGGCCACCGCCAGCGAGACGCCGAGGATGGCGTTGGCGCCCAGCGCCGACTTGTCCGGCGTACCGTCGATGTCCAACATGCGCTGGTCGATCAGCCGCTGGTCGCTGGCCTCGTACCCGACCAGCTCCTCGAACATCCGGTCCCCGACGTTGACCACCGCGTTCTGCACACCCTTGCCGCGGTAGCGCGACGCGTCCCCGTCGCGCAGCTCCAGCGCCTCGAACGCGCCGGTGGAGGCACCCGCCGGCACCGCCGCCCGGCCGATCGCGCCGTCGTCGAGCCCGACCTCGACCTCGACGGTCGGGTTACCACGTGAGTCGAGAATCTCCCTGGCAACGATTGCTTCGATGGTGCCCAATGGGTCGCTCCCGTTCCGTCCGCGTTGGTGGGTGGCCGCCGCGGGCGGCCACGCCGGTCGCCCGCGAGCCTACCGCGTCGCGATCGGCGGTCAGGCGGGAACGCGACACCGGCCACACCACCGGGTCACCGGGCGGCGGCTCCGCCCGCGATGAGGCAGGCTGGGGCCGTGGTGCTGCCGTTCTACGACGTCAACCCGGTACGCCGAACCCCGTGGATCATGCGGCTGTTGATCGCGGCGAACTTCGCGGTCTTCCTGGTCACCCCGGCGGTGGCGACCATCGGGGTCGGCGCGGTCAGCACCGCCGACCTGTGCGAACTGGAGGCGTTCTACCACCGCTACGGGGCGATCCCGCAGGAACTGGTGGACAACGAGCCGCTGGCGCAGGTGCCGACCGGGCCGGCAGCCGACGGCGAGAGCTGCCAGGTCGGCTCACCCGGGTACGACAAGGTCCCGGCGCTGTCGGCGCTGACATCGATGTTCCTGCACGCCGGCTGGCTGCACCTGCTGGGCAACATGCTGTTCCTGTTCGTGTTCGGCAACAACGTGGAGGAACGGCTCGGCCACCTGCGGTTCCTGCTGTTCTACCTGGCCGGTGGGGCGATCGCGGCGTACGGCTTCGCGCTGGCGTTTCCCGGCTCCGAGGTGCCGATGGTCGGCGCGTCCGGGGCGGTCTCGGCGGTGCTCGGCGCCTATCTGGTGCTGTATCCGCGGGCGCGGGTCTGGTCGCTGGTGCCGGTGCTGCTGTTCATCCCGCTGCGGCTGCCGGCCTGGCTGGTGCTGGGGCTGTGGTTCGTGCTGCAGTACGTCTACGCCACCGGCTACGCCACCTCCGGCGCCAGCGGCGTGGCCTACCTGGCACACGTGCTCGGCTTCGTGTTCGGTTTCCTGGTCGGACTGCCGCTGCGCCGCCCCCGCCGACGCCGCCGTCGACCTGTGCCACCTAACTACCCCGGATGATCCAGTTCCCGTGCCGCGCACAACACTCCGGGGCGCGCACAGCAGGCCGGCACTGGATCGTGAAGAAGCCTCCTCATCACGCCGCCCGTCGCATCGCGTCGGCGACTCGCCCACCAGCCGGCCCTACCCGGGGTCCCCGCTTCGGCGGCCAGCGCACCCACCATCCGGATTGCTTGGTCAGGACGTTCGGGGGGCGTGAACCACGGCACACATTGCTAGTTTCTCGTGAATCTCTGGCGACCAGCCAGCGCAAGACGGGAGCGGCAACAGGCCGCCCCTCAGCCGAAAGGACCTCCATGAGCACTAACACCGCCCCGGCGACGGGCAGCAGGAGCTGGATCGCCGCCTTGCTGCTGTGCTTCTTCCTCGGCGGCCTTGGTGTACACCGCTTCTACGTCGGCAAGGTGGGCACCGGCATCCTCATGCTGCTCACCCTCGGTGGCCTGGGTATCTGGGTCCTGATCGATCTAATCGTCATTCTCATCGGCAAGTTCACCGACAAGCAGGGGCAGGCGCTCGCGCGCTGACCCGACCATCCACTTCTGCCGGTCGGGGGTGATCGACCCGGTCGGCGGACGTGGAGAACGCCGTCACCGCGACCGCTCGGCGGCGCGCAGTGCCTCGGCGTGGGCGA
>SLSW01000255.1 GCA_007130245.1 Micromonosporaceae bacterium
CGGCGACGGCGACGGCGACGGCGACGGCGGCGGTGCGGATCGTTTTGCGACGTTGCAGCGGTGTGCGCCTTGCCAGCAACGTGAGGTCGGCGTTGGCGGGGTCGGCGAAGACCGAGACGCCGAAGGAGCCGTACGTGCTGAAGCAGTCGCCTACCGTGCGATCGAGGATGCTGTTTGTCGAGGCTGTGTTCTCCGCCCCGGACGACGACCGTGGCATGGTCGGGCAGCGCAGCGCGGGGGATGTTTCGTGGTGGCAGGAGCATGGCGGCGTTGAGTCTGTCATGCCAAGTCGGCCGGCGGCGAAGCCCCGATGGTGTCGTTCGCTGTTCCCGACGGTCATGGCCTCTCGTTGACCTGGCCTTCGACGTGCCGCAGCCGGTGCTGGCGGGCAATGTGACCACCTATCCCGGCGTGTTTACGGATGTAGACCTGCAGCCAAGGGGATGCCCGCGTCCTCGGTGATCAGTGAGCTGGTTGGTCCGGGCGCGGTCGACCGGACTCGGTCCGGCCCCCATGGAGCCGCAGGCTCCTACGACCTCTGCCGCATGAGTGCTACCAGGAGGTGGGCGTAGCCGCGCGCGTCGTCGATCGCCTCATGGGTGTGCGGTACATTGCCGAACCACTCCTTCGGCAGATCATGCACTGTGAAGCTTGCCGGGTCGCCGCCCGTGACCCCACATGCCAAGCTGAGCAGGCAGACTCCGGGGCCGTGAAAGAGTCGCTGGCTCTCGTACGGTCCTTGGCACACGCCGTACGGCGTGAAGCGGCGTAAGTAGTGGTCGATCCAGCCGCCGTCGAAGCCGAGTGGCGAGGCCACGAAGTGTCGGACTTCACCCAGTCTCAGCACCCAGGCGGCGAAGTCGTCCATGACCGCAGGCACGGGGCGAGGGTTGCGGGTCGCGGCCGCCCATGCTTGCGGGACGGTCTGGAACCACGCGTAGGTGTCCGGGTGGGGCTGCGCCCCGGGCAGGGGCTCGAGCACCGCCTCGAACTCACCACGGTGATCGCCGGCAGCCGTCACCGCCACGGACGCGAAGGACCGCATCGAGTTGGGTCCTGGCCAGGGACCGTCGACCTCGATGTCGGTCACGACGAAGACGGGTGCGCTCATACGGCCACCTTTTCACAGCGACCGGGCCGTTGGCCGTACCAGCCCCGAGTGCTCGCCGCGGCCGGCGCGGCATCACGTCGCGTTCGCGGTCCAGCGTTCGGGCTCGAACAGCGGCATCGTAGCCGTGGCAGGGTCGCACAGCTCCTCGGCTAGCAGCGCGATGCCCACCTGCCCCTTGTAGAGGCTGTCGGGGAACGGTCCTTCCTCGGCCCCGGCGGCTGCGGCGGCGGTGAGGATTCGGCCGCGGGACAGCCAGGCCGGGTCGCCGGTGTGGCGGTGAAGGCGGAGCAACCCGTAGGCGCGGCCGGCCATGCCGCAGCAGAGGCTGGCCCCGCCGCCCGGTTCCTCCCAGGTGTGCCAGCCGGCGGCCTCGGCCAGCGTCAGGTACCTGTCGTCTCCGAAGGTCTCGTGGGCGGTGGCCCACAGGTGGATCTGCCCGGCGCTGCCGTTGCACCAGCCCGGCATGATGCTGGTGGCCGGGTCCGGCAACCCGGTTCGGGCCGGCCACCACACTCCTCGCCCGGCCGGCTGGGTAAGGGCGGCGAGTTGGTCCAGCCGGTCGGGTATGGCGTCGGGCACCGATGCGGCGGTGACCTGGCACCACGTCAGCAGGGCGTACAGCACTCCGGCCCAGCCGTGCGCCGCACCGAGGTAGTCCAGGTCCGGGCAGTCGTGGATCGGACCGTAGTCGGCAATCCGCGTCAGCAGGTCCGCGGCGGTCGCCGTACCATAGGCGCTCACCGCAGCCAGTTCGTTGTCGCTGCCGCCGGCGCGTAGGCAGTCGTGCAACAGCGCGCACGCCAGCAAGGTCCCGGACCGGCCGAGAGTCACGTCGATGACGTCGCAATCGGCGGCAGAACCGGCGAGGAATCCGTCCACGGCCACCTGCCGCAGCGGCTGGTTGCCCATGGCATGTGCGATCATCGCCCGCACCAGCTGCACCCCGGGTAGCCGGTGGTATGGGGAGATCTCGCCGACTCGGTCCCGGGTCACCCCGACCGCCTCGTTTAGCCAGTCGTCCCCGTCGTCGGGTGGGCGGGCTGCCCGCTGCGCCCACACGTCGGCGAGGCTGAGCAGCCGGGGGTCCCCGCGGCGGGCGGCGATCCGGTAGAGCGCATAGCCGATGCCACCGGCGCCGTAGGTGACCGAGCTGCGGGGTGGGACCGGCCCGGCTTCTGCCATTAGTGGGCCGGTCAGGTCGAGCCGGTCGAGCACGCTGGCGACCAGCTCGGCGCCGGCCCGGCCCGGCGACGGGCGGGAGCGCCTGGCCGGCTCCGGTGGGTCGACTTTGCGCAGCTGCGCAGCCAGTTCCGCCACCGACGCGTACCGGTCCTCGGGGCGTTTTGCCAGCGCCGTAGCCAGTACCTTTTCCAGCTTCGGCCACGGGGGACACTGCCGCTCGCGAAACGGCACCGGCGGATCGCTGGTGATCTGCGCCATCGCTTGCTGCTCGTCGAGCCGGAACGCCAGGTAGTGCCCTCCGGTGACCAGCAGGTACAGCAGGGCCGCCAGTGCGTACTGTTCACCGGCCGCAGACGGTGGGGGCGGTGGCCGGCCGGCCAGCCGGGCCGCGGCCAGCTCCGGTTCCAGCAGAAATCCGACGCCGCCTCGGCCGACCATCCGGTGGGCCGCGTCGTTGGCGATGTGGGCCAGGCCGAAGTCGATGAGGGTCACCGTGCCGTCGGCGGCCACCAGCACGTTGCGGGGGTGGATGTCGCCGTGGAACACGCCCCTGTCGTGGACGGCGACGTACGCCTCAGCCACCGCCTGGCACAGCTGCAGCAACCCGGCGCTGCCGGCGCCGTCCGGCTGCTGCCGCAACTCATCGGCGTACCGGTCAGCCGGCACCCCCGCAGACCACCCGGTAACCAGCAGTGGCCGCCCTTGGTGCTCGGCGTGTTGCAGCAACGGCGGCACCGGTCCACCGGCCAGCCGCGGTAGCACCGCCGCTTCCGCCGCCAACAGGTGGGACGCTACAGGCGAGGCACCGGGCCGCAGCAGCTTCAAGGCCGCGTACGTCGGTCCGGCCGCGCACGCCTGGTACACCTCGACGTCGTCGAGTAGCTGCACGCAGCGCACCACTTCCCAGCCGTGGACGTACGCGCCGGCCGCCAGGGTGGGGCTGATCCGGATCCGGTCTGCCGCTGCGACCGGCACCAGCAGGCTCGCCTCCAGCAACCGTTGCAGCACCGGGTAGACGCTGTCCAGCGTCTTCTCGGGATCGGCTTCGTTGGCCTGGCTGTAGGCAACAACGGCGTCCACGATGGTCTGGGGGGTGCGGAACAGGGCCAGAATGGCGGCCGTATCCGGCCCCACCACCACCGAGCTGGCACGCACCCGCCGGCGGGTCAGCACCACGTCGCCGGGTTCGCATCCGGCCTGGCGCCGTAACTCATCGGGCAGCTCCTCGCTGGTCAGCAGTGCCACGTCGTCCGGTAGGACAAGGGATTCGGTTATGGCCACGCTCAGTCCTTCCACGGGTCTCGAGATGGGGCCCAGGTGGTGGTGTCCACTCCGTCGGCCCG
Organism: Micromonosporaceae bacterium; assembly: GCA_007130245.1. Taxonomy (GTDB): domain Bacteria; phylum Actinomycetota; class Actinomycetes; order Mycobacteriales; family Micromonosporaceae; genus Natronosporangium. The sequence goes on from SLSW01000255.1 coordinate 3,637, forward strand.
CAATCGGTCAAGCGCGAACCGCCACGGTGCGGGCTGCCTGTCCCCTTGCGGCTGGGCCGACAGCAGCGCGCGCGCTAGCCGCAGCGCCACCCACATGCGCCAACTCTGGTGGGTGGCCGTGGGCGAATCCAACGCGCCCGCTGCCTGGGCACTGCCGCGCGGCGGCGGATCGAGCCCCCACGACAGCAACCCGGCCGGGTCGATGACCCCGGTGAACGGAACCCCCTGCCCTGGCCATCCGGCGACGGCCGGACGGAGCTGCGCTGCGGCGCCTGCCAGGTCGTCGTAGCTGCTGAAGTAGGCCACCAGTTTGTCCGGCCGCAGCAGCCCGACCGGGCTGCGGCCGAGCTTGAACGCCGGCACCTCGGCCTCGGTCGCCACCTGGACGAACGTCTCCAGCATGTCCGGTAGCGCGTCGGTGACCGGGCTGACATACAGCTTGTAGCGCAGCGGCTGACCGTGGCTGTCGGAACGCCAGCCCCGGTGTCGCCAGCCGTACCATCCGTCCGCCGTGGACTTTTCTGTCGCCGGGTGCCAGTGCCGCTGCAGCAACCGGCCGGCCGGCCGGCCGGCACCAATGCCCAGGAACCGCTCCCGGTCCCGCTCGGTGGCCAGCCTCTGGGCCCACCGGGGGGTCAGCGGCTGCCGGTGGTAGCAGTACAGCCGGGCCGCCACCGCGATCGTGTCGGCACTGGCCAGCGCCGCGGCGTGCCGGATCGCCTGGATCGACAACCGCGACAGCGGATGCTCCGGATCGTGGTCGCTGCCTGGGTACGACGGGCCCGTGCGCAGCGCGTCACACGCCGGCGGGCCGGTCACGAACTCGCCGCCCACCTGGATCTCCAGCAGCCGGTCCAGCACCAGCCGGGCCAGCGCCGCGCCGGCGTCATCATCTGCGGCCAGGTAGGCGGGAACCGGCCCGGGGTGCGCCAGGCTCAGCAACAGCAGCGCGGTGTCCGGCGACACCAGAGTGGTGGGCAGTCCGGACCCGGACGCGGGGCGCAGCGCCCCGTACACCTCGCCAGCCGGACCGGCCCCGGCAAGCTGCTCCCGCTCCGGGCGGGGCAGCCGTTCCATCGCGACCAGTTGATACGCCGGATTGGTGCGCAGCACCGCGTCGGCGGGCACCCGAAGCTGGCTGTCGGGCACAGCCGGCAGTTCAGCCATCCGCTTCCCCGCGCTGCAGCCGCTCTTTCTGCTCCCGCAGTGCGGCCAGCGCATCGCTCAGTTGGCTCTCCAGCGCCTCCGCTTCACCAACTGTGCGGGGCCGCATCCGCTCGTCCTGCTGCTGCTGCTTGGCCTCCACCTCGGCCAGTGCCGACCGCAGCCGCTCTCGCAGCACCGCCAGCTCCCGCGGGCCGGACCGGTGCTTGGGCTCGACGTCGGTCAGGTTGCTGCAGGGCAGGCACGCCCCCGAGGGGACCTCGGAGCAGGTGAAGTCGCACTGCGGCGGGGTGAGCTGCAGCGTGCAGCCGCCGCACTGGGTAATCCCGGGGCAGCCGACGACTGTGGCCTGGTGGCAGGCGGTCGGGGCGCCGGTGCAACCGAGACACGCGGTCCAACCGCACGAGGCGAAGAGGTCGCAGTCGATGCGCTGAGCCTGCGCTGCGGCGTCATCGCCTGGCAGCACGTCGATGAGCAGGTTGCGGTATTTGAAACGGGACACGGCACCATCCCTTCCGCTGCGGAAGCAGGAGGTGCCAGCGCCCCCGCATCATGTCGTAATAGTCACTATTGCCCGCCTTTATCGTTGTATCATCTGCTCGTCAGTTGAGAGTGGCTGATAGCAGAAACGGCACCATCCAGAGGAGGCAGCCATGTCCGCCCAGGATGTGCGCGCGGTGCTTCGTCGGGCCCAGGTCGACGACGACTTCTACCATCAGCTCCGGTGGGATCCGGCGGCCGCACTCGCCGGCTACCCGCTCACCGACGAAGAACGCGACGCGCTGGTGCGCCAGGACCGCTCGCTCTACCGGTATCTGGTGCCCGAGCCGGCGGTGGCAGACCGGGGGATCAGCATCGTCATCACCATCACCGGCGAACACGACTGGATCAACGTGTTCCGAGCCCCGGGCGGCGAAAGCATGTCCCCGGACGTGACCGAGCAGGCCGCTGCCACCGCCCGGCGGGTGCTGGGTGCCGAGGGCGGGCAACGAGTGGAGATGCTTCTGACCCTGCTACAGGTGCTGGACGGCCGGCAGCAACAGGGGAGACAGACATGACCACTATCGGCACAGGTGCCCCGCGCACCGACCCGGCCGGGCACCCGACGGCCGGCCCGCCCGACATCACCATCGCAGGCCTCGGCATGGTCGCAGTTCGGCAGATCACCGCCGAGGTGCAGGCCGCGCTACGGCGCAGCAACGAAATCCTCTACCTGGACCACGGGTTCGGGATCCAGCGCTACCTGGCGGAGCTGTGCCCCCGGGTCACTGACCTCTACCCGATCGGGTATCGAGACAACGAACCCCGACTGGAAGCCTACGACCGGATGTCGACCGCGGTCCTGCAAGCCGCGCTGGACCACCCACCGGTCACATTGGCCATCTACGGGCACCCCCGAGTGTACGTCTACCCCACCACCCAGATCACCGCCGCGGCGCCCCTCCTCGACCTGCGCGTCGAGATCCTGCCCGGCATCTCCAGCCTGGACACCATGTTCCTCGACCTGGGACTCGACCCGGGGCTGGAAGGCCTACAGCTCTACGAGGCGACCGACCTGCTGGTCCGGGAGCGACCGTTGCAGCCCGACGTGCCGTGCCTGCTCTGGCAGGTCGGAGCAGTCGGAAGCAGCCTCTACTCGCGCAGCCCGAACCAGCCCGCCCGGTTCGAGGAGCTGCAACGTTACCTGCTGCGCTACTATCCCGCCGAGCACGAGGTCCGGGCAGTGCACAGCTCCGGCCACCCCCTCGTCCCGTCGGAGATCGTGGACTTCCCACTCAGCGAATTGCCGGACGGGCTGTGTCGCGCCTCCCCGGTGGCGACGCTATACCTCCCACCCACCGGGCAACGGCCGGTGCGCAACGCCCACCTCTCGGGCCGGCTGGAAAGCCTGGCGCACCTGCGCCGGATCACCGGGAACGGAAGCCAGGCGATAACGGCCAGCACCTCGCCCGAGGCATCGACGTTGGAGCCGGCGCCGGCACCTCGACCAGGCTGAACGGCAGCGTGCCACGCGCAGGGATGTCAGCGTCAGGCTTGGCTGGGTGTTCTGGGATCCCTACGGTCACAAGGGTCGGCGGGACTAGGAAGACTAGGAACGCCACTCTGCATGCACCGGGAGATCGACGCCTGGCTGGATCACAGTCCACAGGCGTGAAACGTGCCAGGTCAGAAGCCGGCCCCCACCGGACGGCGCGTTACCCTTGCGGCCATGGGCGCCCGGGAGTTCGACCTCGTGGTGTGGGGAGCGACCGGCTACACCGGGCGGCTGGTGGCGGAGTATCTGGCGGGCGCGCCTTCGGCCGGGGGCGTCCGATGGGCGGTCGCCGGCCGTGATGGTGAGAAGCTGCGGCGCATGGTGCGTGAGCTACCAGGTGAGGTGCCGGTGGTGCTGGCCGACGCGCATGACGAGGCGTCGCTAGACGCGTTAACCCGACGTACCAGGGTGGTCTGCACGACGGTGGGGCCCTATGCGGTGCACGGCTCGGCCCTGGTGGCCGCCTGTGTCGGCAACCGCACCCACTACTGCGACATCACCGGGGAGGTCCCGTGGATCCGCCGGTCGATCGATCAGCATCACGACGCGGCGCGGGCTGCCGGTACGCGGATCGTGCACTGTTGCGGGTTCGACTCCGTCCCGTCGGATCTCGGCGTGCTGATGCTCCACGAGGCGGCCCGCGCCCGCGGCCGCCGGCTCGGCCGCGTGGACTCCTTCTTCGGGGAGTCCCGGGGGAGTGTCAGCGGCGGCACGGTCAGCAGCCTGATCGGGGTGGTGGAGGAGATGCGGCAGGACCCGGCGGTCCGGGCGCTGATGTCAGACCCGTACGCGCTCGCACCTGAGCCGGGCCGTCCGGGGCCGGACCGTCCCGAGGGTCTGGGGATCCACTACGAGCGGCGGCTGGGCCGGTGGGTGGCGCCGTTCGTGATGGCGGCGATCAACGGCCGGGTGGTCCGGCGCAGCAACGCTGTCGCCGGTTATCCGTACGGCCGCGACTTCCGGTACAGCGAGCGGATGAGTGTGTCGGCCGGGGTGAAAGGGCTGGCGGTGGCGAGCGCGGTGGCGGCCGCCACCGCCGGGCTCGCCGTGGCCATGCGGAGTCGGCGCCTGCGCCGGCTGGTGCAGCGACGAGTGCCCCGCCCCGGTGAGGGGCCCACCCCGCAGGAACGGGCCGGCGGCTACTTCGTGCTGCGGCTGCTGGGCGAAGCAGCCGGCGACGGCCCGCCGCTGATGTTGCGCGGTCGGGTCGAGGACCGCCGGGACCCCGGCTACGGCATGACCGCGGTGACGCTGGGGGAGGCGGCCCTGTGCCTGGCCTCAGATGATCTGGACACCCCCGGCGGCGTCCTCACGCCGGCGGCGGCGATGGGAATGCGGCTCGTGGAACGCCTACGTGAGGCTGGCATGCGGTGGGAGGTGGCGCCATAGCGGTGCGCCTGCTGCGCGTGAGCGAAGCAGCGTTGGGGTGCTGGACGAGTTTCACGACGTCGCTTCCGCGTCGGGGTCGATGACTCGGATGCGGGTGAGCGTGCGACGCGTGGGCGAGGCGGTCGAAGGTGTGCAGTGCCCGGCGAAAGTCCGCCGAGAA
>SLSW01000034.1 GCA_007130245.1 Micromonosporaceae bacterium
GTCGTGACCGATCGTGCTCCCGGCCTTCACGGCCGGGCTCTTCAGGCAAAATTACACCGTAAGTCGGGGCATCAGGGTTCACCTATGCCACCGGTGCATCGGCTGCGTAATCCCGGTGAAGCAAGATCAAGCCGCCCACCGCTGCGACCGTGGTGCACGCGGTGGGCGACCACCGAGTGCCTCGTACTGGGACTGAGTTACTCCCCGATCGAGGTCAGCAATTCTATCTCCGCCCACGGGATCTCCACGCTTGTCACGGCAACCAGCAAAATCACACGTACCGGGCAGTTGGGCCATCACTGTACGGCCGGCGAGGGCGTGGCGACGGAGAGCGACCTGACGTCACGTCCAGCCGTGTCCAGATGGCGACATGTCATGTGTGCGCAGCCGTTCGTTGCTGACAACCGGCGCACGCGACTCGCAGACTGCGGGGCAGATCAAGTCTGTGACGTGCGAGGAGACCTCTATGCGAAGCCCCTCCCGGTGGCTGGCGACCGTGCTGGCGGTAGCGCTGACCACCACCCTCGCCGCCGCCTCCCCGGCGACGGCGGAACCACCCCCGGACGCGTCCTACGTCTCGGACGCGCCGGCCGCCGCACCGGCAGCGGCCACCCTCACCCTGCTCACTGGCGACGTCGTGCACGTGACCGAGGCGGCGCCGGAGCGGTTCGCCGCCTCCGTGCAGCCGGCGTCGGGCCGGGAAGCGGTCACCTTCCACACCCTCGAGATCGACGACAGCGTGCTGGTGCTGCCCAGCGATGTGGTGCCGTACGTGTCGGCCGGTGTGCTCGACCAGCGGCTGTTCGACGTGCCGTACCTGATCGCCGAGGGCTACGACGACGCGTCCATGGAGCATCTGCCGCTGATCGTGCGCCACGCCGAACCCTCCGGTGACGTGACGGCCACCAGCCTGGGCACCTTCGCCGCCGGCGGCGTGACCGCGCTGGACAGCATCGACGGCGCCGCGCTCACCGCCGACAAGGACGGTCTGGCCGGACTGTGGGACGCCGTGGCCGATGCCGATGTGGCCGGCCCGCGGGCACAGGTCGAGCCGGACCTGTCGGCCGGGGTGGCCGAGATCTGGCTGGACGGACGCGTCACCGTCGACCTGGCCGACAGCGTGCCGCAGGTCGGCGCGCCGCAGGTGTGGGACGCCGGTGTCGACGGCAGCGGTGTGACGATCGCGGTGCTGGACACCGGCATCGACGAGAACCACCCGGACCTGGCGGGCAAGGTGGTCGCCGCGCAGAACTTCAGCAACAGCGCGACCACCGACGACACGATCGGGCACGGCACCCACGTGGCGGCGACCGCCGCCGGCACCGGAGCCGCATCCGGCGGGGCCGCTCCCGGTGTGGCGCCCGCGGCGGAGCTGCTGTCGGGCAAGGTGCTCAACGACTGGGGAGCCGGCTTCGACTCGTGGATCATCGCCGGCATGGAGTGGGCGGTCGCCGAAGGCGCCGACGTCGTCAACCTCAGCCTCGGCGGCGCGGCCACCGACGGCACCGACCCGCTGAGCCAGGCGGTCAACCAGCTCACCGCCGACACCGGCGCGCTGTTCGTCATCTCGGCCGGCAACCGTGGCACCGACTACGGCGTCGGCTCGCCCGGCGCGGCCACCGCCGCGCTCACGGTCGGCGCGGTCGACGCCGACGACGAGCTGGCGAGCTTCTCCAGCCGCGGGCCGCGGGTCGGCGACAACGCCCTCAAGCCGGAGATCACCGGCCCCGGGGTGGGGATCGTGGCGGCGCGCGCGGACGGCACCGAGATGGGTACGCCGGTCGGTGAGCACCACACCGCCGCCTCCGGCACCTCCATGTCGGCTCCGCACGTGGCCGGCGCGGCCGCGCTGCTGGCGCAGGCGCACCCGGAGCTCGACCCGATCCTGTTCAAGGACGCGCTGGTGAGCACCGCCGAGCCGCACCCGGACCTGGACGTGTTCGCGCAGGGCGGCGGGCGGCTGGATGTCGCGCGCGCGTTCAGCCAGGGCGTCTACGGCAGCGGGGTGCTCGACTTCGGCATCCAGACCCAGCCGGGTGAGCCGGTGGAGTCGTCGCTGACCTACGCCAACGGCACCGGCGACGACATCACCCTGGAGCTGTCGGTCGACCTGCACAACATCGACCGGGACGCCGACGCGTCCGGTGCGCTCAGCCCCGACGCCGCCGAGGTGACGGTGCCGGCCGGCGGGTCCGTCGACGTTGCGGTGGCGCTGGACGTTCCGGCGCTGGAGCGCGGACGTCACAGCGGCTGGATCACCGCCACCGGCGCGGACGGGGTTGTCGTACGCACCGCGGTGGCGACCACCGCCGCCGGACCGAAGCACACGGTGACACTGCGTGCGCAGGACGCCGACGGTGAGTCGACCAGCGCCCCGGTGGTCGCCCTGCACGGGGAGGACCGGCGTAACGACGTTCTGTGGTGGATCCCGTCCGGCGAGGAGCGCACCCTCGAGGTGGAGGAGGGGACCTACCTGCTGCACGGGCTGGTCACCGACTACGACCCGCAGTTCGAGCAGGTGTACGTCATCACCGACCCGGAGCTGGAGATCACCGGGGACACGGAGGTGGTGCTGGACGCGGGCGCTGCCACGCCGGTGCGTATCGAGACGCCGCAGCCGGCGGAGCAGCGTACCGTCCTGAGCTACTACGTGCACCGGGAGATGGCCAACGGCCGCACCGTCAACTGGGGCGGCATGCACTTCAGCACGGTGCAGCAGGTCAGCGTCACCCCGACCGCACCGCTCGCCGCCGGCGGATACGAGTTCTCGTCACGCTGGCAACTGGTGGCACCTATCGTCGACGCCCACGTGCCCGGCGTGTCCGGACCGCTAAACATGTATCTGGGCCACAACTCGCCGGTCTTCGACGGCCGTAAGCAGCTTCCGCTGGTGTCCGGCGGCGCCGGCACCGAGGAGGATCTGGCCGGCGTCGAGCTGGCCGGGGCTGCCGTGCTGATTGAGATCACCCGCGAAACGCCGTGGGACCTCCTGGACACGCTGGCCGAGGCCGGCGCCGAGGCGGCGCTGGGAATCGCACCGGACAACACCTCACCGTGGACGGTGTGGCGCCCGGTCGGCTTCCGGGACCCGCTGCCGAACATGGCGATGTCGTACGACACCGGCCAGCGGCTGCTGGACCGGCTGGCACAACCGGGCACCGCGCAGATCAGCCTGGAGCTGAACGCGGACAGCTCCTACCTGTACGACGTGATGCACGTGGAGGCCGACCGGGTGCCCGAGTCGGTGGTGCACACGGTCGAGCCGGCCAACTCGGCCCGGTTCGACGTCGACTACACCTACCTCGGCGGGTTCGACTGGGCGAAGGAGCAGCGGTTCGGCTGGCGGCCGTGGCAGACCTACGCCTGGAACGACACCCAGCGCATCATGCAGCCGGGCACCAGCCGCGAGGAGTGGGTCAGCGCCGGCGACACTCTGTGGCACCATCGGGTGCACCACGAGTACACGTGGGACAACATGAACCCGCTGTTCGGCGGCCTGACCGACGTCCCCGCCTCGTACGACGCCGGCATCCACGGCACGGTGTCCTGGCACGCGCCGGTGATCCGGCCCGCCAGCCCGGTGGGCGTACCGCAGCTGGTCTCCACCCGCCACGGCGACGTGATGCAGCTGCGGGTGCCGGAGTTCGTCGACGGCAGCAGCCGCCACTTCGGGCCGGCCGACGCCTGGACGGACACCGTGTCGGCGCAACTGTGGCGCGACGGTGAGCTGGTGGCCGACCTGCCGGACGCGGTGCGGGACGTGACCACCACCGCGGCAACGGCCGACTACCGGCTGGAGCTGAGCACCCAGCGCCAGTCCGCGGAGTGGCAGTGGGCCACCGCCACCGAGACCGCCTGGGAGTTCACCTCCGGGCACACCGACGGTGCCGAGCCGTTGCCGTTGCTGCAGGTCGACTATGACGTGCCGACCGACCTCGAGGGCCGGGTCGGCGGCACCCACCCGCTGGAGCTGTCGGTGCGTCATCAGGACGGCCTGCCGGCTCCGGAGGGCACCCAGGTGTCGCTGGAGGTGTCGTCCGACGACGGCGAGACGTGGCACGCGGTGCCGGTGCAACGTACCGGGGACACCTTCGTGGCGGTGGTCGCCCCGGACTCGGACGCGGTGTCGCTGCGGGTGCACGCCGAGGCGGCCGACGGCAGCGAGGTCACCCAGACGGTGATCCGCGCTTACGGCGTGCGGTAGCGCTCACCCCGATCGCGCGGCGCGGCTGGGCCGGCCTAGACCCAGCCGCGCCGCGCGGCCTGAAACGCCAGCCCGGGTCGGGTGTCCACCCCGGCCCGGGCCATCAGCTCGCCGAACCGGCGCTGCACGGTGCGGCTGCTGATGCCCAGCTGGGAGGCGATGGCTTTGTCCGGCACGCCGGCGACGAACAGCGACAGCAGCAACCGCTCCTGGGTGTCGGGCTGGTCCACCACCGGCCCGGTGCCCGCGTCCGGTGTCGACAGCCGTACCGGCGAGGCCCGGTCCCAGGCGCTGTCGAACAGCGCCAGCAGCGCGTCCAGCAACTGGCTGCGGCCGACCACTGCGGCGGTGGGTTCGCGGCTGTCGCCGTCGGGCACCAGCGGGCACACCGCCACCGAGCGGTCAAAGATCGCCAGCCGTACCGGCAGCGTGGCGGCGACCCGCGCCTGCTCGCCGCTGCGGATGCCGGCCTCCAGGCTCTCGATCATGCCGGGTTCCTCCAGCAGCGCCCGTTCGTAGATCACCCGGTAGTGCACGCCGCGGGCCAGGGCGGTGAACTCCTCGCTGTTGTCGGCGCTGGACATGGCCACCGGGTTGATGCGGCAGAAGAACAGCGCCTCCTGCTCGGCGGTTTCCTGCAGGTGCCGCAGCCGCTGGCGCAGCGCCGCCCGGCCGCGCACGATCTCGACCAGTTCGTCGGCGTCGTGGCGCCGCAGGCTCGAGCGGTATTCCTCGGCCAGCTGCGCCACCGAGCGACGTGCCTCCTCCAGCGACTCCTGCCGGCGTACGAGTGCCGCACCGAGCGTAACGTCCGGCGGCTGGGCGTGGTAAAGCTGTCCGGTGCCGTCCGGTGCCGGCTGCTGGGCCGCCAGCCCGGCGTCGATCAGGGCGGCGAGGAGTTTCTCTGCCTGCTGCTCGTCGGTGTCGAGCTGGGCGGCCACCTCGCCGGGCTGCGCTCCGGCCAGCTGCACCAGCGCCCGGTAGGCGCGCTCATGTTCCGGGGTCAGGCCGACCTCGTCCAGCATCGTCACTCTCCAACCACTCGCTGTGAACAGCGGTGTCAGCTGCTCGGTTAGATGCTGCCCAGCGATGGTCGATGATCGGAAGTGATGCTCGCAACAGCGGCAGGAGCCCGCTCGGCGTGGCTCAGCAACTCGGTGAACCGCGCCGCGCCCCGCACCGGGGAAGCCCAGCCGGCCGAGACCTCCACCAGGCGGGTGTCCGGCTGCTCCAGCCACGCCAGCACCCGGTCGGTCTCCTCGGCGGTCGCGCACGGCACCGGGCCGGGTGCGGTCGGCGTCACGGTCTCGGCGGCGGCGCGCACCGTGTCCAGCACGCCGCGCGGGTGCACTCCGGGCCGCGCGTACCCGGCACCTGCCAGCCGCCCGTGGCGCACCACCGCCAGCTCCCAACCGTCGCCGGCAGCGCGCGCCGCGCACACCTCTGCGATGCCGGTCAGCGACCGCAGCCGCTGCGCGCGGATGCACGCCCGCAGCAGCACCGCCAGCCGCCCGCGCACCTTCGCGGCTTCCTCGAACCGGCCGCGGGACGCCAGTGTGGACATGCGTGCCCGCAGCGCTGCCACCACCGGCTCCGGGTCGCCGACGAACGCCTGGCGCACCGGGTCGGCGGTCTGCTCGTCGTACACCTGCGGCGTGACCCGGTGCTCGCACGGCGCGCCGCAGCGACCCAGCTCGACCAGCGCGCACGCCGGCGACGGCCGCCGTGGCGACAGCCGGGTGGTGCACTGGCGCAGCGGCACCGCGTCGTAGATGCCGGCCGCGGCCGCCTCCGCGGCCCGCCGGGAGCCGAACGGGCCCAGGTAGGTGGCGTCGTCGTCGCTGACCTGGCGCACCATCGACAGCCGCGGGTAGGGCTCGGTGGTCAGCTTCAGCCACCAGACCCGTTGCGGGTCGCGGGAGCGGCGATTATACGGCGGGCGGTGCGCGGCGATCAGCCGCAGCTCCCGCACCTGCGCCTCCAGCGCGTGGGCGCACTCGACCGCCTCGACCCGTTCGGCGGCGGCCAGCATCTCCCGGATCCGGGCGCGCTTCTCGCTGGCGGTGAAGTAGCTCTTCACCCGGGTGGCGATGTCGACCGACGTGCCGACGTAGAGCACCTTGTCGTCGCCGCCCCGGAACACGTAGACCCCGGGCACGCGCGGCAGGTCGCGCGCCAGGTGCCGCTTGCGCCGCTGCTCCGGGCTGACCGCCTTGACGAACTCGATGGTGTCGCGCAGCGTGTGCACCCGGTGGCTGCCCAGGCGCCCGATCAGCGCGTGCAGCACCTCCACGGTGGCGCGCGCGTCGTCGAGCGCCCGGTGGGTGGGCCGTACGGTGGTGTGGAAGTGGGCCGCCAGCGTGGCCAGCTTGCGGTCGCGCACCTCCTCGGCGATGAGCACCCGCCGGGCCAGCGCGGCGGTGTCGAGCACCACCGGCCTCGGCCACCGGTAGCCGCCGGCGGCGCAGGCGGCCTTGAGGAAACCCACATCGTACGGCGCGTTGTGCGCCACCAGCACCGCGTCGCCGAGGAACTCCAGCACGCTCGGCAGCACCTGTTCGATCGGCGGGGCCTCGGCCACCATCGCGGTGGTGATGCCGGTCAGCACGGTGATGAACGGCGGCACCGCCGTGCCCGGGTTGACCAGTGTGGCCAGCTCGGCCAGCTGCTGGCCGCCGCGCACCCGCACCGCGCCCACCTCGGTGATGCCGGCGCCGTCGCGGGCGGCGCCTCCGGTGGTCTCCAGGTCCAGCACCACGAACGTGACGTCGTGCAGGTCCACCGCCAACGGGTCGGCCAGCGTCTCGTCCAGCCGCGGCTGCACGTACGTCTGGACCGGTGGTGGATCAGGCACGCTCGGACGCTAACCACCGGGTACGACACGCCGGAGGGTCGAGTTCGCGACGTTAGCGTCGGACCTGCCAGAGTGCGCTCACGGGCATGGCGCTTAGCTTCGGGCCGAACGGCAGCGTGCTGTTGCCCGTGTACAGCACGGCTCCGGGCAGGAAGTCGTCACCGAGCCGGCTCGCCAGGTGCCGTAGACCGCGGAAGTCCTCGGCCCGTACGGTGGAGCTGGCCTTGACCTCTATGGCCACCACCTGTCCACGTCGGTTCTCCAGGACGAGGTCTACCTCAACCCGGTTCCGGTCCCGGTAGTGGAACATGTCCACGCGCTCGGTCGACCAGGTGAGTTGTCGAGCAATCTCGGAGATGACGAAGCTCTCCAGCAGCGGGCCGAATGGTGCGGAGGGGCGACGGAGCGCATGGGCATCCAGCGAGAGCAGGTTGGCCGCGACGCCGGAGTCGACGAAGACGAGCTTGCTGGCGGCAGTGGCGCGGGTGCCCAGGTTGCGGGACCAGCCGGGCACCCGCGAGATCAGGAACACTTCGTCGAGCAGATGGAGGTAGCGCGCCACGGTGGGTCGGGAGATGCCCAGCTCGTTCTCCAAACTGCCGGCAGCGACGACCTGGCCGGCACGGGCGGCGAGCAGTCGCACCATGGTCCGCAGTTGCGGCACCCGTTCGATCTCCGCGAGCTCCCGCACCTCGCGGTCGATCACGTTCTGTACATACTCGTCGAGGAAACGTTCGCGTCGGCGTGGGACGGTGCGTGCGACGGCCTCTGGAAGACCGCCGCGGACCACCCGTCCGGCGTAATCGGCTCGGGTGACGACCGACTCGAGCCGGAGATCGGGCCCATGCCGGAAGACGGCGTCAACGAACTCGTCCGGGGTGCCGTCGATTTCTCCCTGGGAGAACGGCCACAACTCAACAGTCTCCATCCGCCCGGCCAGTGTGTCCGGCAGGTTGCGCATGCCGAGCAGGCGGGATGAGCCGGTCAGGAGGAACCTGCCGGGGCGCGGGTCGGCATCTACCGACGCCTTGATCGCCAGCAGCAGCTCCGGCACGCGCTGAATCTCGTCGATGACCATTGTCTCGTCGAAAGAGATGAAGCCGGCGGGGTCGGCGGCGGCGGACTGGCGGTCCGGTGGCCGGTCCAGGTCACGCCACTGTGCCGCTCGGGTGCTCGCGACGGCCCGGGCGAGCGTACTCTTCCCCACTTGGCGGGCACCGTTGACCAGCACGACGCGGGTGTCATCGAGCGCCTCGCGGACGGCCCGGACGGCCCGCCGCGGCACGAATGCGGTGTTCGGCATCGCCCCAGGTTAGCA
>SLSW01000265.1 GCA_007130245.1 Micromonosporaceae bacterium
CGGCCGGAGCGGGGCGGTCGTGAGCGACGCCGCCGGCCGGCGCACGGTCGGGCTGGGGCTGGTCGCCGCGCTGACGGCGGTGCTGGCCGGCTCGGCGGCGCCGCAGGTTCCGGCGGGGGATGCCGGTGCCGGTGGCGTGGCGGCGTGGCGGGTGGAGGTGCTCGCGACCTATCCGCACGACCCCGAGGCGTTCACCCAGGGGTTGGAGATGCACGACGGGCTGCTGTACGAGAGCACCGGGTTGTACGGGGAGTCCGACATCCGCATCACCGAGGTCGACACGGGTGAGGTGCGGGCACTGTTGCCGCTGCCGCAGTGGGCCTTCGGCGAGGGACTGACCGTCGTCGACGACGTGGTCTGGCAGCTGACCTGGCGCGAGGGGTACGCGTTTCGGCGCGACGTCGACACGCTCGCCGAGCTCGACCGGGTGCGCTACGACGGTGAGGGCTGGGGGCTGTGCTACGACGAGCGTGCCGACCGGCTGGTGATGAGCGACGGTACGGCGGAGTTGAGCTTCCGGGATCCCGAGACGTTCGCGCTGCTGGACACGGTGATGGTGCGAGAAGACGACCGCCCACTGCCGATGATCAACGAACTTGAGTGTGTGGACGGCGCAGTGTGGGCGAACGTGTGGCTCACCGACCGGATCGTGCGCATCGATCCGGACCGGGGGCAGGTGGAGGCGGTCGTGGACGCGTCCGGGCTGCTGCCGGCGGACCAGCGCGACGATGCGGACGTGCTCAACGGCATCGCCGCGGTGCCCGGCACCGACACCTTCCTGATCACCGGCAAGCTGTGGCCCACCTTGTTTTTGGTACGGTTCGTCCCCGCCTGACCGCCGCGGCGGGTCACGGTCGGCCGGGGACTACGTGGGTATCAGCTCTGCCACATCGCCGTGGGACTGCGCGAGACCCTTGTCGAAGGTTGCGAGGCGACCGCTGTTGGCCCGCGCTAACTGGGCGAGATAAACATCGGTGACCTGCCGGTGACCGATGACGCCCTTGAACCGGACATCGTCATACGGGAGGCTGTCTGGCCAGAACTCCCGGCGGGAGTGTTGAGCCAGCATGCCAAGGAGCTGCTCGACATCTTCGGCGGTTCGTCCACCACGAAATGCGAATCGGGCCAGCGCTCCTTCGGTGACAGGACAGGTGGCGAAGTTCTCCTGGAGATCAACGAGCCACCGCCGAGCTGTTCGGTGGTGAACGTGGTCTGAGTTGAGCAGCGCGATCAGGACGTTGCCGTCGAGCAGGATCGTCACTCGTCGTCCTCCAGAGACCGTACGTCCTCTGTGGTAATGACCTTGCCGACGCTGAAGACCGGTAACCCGGTCAGCTCGTCACGGGTGATGCGCGAGTCGCTCCGCTGGCCTTGGCCGAGTGCACGTCGCATGAGATCTGCGACGGTCTCGCTCAGTGTCCGGGACGTGTCGCGGGCGATGGCGAGTGCCTGCTGATGCAGATCGGGCGGAAGGTCGATGGTAGTGCGCATGTCAGGAATCCTATCACCTGCATCGTGATGCTGCATCACGATGCAGTGCCGGGCGGGAGGTTCTGGGCAGCCGTACCACGGTGGGCACCCTAGCCGTTGGCCCGCGCCAGCTGGTCGAGGTAGGCATCGGTGATCTGCCGGTGACCGTCGACCCGCCGGAACGGCCGCCCGCGGCGCTTGGCGGTAGGATCTCCGACTTGTGCCCCCGCCCCCGGTTGACTGTTCCCGAGCTGCCCTCCTGCGGGACCAGTTACGTATCGCCTGGTCGCTGACTGAGTTGGTGCTGGACGGGTTGACCGACAACGAGTGCCATCGGCTACCGGCACCGGATGCCTGGCGCGTACGCCGCGGCGATGACGGGACCTGGCGTGCCGACTGGGTCGAGCCCGAGCCGGATCCGCCGCCCACGGCCACTATCGGGTGGCTGACGTGGCATGTCGACATGTGGTGGTCGATGGTGCACGACCACTCCTTCCGCGCGGGAACCCTGCGCCCGGACCAGGTCCGGTGGGCCGGTGACGCAGCCGCGGCTGTGGCACGGATCCGGCACTGCCATGACGAGTGGTCGGCGGCGCTGGACACCCTGACCGAGGCCGACCTCGACCTCGGTGAGCGCACCCGGTGGCCGTACCGCGACGGTCGTGCGTTCGGGCATGTGGTGGCGTGGGTCAACCTGGAGCTGATGAAGAACGCGGCCGAGATCGGCCAGCTGCGCCGTATCTACCGCGTTGCTGATCGGTAGTCACCCGTCACGACCTCGGCGCGTGCTATCGCCACCTCGGCGCGTGCGGGGTTGTCGCCGCGAGCCTTTGGGAGCTGCTCGCACAAACGGAGCACGGCGACCAGCGCGACCGCAGTAGACAGCGACCAGCGCGCTCGCACAAACGGAGCACGGCGACCAGCGCGGCCGCAGTAGACAGCGACCAGCGCGCTCGCACAAACGGAGCAGCTCTCAGAGGAGCCTCGCAACAGGGTGCCGACTCTGAGGGACCGCGTGACAGCCGGCGCTCGGCATCGGGCCGCGGATCAGGTGTCGGGATCGTCGTCGGCGGTCACCAGGGGACGCTCCACCGCGGCCCACGGCTCCTGCCCCGGCCACTGGCGCCCGGCCGGGCAGCTGCGCCGGAAGTCGCACCAGCCGCACAGCTGGCTCGGCGCGGTGGGGAACGCCTCGTCCGCGTCACCGCCGGCCGCCACCTCCTGCTCCGCGGCCCGGATGTCGGTGGCGGTCTGCTCGGCACGGCGCACCTGCCGGTCGATGCTCTGCTCGGTCAGATCCGCCGTCGCGACCGTGCCGCTCGGTAGGTGGTGCAGCTCCACCCGCCGGCACGGACGCCGGAACATCCGCTGCGCGGCGAACGCGTAGAGCGCCAGCGCCGCCGAACCTGCGGCGTCGCGTTCGGTCGGCTGCACCCGACCGGTCTTGTAATCAACCACCGCCAGCTCGTCACCGCGCCGGTCGATGCGGTCGGCGCGACCGCTGAACGCGATCACCGGAGTGCGGGCCGCGACCACCCGTTCCACCCCGAGCGGTTCGGCAGGCAACGCCGCCACGTACGAGTCCAGCCAACCCAGCGCCCGTCGCCAGATCTCCCGCTCCTGCGTGACGTCCCGGTAGCCCTCCCGCACCCAGGTACCGCGCAGCAACCGGGGCACGACCTCCGGGCCCCGCTGCGCCGCCGGCACGTCGTACCAGTTGCGCAGCGCCGTGTGCACGCTCGCACCCAGCGAATTGTGCGCCCAGGGTGGCCCCTTCGGCGGCGGAGGGCGGTCCACATACCCGTAGCGGTAGCGACGCGGACAGTCTTCGTATGCCGCCAGCTTGCTGGGCGTGCACACGAACAATCGCTCCGGCATGCCCGGCAGGCCGGGCTGTTCCGGCACACCGGGCTGTTCCGGCACACCGGGCGGAGGCGGGGTGTCGCGTCGCATACCACCGATCCTGTCACCCGGATGCGACACGATGCCTCAGGCCAGCTCCACCAGCACCACTGGGTCGCCCGGGAACGGCAGCACCTCCACCGCGCCCTCGTCACCGGCCATCCACAGTTCCGGGCGCAGGTGGACCACGCCCCCATCCACCGGGTAGTAGACGGAGACCTGGTCGGGCCACACCGCCCGCCCGAGCGGCGCCGGCACCCCGCCGACCTCGGCCACCGCGGACTGCGCGCCGGCGAACGCGGCCTGCACATCCACCAGCACGGTGACCGCCGCCCCTTCCTCGACAGCGCCCGCCGCACCGTCGACCACCACCGCACCATCCGCGTCAGGCCCGCTGCCCTGCACCGTCCCGCGGGCATCCGCGCTGCCCGGCGGGCGATGACTACCCAGCAACCAGCGCCCGTCCGGTGACAGGCTCGCCGGTCTTTCGGCCGACGGCAGCGCCGGCAGGCATTCGACCCGGTCCGCGGCCAACGCGCGCGCGCCGTCCAGCAGCGCCAGGCACTGCCGGTCTGTCTCCGGCACCAGTCCGACCGCCGTCGGCCCGTCCGGCATCGCACCGAAGACCGCCGTCACCGGTGTGCTCACGGACAGCGGCGCGCGGTCGACGCCCGGTCGCCACAGGGACCAGTTCCCGTTTCCGGCACCCGGTGACGGCGCCGCGCCCAGCACCACCGTCTCGCCGAGGAACCCGACCGGATCCGGCGCCGGAGCGGACACCTCCACGGTCGAGCGCTGCTCCAACGAACCCGCGGCCGAGATCCTCGCGCTCCCCAGCTCGGTGCCCCGCCGCCAGGCGACCCGCTCATCAGCGACCACGAGCGCGTCCAGGCCGCTGAGCACCAACCTCGGTGGGTGCCGCTCCGACACCCAGTGCAGCCGGGGATGCTCACCGCCGGTGACCAGCGCCCATCCGTCCCCCGCCCGGTGCGCCGAGACCACCCCGCGCACGTGCCGCAGGTCGATGTCCGCCTCCCCGCCAGCGCTGAGCATCAGCCGGTCGTCGGTAGCGCCGGCTGCGATCCAGCCGGCGTGTCCCTCCAGCGCGGGCATCGGGCGCGCCGCCGGGGACGGCGCCGGCACCGTGGGGTCGGGCTGCGGCGTCGGCGCGACCAGGCCCACACCCAGGTACGGATTGACGGTCGGCGGCGGCTGGTGCAGCAACACCCCGCTGGCGACCATCGTGGTCGCCAGCAGCGCCAGGGCACCGCCGGCGCCGCGCCGCGCACGTCGCCAGCGGCCCGCCCTGATCGCCCGGCCGGCCAGGTCGGCGCCGGTCGGGCGCATCTCGGCCGCCGCCCCCGTCAGGCTGCGGCGCACCGCCTGTTCCAGGTCGGTCCGCGCCTCCACACCGAGTAGACGCGACAGCACCTGACCTGGGTTGTCACCACCGGTCGCCCGGTGGTGCCGGGATCGCTACCCGAGCGAGCCGAGCACCGGCACGAACTCCCACCGGCTGCCGAGCCGGTCCGGCAGGCTCAGCGGCTCCACCGCGCCGCCCACGTCACAACTGAACGCGCCGACGTCGTCGGCCGTGACCAGCGTGGTGCTGTCCAGCCAGATCGGCGCCACCTGCTCCCGCCAGGGGCAGGTCACCGCCGACGCGTCCGCACCGTACGGCGCCTGCACGTCAAGCAGGCGCAGCTCGTCGTCGACCGGGACAGCGAGCCACCGCCCGTCCGGGGACAGCCATCCGCGCGGCGGCTGGTCCGTCACCGGCACCGGGAGCGCGCAGTTGCCGACGCCGTCCGGGGCCAGCCCGTCGGCGTCGCCGGGCACGAGGGCGAGACAGTACCGATCCGAATCCTGCACCAGCACCACGAGGTCCGCACCGGCCTGCCCGTACACCGCCGCCACCTGGTCGGTCCAGGAGGGCTCGTAATCCGGCGTCGCCGGGTCCCATACGTCGTACCCCTGCGCGTCCGGACCCGCGAGCACCACCCGCTCGTCCCAGAACGCCACCGGTGTAGTGCCCTCGGGCACCTGCGCCCGCATCACCGCACCGAGTCCGTCGGACTCCAGCGGTGCCACACTCGCGGTCCGGTCGGAAACCAGGACGATCCACTGCCCGTCGGGACTGACGCGCCACCGGCCGGCGTCCTCGGCGAGCCCGGTGACCGAGCCGTCGTCGAGGCGGAGGCTCACCTCCTCGTCGTTGCCGTAGACGAGCCCGTACGGCGCACGGTAGGCCTGCGTCACCAGGCCGGCGCCGGACAGCAGCAGCCGCTCGCCGTCCGCGGTCCACACCCGGTTCACCAGCCGGATCTCCACACCGAGCACATTGCCCTGCCACGGCTCCGGCTCGTGGGTGACCGGTTCGGGCGGTGGCAGCACGGGACTGGTCACCCCCGTGTGAGTGGTCGGCTGCTGCCAGAAGTCACGCATTGACACCATCCCCCCGGCCAGCACCACCAGCGCGAGCACGCTCGCGAGGCCGCCGGCCAGGTGACGACGTTGGCGGGTGCGGCGGGCGCGGCGGATGGCCGTCGTGGCCGGGTCGTCGAGCGCCGGCGCGCTCTTGACCCGTTGGGCGAAGGTCTCGCGCAACAGCTCGTCCACTGTCCTCACCCCCCGTCCCCGGCGGCGGCCGGGTGGACGGGCGCGGGCTCGTCAGCGCGCCGAGCCGGCACCGCCACCGGCGCGGCCGTGGCAGGCGGCACCGGGGTGACCGACGGATCGGCGGGGGTGCCGACACTCCGCTCGGGCGCAGTTCCGGCCGTTGCCGCCGGCTGCGGCGACGAGGCGGCCGGACGCATCGACGAGGCGGCCGGACGCAGCGACGGCAGCACGCCGTCGGCGTCCAGACTCTTGCGCAGCGTCGCCAGGGCACGCGCGGTCTGGCTCTTGACCGTGCCCCGCGAGATGTCGAGCAGGTCGGCCGTCTGGGCCTCCGACAGGTCTTCGTAGAAGCGCAGCACCAGCACCGCACGCTGCCGCGCCGGCAGGCGCTTAACGTGCTGCCACAGCGCGTCACGCTCCAATGCCTGTTCGTGTTGGTCCGGGCCCGGTCGTTCCGGCATCACCTCGGTAGGTCGCTCGCCGTGCCAGCGACGGCGCCACCAGCTGGTAGCGGTGTTGACCAGCACCCGGCGCGTGTACGGCTCCACCGCCTCGATATGCCCGAGCCGCTTCCACGCCAGGTAGGTCTTGGTCAGCGCGGTCTGCAGCAGATCCTCCGCGGTCGCCCAGTCGCCAGCCAGCAGGTACGCGGTGCGCAGCAGGGCACCGGAACGGGCCGCGACGAACTCGCGGAAGTCCTCCTCGATGCTGGGACCCTGCGCCACGCGACCCTCCTCCCGTGCCCGGGTCGTAAGGGTCAGGGTGTCACAGCCGCGTCCGTAGATCCAGCGTGGAGACAGGCGGACGACACAGCTCGGCCTTTCCGACCGGTCCGGCTGGTCATTCCGTAATAATCAGGAATCGCCCGCCTTATCGGATTCTTCTTCGCTCCCACCCGAGCGCCCGAGCCGGGCCTCGACCGCAGCCGGCTCGTACATCTCCTCGACCACCCGCAGGTAGAGCTCGTTCGGACTCGGCAGGTGCGGCACCTCGCGCAACGCCTGGTCCTGACCGGCCGACTCGAGCACGAACGTGCCGTAGTTCAGCACCCGGCCCAGCGGCGACTGTTCGTACTTCATGTCGGTGACCCGCAGCAACGGCATCATCGCCACCTTCCGCGTGATGATGCCCTTGACCACCATCACCCGCTTGTTGGTCAGGATGAACCG
Organism: Micromonosporaceae bacterium; assembly: GCA_007130245.1. GTDB lineage: Bacteria > Actinomycetota > Actinomycetes > Mycobacteriales > Micromonosporaceae > Natronosporangium. The sequence continues at coordinate 7,161 of SLSW01000265.1, forward strand.
GTCGAAGTGCCAGTCACCCACCCGCCAGGCCAGGTAACCCATGGCCACCAGCCAGAGCAGCACCGACAGGGTCATCGCGATCTGCAGGTTTTCCCGGCCGGCCAGCCACCCCGAGACCCATCCGAGCAGCAGCGTGGCCACCAGCGCGATGGTGATCGGCCAGAACAGGTGAATCAGGTGCTTCTTCCACTCGCCGCGGTAGCGCTCGGTCGGGAACAGATAGCGCGCCACCAGGTGACTGGCCTCGTCCTCCAGCGGCAGCACCCGGCGCACCCCGTCGGCGTCCTCGGGGTCGTCACCGTGCAGCCCGGCCAGTTCCTCCGGGTCGATCTGCGGCGGGGCGTCGTCGCGCACCCGGGTCTGCACCGGCGCGACCGCCAGCACGTGGGTGTCTTCGTCGGACAGCGCGGGGTCCCCGCCGGCCCCCTCACTCCGCGGACTGGTGGGAGGTTCGCTCCGTTCCGGAGGCTCACCGCTCGGCGTGGACATCAGCCGGCCAGGTTGGCGAAGAAGTCACCGAATCCGTGGGCCATGTCCACCACGCCCCGTCCCAGCGCCCGGAACACGTCGGCCGCGGCAGCCGGGTTGTAGGCGATGAACAGGATAAGGAACGCAACACCGCCCCAGAGGAAGATCTTCTTGACCACCACGGTCGGCCTCCACTGCGCCGGGTTCGGTTGCGTTAGTGGTAAGGCTATCAGCGTGGCGACGCAATCGGCGTGATTGTCACTCGATCCGGGGATTGCGCAGGCGCGGCGTGAGTGCCCCGTAGATCAGCTCCGGGGGCAACCACTCGGTCAGATCGCGTAGCACCAGATCGTCGGCGAGCAGATAGCCCGCCGCGGCGGGCCAGGTGACGGCGACCAGCCACACCGCACGAGCCTCGCCCACGTACGCGCTTCGGTCATCTGCCGAGGGAATGCTCCACAAAGGCGTGGGATGACCGCCGGCCTTGAGCTTGGCGTGCGGCGGGTTGTTCGCCATCGCCTCGGCCAGCATCGCGCCGGGATCCGGCCCGGTCAGGCCGGCGTAGCGGCTGGCCAGTCCCACCCCGGGTGCCTCCGCGATCAACAGCAGGTCAGCCGGCCCTCCGGTCAGTGGAGACGGTCCGCTGCCGGCCACCGCGCAGGCGCGTACGCCGGAGCGCTCGTCGGCGGCCCAGCCCACGCCGGTGACCGTCCATCCGAGCGGC
>SLSW01000167.1 GCA_007130245.1 Micromonosporaceae bacterium
ATGTGACGCAAGATCGCATGTGACGCAAGATCGGCCACCCGGGCGGGAGGGCCGTGCGCAGGCGATTAGGCTTGTGGCATGGCCCTCCGCGATCTTGCGTACTCGCTGTACGAGCGCCGGCTCGCCGCCAGCCTGGCCGGTCGGCCGCTGCCGGCGCACATCGGGGTGCTGGTCGACGGCAACCGCCGATGGGCCCGGGAGATGGGCTTCGTCGACGCCACCGACGGTCACCTGGTGGGGGCCGAGCGGGTCAGGCAGCTGTTGCGTTGGTGCGACGACGTCGGCGTCGGGCACGTGACGGTGTGGCTGCTGTCCACCGACAACCTGTCGCGCCCGGCGTCGGAGCTCACACCGTTGCTGAAGATCATCGAGGATCTGGTCCACGAACTGGCCGCCGACGGCCAGCCGTGGCGGCTGCGCATGGTGGGTGCGTTGGACCTGCTGCCGGCCGGGCAGGCGGCTGCGCTGAAGGCGGCCGAGGAGAAGACCGCCGACCGCACCGGGGGCGCGCAGGTGAACCTGGCGATCTGCTATGGGGGCCGGCGCGAGATTGCCGACGCGGTGCGGTCGATGCTGCACGAGTACGCCCGTGCCGGTAAGTCGCTGGAAGAGGTCGCCGAACTGCTCGATGTGGACCACATCGCCCAGCATCTGTACACCAAGGGTCAGCCCGACCCGGATCTGGTCATCCGCACCAGTGGCGAGCAGCGGCTCGGCGGCTTCCTGCTGTGGCAGTCGGCCTATTCGGAGTTCTACTTCTGCGACGTCAACTGGCCCGGGTTCCGTCGGGTTGACTTCCTGCGTGCGTTGCGCAGCTACGCCCACCGGCAGCGCCGCTTCGGTGCCTGACACCTGACGGTCCGTAGTTGACCGGCAGTCACTGCGTGCTCGCTCCGACGACGTTCCACGCGCACCAGCGGTCGAGCGAATCTCATTCACATTCCAGTAAGTTGCCCCGCGCTAGCGGGTAGATATGCCAGGGTACGTCCAGAAGGTCTGGTGCCGCCAGTCACAGTCGAGGGGGTCCATTCCTCATCGGCCGATTGGTTAGGCCACCGTGTGCGGCGGAATGCGCCACGCCGCTGTCCAGTCCCGTTTCCGGGGGGTGCGGGCGGTAGCGGGCGCCGACATGCGCAGCCGACGAAAGGACTGTTCTGGTGACTCGTGGCGCGAGTCGATTAACTATCCGTACCCTCGCCGCAGGAATGTTGTTATTCGGTGTGACCGGTGCCGGCCACCTCGGGAGTGACCGGGACCGTCACGCGGCCGAGACCGCGATCGCCGCGGAGGCGGAGGCGGTGTTGGCGGAAGTGCAGATGAAGGAGCGCCGGGCTGAGGCGATCGCGCGCACCGATCGCGGCCAGCGGGCCGCGGTGAGCCAGGTGAGCGGGCTCGGCGCCGACGGCGCGGCCGGGCATGTGGGCCGGGCCGAGGAGGCCGGCACCCGACCGGCGGAACCCGCGCCGGCGGCCCATCCGCCGCCGGCGCCGTCGGTTCCCGCCTCCTGCAGTGAGTACAGCGGCAACCGGGCTACCGGCTGCACGCTGTTGCTGGAGTGGGGTTTCGCTCTCGACCAGATGTCCTGTCTGGAGAATCTGTGGACCAGGGAGAGCAACTGGAACGAGCTGGCCGAGAACCCCTCCTCCGGGGCGTACGGCATTCCACAGTCGTTGCCGGGCGACAAGATGGCCGAGTACGGCGACGACTGGCGTACCAACCCGGTGACGCAGATCAGGTGGGGGCTGAGCTACATCGAGAACCGCTACGGTACGCCGTGTTCAGCCTGGAGCTTCTTCCAGGCCAACAACTGGTACTGACCCCACCCATCGCCAGTTGATCTAGGGATTGTTCACGTAGTTTGATCACCACTCACGTGAACAATCCCTAGATCGGCGGGGTCCTGGGAGCGGGTGGCGGAGACGTGCTCGTGGGCCAGCAGCCGGATCGCCGACAGCAGCGCCTCACCGAGCACCGTGCCGACCACCACCGCCGCCATCACCGCCGCCGGGTCCCGCCGCCCGGTCGCGGTGACCACCTCCTGTTCGGCCACCATCAGCGCCGCGGTGGCGTAGCGGGGCAGGCGCTCGAGCAGGTCGGTGTAGCCGAGCCGGCGCGCTGTCACGACCACGTCGGCCAGCCGGTCCAGCGCCGGCGCGTCGGGGTCGACGTGCCAGCCCAGTCCGGCCACCCAGGACCCCACCCAGGCTCTGGCGTCGGTCCACACCGGGTCGTCCGGGTCACCGGTCGAGGGCGGGATGACCGCCCGGTGGGCAGGAGCCATCAGGGCGTGGGCGTCGACGGGCGGCTCGTCCAGGGTGCGCAGCACTTCCCGCGCGGCGGCCACGCCGATGCCGCCGATCTCACGCAGGGCCCGGATCAGCCGCAGCCGTTCCAGGTGCTGCTCGCCGTACGCGGCCTGGTTGCGACCGGTCGGCTCCCCGGGCGGTAGCAGCCCTTCCCGCAGGTAGTACTTGATGGTCGGGACGGTCACGCCGCTGCGGCGGCTCAACTCGGAGATGCGCACCCGCTCAGCTTACTCGATATGGATAGCAGATAGTGCTACTATCTGTTAATACTCAGGAGGAGGTAGGAACCATGGCGCGAGTGGTGCCCGGACGGACGACCGCCGATCTCGACGGTGACATCGTGGTGTTCCTGATCGGGATGCGGATCAACAAGTGGTGGAAGTTACACCTGTGGCTGCCGGTCGCACGGGCCATGACCCCGATGCTGCGCACCCTCCACCAGCGCCCCGACCTCGGTCTGCTGGGGGTGCACACCTGGATCGGTCCCCGTGGGCCGCTGCTGGTGCAGTACTGGCGCAGCGTGGAGCAACTCGAGGCGTTCGCGCGGGACGCGTCACTGCCGCACCATCCGGCCTGGCGGGCCTTCAACCGCCGGGTCGGCACCAACGGTGACGTGGGGATCTGGCACGAGACGTACGTGGTCCGCGCCGGCGCCTGGGAAGTGTTATACGCCAACATGCCGCGCACCGGACTGGCTGCCGCCGGGCGCCACGTGCCGGTGGCGGCCAAGGGGGAGGCCGCCGCCGAACGCCGGGCAGCGGGCGCGGTACGGCGGGCCGGGTGATTTGGCCGTACGCAGCGTGGCTGGTACCAACGAAGGCGTGATGAACGAGCTGTCCCGGCCCGACGACGAACCGCTGCGTTTCGGCACCGAGCCGTTCTACGCCGGCCTCGGCCGGGCGTTCGTGGTGATGTGCGCGGTCGTGCCGTTCCTGTTCCTGATCGAGGTGCTGGACTGGGCGACTCCCGGCTACAGCCTGGCCCAGGCCGGGGGGATCAGACCCAAGCAGATCGACGGGCTGGACGGCATCCTGTTCGCACCGTTCCTGCACGCCAATTTCGCCCACCTGTACGCCAACAGCATCCCGCTGATCCTGCTCGGGACGTTCGTGCTGGCTGCCGGGGTGAAGCGATTCCTGTGGTCCACCGGCGTGATCATGTTCGTCGCCGGGCTGGGGGTGTGGATCGTCGGCTCGGCCGGCTCCGTCCACGTCGGCGCCAGCGGGGTCATCTTCGGCTTTCTGGGACTGCTGCTGACCCGCGGCATCGTCGAGCGCAGCTGGTGGAACATCGCGGTCGCGTTGCTGATCGGGATGCTCTACTGGTGGCAGATGTTCGGGATGCTGCCCGGCCAGGAGCGCGTCTCCTGGGAGGGGCACCTGTTCGGGTTCATCGGCGGTGTGATAGCCGCCATCCTCTTCCGCCACCGCCGGCGCAGGCGGCCGGCCGGCGGCCCCTCCGGCCCCGACATCACGCTGCCCGACTTCCGGATGCCCCGCTGAGCCGCCGGCACCACCGGGCGGAACTTCCCGGGTGGTGACACATCCCACCCGATGCGGTTGCCGGCCCAGGACGGCCACCGTACCGTCGAGTCAGGCGAGACGCAGCGTGAGGCGGTGGTTCTAGTGCGTGAAGTGGACCGCGAGGTGGACATCGCGATCGTGGGAGCCGGCCCGACCGGCCTGTTCGCCGCGTACTACGCCGGATTCCGCGGCATGTCCATGGCGGTGATCGACGCGCTGCCGGAGGCCGGCGGCCAGATCACCGCGATGTACCCGGAGAAGCAGATCTACGACGTGGCCGGGTTCCCGGCGATCCGCGGCCGCGACCTGGTCGCCAACCTGGTGGCCCAGGCGGCGCCGTTCGAGCCCTTATACCTGCTGGGCGTCGCCGCCGCGAAGCTGTCCTATGACGACGGCCTGCCGGTGCTGGAGATGGCGGACGGGCAATCGCTGCGCTGCGGAGCGGTGTTGATCACTGGTGGCCTGGGCAGCTTCACGCCCCGGCCACTCCCGGCCGCCGACGCGTTCACCGGCACCGGCGTCGTCTACTTCGTCCCCCACCTGGACGACCACGCCCGGCAGGACGTGCTGATCGTCGGTGGGGGTGACTCCGCCTTCGACTGGGCGCTGGCCCTGGAACCGATCGCCACATCGGTCACCCTGGTGCACCGCCGCGACCGGTTCCGGGCGCACGAGCACACCGTGAAGCGGGTACGCCAGCTGCCGGTGCGCATTATCGTCAACGCCGAGGTGACCCGGCTGCGCGGCGACGACCGGGTGACCGGCGCCGAGGTGACCCACAAGGGCAGCGATGAGGTGGAGATCCTGCCGGCCGACACCGTGGTGGCCGCGCTCGGCTTCACCGCGGACCTCGGCCCGCTGGCTGAGTGGGGCCTGGAGTTGGACAAGCGGCATATTCTGGTGGATTCCACCATGGCAACCAACCAGCCGCGGGTGTTCGCGGCCGGCGACATCACCGATTACCCGGGCAAAGTGCGGCTGATCGCCACCGGCTTCGGTGAGGCCGCCACGGCGGTCAACAACGCCGCCGTGGTCATCGACCCGTCCGCCAAGGTCTTTCCCGGCCACTCCTCCGACGCCGGCTGACCCGGACGCCGGCCGGCTTCAGGCGCGGGCCGGCTTCAGGCGCGGGCCGGCTTCAGGCGCCGGCCGGTACGGCACGACGGGTCAGGGTGGTGACCGCGACCGCCACCAGCAGCAGCGCCGCCCCCGCGTACGTGTTCAGCTGCGGGCGCCCGTCGGCCGGCACCACCAGGTCCAGCACCAGCGCGCCGGCCACCTGGCCGGCGATCGCCGACAACCCGAGCAGCAGCACCCCGGTGAACCGCACCACCGCGGCGGCGATCGCGATCAGGACCACCCCGAGCACCCCTCCGGCGTACAGCCAGGGCTCCGGCGGCAGATCGCCGGCGGGCCACCCGCGCACCGCCACCACCACCGCGAACACGATCCCCAGCGCGACCGTGCCCACGGCGAAGTTGACCAGCGTGGCCGGCCAGGTCGACCCGCCAGCGGCCCGTACCCGGCCGTTGACCGCCTGCTGCCAGGCGATGCCGGCACCGGCCAGCAGCGGTAGTACGGCCAGCCCCAACGTGGCCGGCGCGTCCAGCCGGTCCGCCACCGCCACCACCACGGCCACCACACACAGCACCGCGCCAGCCACCCGCGCCCGTGTGACCGGCTCGGGTGCCCCCGGGCCGAGGCCGGAACGGTCCACCGCCAGGCTGCTGGTCGACTGCCCGGCGACCAGCGCGACCGTGAACACCGCCACCCCGATGGTGGACACGGTCAACCCCTGGGTGGCGACCACGAAGCCGCCGAACACCCCGCCGAGGCAGTGCCACCAGCGCAGGGTGCCGGCCCGCAGTGCCTCGCGCACCGCGGGCAGTCCGCGCCGGCCGGTCGGCACCAGCGGCACGATCACCGCCAGCAGGGCGAGGCCCACGCCGAAGGAGATCACCGCGGCGGTCACACCGTCGCCGACGCGTACCGCCAGCTCGCCGTTGATCCGCGCCTGCAGCGCCATCGCCACGCCCGCGGCGCCGGCCAGCCCGATCCCCGCCGCGCGCGCACCCGCCACCGACTCAACCTACCCCCGCGCCGCGCCGCGCCGTGCCGTGGCGACGCTGGTGTGACCCGGCCGCTACCGACCGGTACCCGACGTGACCTGGGCACAGACCCGCTCTACGATCGGTCCGGTGACACCACCCGCACCCCTCGGGGCCAGCGCTCGTGGAGACAGGCCGTGACCGGCCTGCCGCCGCGGGCGCGGCTGGAGTCGACCCTGGACCAGGCCGTGGCGCACCGGCTGACGATCCTGGTCGCCGATGCGGGGTTCGGTAAGACCACGCTCCTGACGGCGTGGTCGGCGGGGATCAACGCGGTGGTCTACCCGGCGGCCGGCGACGACCGGGACCTGACGACGTTCTGGCTACGGCTGGTGGAGGCGCTGCGCAGGCACCTCGGTGACGTGCCGGAGCTGTCGGTGGCGGCGATCCGCGGCCCGGCCTCGCCCCACGGGGAGACGGTGCGGGCGCAGGCCATGGCCGAGTTGCTCGGCCAGGTGCTCGGCCAGCGGCTCCACCGCGACCTGGTGCTGGTCATCGACGATGCCCACCTCGTGGACGAGGGGCCGTGCGCGAGCTTGCTGGCCGGGTTGGTACGCCACGCCCCACCGCTGCTGCACCTGGTGCTGTCCACCCGGGTGCCGCCGTCGATCCCGACCGCGCGGTTGCGCGCACAGGGGCAGGTGCTGGAGGTGACCGGTGCGGACCTGGCCTTCACCAGGGAAGAGGTGGCAACGCTGCTGGCGGAGCTGCTCGGGGACACGACCCGCGGCCTGGCCGAGGAGATCCGCTCCGCCGCCGGCGGCTGGCCCATCGCGGTCCGGCTCACCGTCGAGGCGCTGCGGGACATCGAGACCGCCGACCGCGCCGGGCGGGTCGCCCGGCTGGCCGGCTCCCACCGCCAGCTCACGGATCTGCTGCACACGATCTACCGCCAGGAGTCGCCGGCCAGCCAGCGGGTGTTGGCGATCGGGGGGCTGCTCGGTTCGTTCACGGCCGAGCTGTGCGGGGCGTTGGGGGTGCCGGACGCCGCCGACCTGGTGGCCGGCATGGCTCGGCGGGGGCTGTTCGTGGAGCCGACCGCCAGCGTGGCGGCGCCGGCGGGTTCCGGGCAGTGGTACCGGCTGCATCCGCTGGCGCGCCGGTTCGTCAGCACGCAGGCGCCCCCGTCGCCGGCCGAGGCGCGCCAGCTGCACGACGCGGCCGCCGCGTGGTTCGCCGAACACGGCCAGCCGGCCGCGGCGTTACGGTCGCTGGCCGCGATCGACGCGCACCAACGGATGGTCTCGCTGCTGGCCGAGGTCGGTGACCAGTTGATCGCTGGCGGTCAGTCCGATGCGGTCATCGATGTGGTGGCGGCGCTTCCCGAGCGGCACCGGGACACCACCATGGAGCTGCTCGCCGGCAACGCCCATCTGGTGCGCGGCGACTGGAGTGAGGCGTTGGCCCGCTACCAGTGCGCGGCCGGGGACAGCCGTCCGCTGCCGCCGGGCCTGGCCTGGCGGATCGGGCTGATCCACTACCTGCGCGGGGAGCACGACGAGGCGCTCGCGGTCTACCAGCAGGGCGACACCGGTGGGCCACCGACGCCGGACCGCGCGATGCTGCTGGCGTGGGCCGCCTCCGCCCACTGGATCCGGGGCGACCTCACCGAGTGCGGCGATCACGCGGTGCGGGCGCTGGAGGCGGCGACCGCCGCTGACGACCCGGCGGCGCTGGCCACCGCACACACCGTGCTGTCGATGCTGGCGGCCATGGAGGGCGACCGGCGTGCCAACGCCGCGCACTATCGCAAGGCGCTGGAGTACGCCGAGCGTGCCAGTGACGTCCTGCAGCTGATCCGGATCCACACCAACCGCGCCTCCCACCACCTGGAAGAGGGCACCTACGCCGAGGCCATGGCGGAGCTGGATGTCGCGATCCGGTTGGCGGACCTGTCCAGTTACGGTGCGTTCGGCGCGCTCGCGCTGAGCAACCGGGCCGAGATCCGGCTGCGGCAGGGCCAGCTGGAGGAGACCCAGCGCGACGTCGACGCCGCGCTGGCGATCTTCGACGAGCTGGGTTCCCGGATGGCCGCCTACCCGCTGGACCTGCGCGGGCGTCTGTTGCATCTACGCGGCGACCGGGTGGCGTCCCGGCAGGCGTACGAGCAGGCGCTGGCGTACGCCGAGAGCAGCGGCGACCAGCAGGCCATGCAGCCACTGCTGGCGGGCCTGGCCCGGCTGCGCGCCGAGGAGGACGATCCCGGCCCGGCGCGGGAGCTGGCCGAGCGCGCTCTGGCGTGCGGAGACGGCCTGGGGCAGGTCGAGGCGCGACTGGCGGCCGCCAGGGTGGCGCTGGCCACCGGCGCGCGCGGCCGGGCGGACGCGCACGCCCGGGC